>CAJGCF010000018.1 GCA_904501865.1 uncultured Clostridia bacterium
AAGGCAACAGCAAAGTCTCTCGGACTTACAAAGATCGGCAAGAGCATCGTTCACGCAGATGACGCAGTTCTTGCAGGTAAGATCAAGGTTCTCGCTCACCTCGTAAAAGTTGAGACCGTAGAAGGCTAATAGGAGGTAAGAGACATGAAACTTAATGAACTTAAGCCCGCAGAAGGCTCCGCTAAGGCAGCTTGGAGAAAGGGCAGAGGCGCAGGCTCCGGCAACGGCAAGACTGCAGGTAAGGGTCACAAGGGCCAGAATGCTCGTTCGGGCGGCGGCGTAAGACCCGGATTTGAGGGAGGTCAGCTTCCTCTTTACAGAAAGCTTCCTAAGAGAGGCTTCAACAACAAGTTCGCTACTAACTACGCTATCGTAAACGTATCCGATCTCAACGTATTTGAGGACGGCGCGGTAGTTGATCTTGAAACTCTTCTCGCAAAGAAGATAGTTCGCAAGAGCCTTGATGGCCTTAAGGTCCTCGGCAACGGCGAGCTTACAAAAAAATTAACCGTTAAGGCAGCAGTCTTTTCAGCAACTGCTAAAGAAAAGATAACAGCAGCAGGTGGACAGGCAGAGGAGGTATAAGGATGTTTCAGACGTTAAAAAATGCTTGGAAGACCCAAGAGCTTAAGACAAAGCTCCTCTTCACATTGCTTATCGTTATCCTTTACCGTTTGGGCTCGGCTATTCCGGTGCCGTGGGTAAATTCTGACATCGTAGCAGGAAACCTTACGGGATCCTTCAACTACGCGGTACAGTTGATCGCGGGTGATGCGTTCGGACAGGCGACACTTTTCGCTCTTTCGGTATCTCCCTACATTACGTCGTCCATCATTATGCAGCTTCTTACTATTGCTATACCCGCTCTTGAGCGCATGGCTAAGGACGGTGAGGCAGGTAAGAAGAAAATCGCAGTTATCACGAGAATAGTAACTATGGTTCTGGCAGTAATCACAGCTACAGGTTACGCTGGTCTTATCGTTAGCAACGGTATGACCAATCTGACTCTCGCTGCTACAGGCTCTATTTGGAAGAGAATATTTACAGGCGGCTCGGGATTTCAGTTCATCGTAATGATAGCTTGCTACTGCGCAGGTGCGGCTCTTGTTATGTGGCTTGCAGAGAGAATCAATGAGTTTGGTATCGGAAACGGTATCTCCATTATCCTTTTTGCTAACATCGTTGCAAGACTTCCCCAGACATTCCTCAACCTCTATTACATGATAACCGGCGCTAAGGGCGTAGGAAATATTATCGCATCTGTCGTATGGGCATTGTTGATAGTAGTTCTTATCCTCGCTATCGTATGGCTTATCGTATGGTTCACGGATTCTGAGAGAAGAATTCCCGTTCAGTATGCAAAGAGAGTAGTTGGAAGAAAGATGTACGGCGGTCAGTCGTCCAGCCTTCCTCTCAAGCTCAATATGGCAGGCGTTATGCCCGTTATCTTTGCAAACTCTATAGTTTCTATCCCTGGAACGTTGGCGACAATCTTCCCCAACGCTGCATGGATAGTCAATCTCGCAAACAATTATTTCAACTACACAAAGCCTCTTTACGTTTTGTTGTCTGTAATACTTTTGTTTGCATTCGCTTACTTCTATATTCTTATCTCCTTCAACCCCGTTGAAGTTGCTAACAATATCAGAAACAACGGTGGCGCGATCCCCGGTATTCGTCCCGGAAAGCCCACTCGTGACTATATCCAGAAGATCCTTAACCGTATTACGCTTATAGGAGCAGTATTCCTTTGCGTTGTTTCCGAGGTTCCGAAGATAATCGTTTCTATCTTTGAAACTATCAGAGAGGTCTCTGTTATTCAGGGAGGTACCAGCAAGGTATTGAACGCGATCGTAACCTTCTACACGAACGGTCAGGCATCTTTCCTTACAGTCGCATTCGCAGGAACCTCAATACTCATCGTAGTAGGTGTTATTCTTGAGACCGTACGTGAGCTCGAGGCACAGCTTACAATGCGCAACTACAAGGGATTCCTTGATTGATGACTTCACCTTTAACACACATTTTAAATTGGAGAAATCTATATGAATTTGATTTTAATGGGTGCTCCCGGTGCGGGAAAAGGTACTCAATCCGCAAAAATTTCCGAAAAGTATAATATCCCTGCGGTGTCTACAGGAGATATGCTTCGTTCTGCCGTTAAGGCAGGAACTGAGCTTGGTCTGTCCGCAAAGGGTTATATGGACTCGGGAAAGCTTGTTCCGGATGATGTTGTCGTAGGTATCATAAAGGAATATCTTTCGACTGAGGCCTGCAAGAACGGCTTCATACTCGACGGTTTCCCCAGAACCATTCCTCAGGCTGAAGCTCTTGAGGCTATGGGCGTAAAAATCGACGTTGTCCTCAGTATTGAGGTGCCGGATGAAAAGATAATCGCAAGAATGAGCGGACGTAGGGTTTGCACTTGCGGTGCGTCGTACCACGTTGAATACATCAAGCCTCAAGTTGACGGTGTATGCGACAAGTGCGGCTCCAAGCTTTACATCAGAGACGACGATTGCGCGGAAACAGTTGCTAACAGACTCAAAACCTATCACGCTCAGACCGAGCCGCTTAAAGATTTTTACGCGGAGCGCGGTATCCTTGTTACAGTTGAGGGACAGGAGGAGGTCTCTGATACGACCGCTCTGGTCCTTGAGACTCTTGACAAGGCTCAGGCGTGAATTGAACCGAGGTTGACTGGATGATACAGTTGAAAAATCCGCTTCAGATCAAAGAAATGAGAGAGGCGGGAAGAATTACGGGCGAGGCGCTGCTCATAGCGCGCGAGCACATCCGTGAAGGAATTAGCACCTACGAGCTTGATAAGATAATAAGAAATCATATCGAAAAGCAAGGTGCTAAGCCTTCCTTCCTCGGATACGGCGGATTCCCGGGAAGTGCTTGTATAAGCATAAACGACGAGGTCATTCACGGAATTCCCTCCAAGAAGAGAATACTTCAAGAGGGTGACGTGGTGAAGGTAGACGTCGGAGCGTTCTACAAGGGCTTTCACGGAGATGCCGCGAGAACCATTCCCGTGGGAAATGTGAGCGATGAGGCGTTAAAGCTTATCAGGGTGACAAGAGACAGCTTCTTCGCGGGCGTTGAGAAAATGCAGATAGGCAACAGACTCGGAGATATCGGTCATGCGATAGATTCCTTGGTGGTCTCTAACGGATTTTCTACCGTGAAAAGATATATCGGTCACGGTATCGGTCACGAGCTTCACGAATCTCCCGACGTTCCCAATTACGGAACAGAGGGCAGGGGAACAAGACTGTGTGCAGGCATGGTGCTTGCCATCGAGCCTATGGTAAACGTAGGTCGTGAGGACGTCAGAGAGATGGGTGACGGCTGGACTGTCAAGACCGAGGACGGCACTCTGTCGGCTCACTACGAGAATACGGTGGCTCTCACAAGTGATGGCGTCATAAATATGACGCTTCTTGAATCGGATTTTTGAGTTTAGATTCCATTAATATTAGAATCAGTTAAAAGAGGTAAATATGCCGAAAGATGATGTTATCGAATTTGAAGGTACTGTGATTGAGGCTCTGCCCAACGCTACCTTTAAGGTCCAGCTTCCCAACGGCCACGTAGTAACGGCTCACATTTCGGGAAAGCTCAGACTCAACTATATCAGAATTTTGCCGGGCGACCACGTTACCGTAGAGGTATCGGTTTACGACTTGACTAAGGGTCGTATAACATGGCGCTCCAAATAAGAAACACAAGATTTTACTTTAGCCGCACGCGGCAAAAAATACTCTAAAGAAAGGTTGGTTTACAAAAGATGAAGGTTAAACCGTCCGTTAAGAAGATCTGCGAAAAATGCAAGATCATTAAGAGAAAAGGTAAAGTCATGGTGATATGCGAGAACCCCAAGCATAAACAAAAGCAGGGCTAATCGGTCATCAGACTTGACTTAAAGCTCAACTCAATCTAATCAGAGAGGTAAAAACAGAATGGCACGTATAGCAGGTGTTGATATTCCCAACAACAAGCGCGTAGAGATCGCCCTTACCTACATTTACGGTATCGGCCGCAAGAGCGCTAATGATATCCTTGTAGCTACAGGTATCAATCCTGATACCAGAGCAAAGGATCTTACAGAGGAAGAAGTAGCAAAGCTCCGTGATGTTATCGAAAGCTCTTACACCGTTGAGGGTGACCTCCGTAGAGAAGTTGCACTCAATATCAAGAGAATGGTAGAAGTCAACTGCTACCGCGGTATCAGACACAGAAAAGGTCTTCCCGTAAGAGGTCAGAGAACAAAGACCAATGCGAGAACAAGAAAAGGTCCCGCAAAGACCATCGCAAACAAGAAGAAATAAAGGAGTGGCATAAAAATGGCAAAAGCAGCAAAAAAAGTTGTTAGAAAACGCCGCGAAAAAAAGAATATTGAAAAGGGCGCAGTACACATTCAGGCCACTTTCAATAACACTATCGTAACTATTACAGACGTTTACGGCAACGCAATTTCATGGGCTTCAGCAGGTGAGCTTGGATTTAAGGGCTCCAGAAAATCTACTCCCTTTGCAGCTCAGTCCGCATCCGAGACAGCAGCTCGCGCAGCAGTTGAGCACGGTCTCAAATCTGTTGAAGTATATGTAAAAGGTCCCGGTTCAGGACGTGAATCCGCAATCCGTGCGCTTGAGACAGTAGGTCTTCAGATCACATTGATCAAGGACGTTACTCCTATCCCTCACAACGGATGCAGACCGCCTAAGCGCAGACGCGTATAATTTTACAGGAGGTTAAGAAAAATGGCAAGATATACAGGTCCCGCATGTAAGCTCTGCCGCAGAGAAGGTAAAAAGCTTTATCTCAAGGGCGACAGATGTCTTAGCGGTAAGTGCGCTATAGAGCGCAGAAGCACAGCTCCCGGTCAGCACGGTGCAGCTAAGAAAAAAATGGGTGAATACGGTGTTCAGCTTCGTGAGAAGCAGGCAACAAGAAGATACTACGGTGTTCTTGAGAAGCAGTTCAAGAACTACTACGAGGAAGCAGCTCGCAAAGAGGGTATGACAGGTGAAAACCTCCTTATTCTCCTTGAGCGTCGTCTTGACAATACCGTTTACAGAATGGGATTGGCAGAGTCTCATAAGGAAGCTCGTCAGCTCGTACTTCACGCACACTTCACACTCAACGGCAAGAAGGTCAACATTCCTTCTCTCCTTGTAAAGCCCGGTGACGTTATTTCCGTTAAGGAAGCAAGCCGTTCATCCGCTAAGTTCAAGGCGCTCGCTGAGGCACTTGAGAGCAAGAACGCTCCGAAGTGGCTTGACGTTGATAAGACCAATCTTACGGCAAAGGTAGTATCCTTCCCCGCAAGAGAAGATATCGACTTCGATTTCAACGAACAGCTTATCGTCGAGCTCTACTCCAAGTAATACCGCATGATTTTCGGATATGTGCGGTGTTACTTGACCGCTCGATTATCCGTACTAAAGCACAAAATTCGCTTTACCCAAAATTATTAAGGAGGTTTTATTTGGAATGATTGAGATAGAAAAGCCCAATATTACAACCGCTGAAATGAGTGAAGACGGTTCGTTTGGAACCTTTGTGATCGAGCCCCTTGAGAGAGGCTTCGGCACAACGCTTGGCAACTCCCTTCGCAGAGTTCTTTTGAGCTCACTGCCCGGAGTTGCAGTAACAAACATTAAGATCGACGGAGTTCTTCACGAGTTCTCCACTATACCCGGAGTTACAGAAGACGTTACAGAGATAGTCCTTAACGTAAAGGGCATCACTGCGAAGCTTCACTGCCAGGGTCCCAAGACGGTATTCATTGACGTCGTAGGCGAGCATGAGGTTACCGCGGGTGACATAAAGCAGGATTCCGATATAGAGATACTCAACCCCGATCATCACATCGCTACTGTCGGCGAGAACGAGAGATTCTATATGGAGCTTACGTTCAACTGCGACAGAGGATACGTATCGCAGGAGCGCAACAAGCAGCTTCACAGCGATATGATGGGTATGAATTCCGCAATGCCTATCAACACCATTTACACGGATTCTATTTACACACCCGTTTATAAGGTGAATTATACAGTTGAAAGCACTCGCTCGGGAAGTAACACCGATCTTGACAAGCTCACTATCGACGTACTTACTGACGGTATTATTTCAGCTAAGGAAGCGGTTTCGCTCGGAGCCAAGATTCTCAATGAGCATCTCAACTTGTTTGTGGATCTTTCAGATGACGCAAAGAAGACAGAGATTATGGTTGAGAGAGAAGAAACTATCAAAGAAAAGGTTCTTGAGATGACCATTGAGGAACTTGACATGTCTGTTCGTAGCTTCAATTGCTTGAAGAGAGCAGGCATTGACACAGTTGAAGATCTTACAAATCGCACCGAAGAGGACATGATAAAGGTTCGTAACCTCGGTAAGAAATCGCTTGATGAAGTTATTCAGAAGCTCCATTCGCTCGGTCTTGACCTTAAGCGCGAGGAGGAGTAATGGTGGATACACCGATGATGCGGCGTAGAGACACCAAATATTATTAAAAATAAGCAGAAGGAGGGACTGGAAATGCCCGGAACCAGAAAACTTGGCAGACCTACCGCACATAGAAAAGCTATGCTTCGCGGAATGGTTACCCTGCTGCTTGAGAACGGACAGGTTGAGACAACACTCACAAGAGCAAAGGAAGTTCGTTCCATCGCAGAAAAAATGATCACACTTGGCAAGAAGAATACACTTGCAAGCCGCAGAGCTGCTCTTGCATACATCACTAAGGAAGACGTTGTAACAAAGCTTTTCGCTGAGATCGCTCCTAAGTATGCAGAACGCAATGGCGGATATACACAGATATTCAAGATCGGCGCTCGCCGCGGTGACGCAGCTGAGATGGCTATCGTTCGTCTTATTGACGAAGCTCCCAAGGCTGAATAATTCTTGGATCAAAAAACAGCAGGCACCCTAAGGGTGTCTGTTGTTTTTTATATAAAAGTTCACAAAAAGGGAACAATAAATGTATTGACAAAGGCGGATTTCAGTGATAAACTGAAATGGTAGAGTTGATTTTTTGAATTAAGGAGGAAAAGAAAATGTCGGATCTTGAGAAAGATGAAATAACTGAAAAAGAGTTCGACAGTGTCGAGGAGATGCGTGAAGAGCAGATTGACAATAAATTTGCGCAGTGTACGGAGCTCCTTGAACGAAAACGATATGCGGAATTTGCTCGCGTTATTGAAGAGATGAATCCCGTTGATACGGCAGATTTCTTTTCCGAGTTGCCTTATCATCAGATACCTACGGTGTTCAAGCTTGTGAAAAAAGGGCGCTTAGCAGACATTTTTGCCGAGCTTGACACGGAAATTCAGGAAAAGATCATACACGCTATGACCGATAAGGAGCTTGCTTACATTATTGAGGACCTGTTTCTTGACGACGCGGTTGATATGATCGAGGAGCTCCCCGCAAACGTGGTTACCCGAATAATGAGAGTGGCAACTGCCGAGACCAGAGAGCAGATAAATAAGTTTCTGGCTTACCCCGAATTCAGCGCGGGTAGCGTTATGACGGCAGAGTTCATAAGCCTGAACAAGAATATGACTTGCTCGGATGCTATCTCATATATTCGCCGTACGGGTGTTGATAAGGAAACGGTCTATACGGCTTACGTTACAGATGAGCGCAGGATAATAGAGGGAACTGTGTCCTTCAAGGACTTGCTTTTTGCCAAAGTAGAGCAAAGAGTTGGGGATATTATGGATTCCGAGGTGATTTTCGCGTCCACGGTTGACGATAAGGAGTACGTGGCGGATACCATAGCTAAGTACGGTCTTTTAGCTATGCCTATCGTGGATAAGGAGCAACGTCTGGTCGGAATCGTTACAGTCGACGACGCTATCGAGGTCATTCAGGAGGAGGCTACCGAGGATATCGAGATAATGGCGGCTATTACGCCGTCTGACAAGCCGTATCTGCGAACGGGAGTGCTTGAAACTTGGAAAAATCGTTTCCCATGGCTTTTGGTGCTTATGCTTTCTGCGATATTCTCAAGCGCAATAATTACGCATTATGAAACCGCGATAGGAACTTACGCGATACTCACCGCATTCTTCCCGATGCTTATGAACACGGGCGGTAACGCGGGAAGTCAGTCGTCGGTAGCAATAATCCGTGCTATGTCGCTTGGCGAAATAGAAAAAAGAGACTTTTTCAGAGTCGTATGGAAGGAATTTCGTGTTTCCGTGCTCTGCGCGGTAGGGCTGGGTTCGGTATGCTTTCTCAAAACCATAGCTATCGACTTTAAATTTCAAGCCACTGAGGTCTTGGCAAACGGAGCTGTGCAGGACAACCTGATGATAGCATTTATAGTCAGCGTGACGGCATGTTGCGCGGTCATATTTGCTAAATTTATCGGAACAGTCTTGCCTATGGGCGCGAAAAAGATAGGACTTGACCCTGCGGTTATGGCATCGCCCTTTATTACGACTATCGTTGATACCGTGACTCTTGTTATATATTTTGCAATAGCATCGCAAATATTGAATTTCTGAATAAAAAAGGAGCTTACGCTCCTTTTTTATTTAAAATCACGGTTTTTCTGCGTAAATATTTGAGATTGTAGCATTTTTGACGTGTTTTTACCCCTTATACCTATTTATTAAAAATTTTTGAAGGGAGATGGGGCAGCAGTAGAGGGAAGCTTTTTGAAAAAAGCTTCCCTCTACTGCTGTGTCCATATTAATACATACCGCCCATGCCGGCGCCTGCAGGAGCTGCAGGGGGCTCGGGCTCCTTGATATCAGCGACCACGGACTCCGTAGTAAGAATTACGGATGCGATAGACGCCGCGTTCTGCAGAGCGGAACGGGTGACCTTCTTAGGATCAACTATTCCGTTTGCTATCATATCAACGTACTTTTCGTTATAAGCGTCGAATCCGTATCCGACCTTCTTGGAGCTCATGATCTTATCGACCACAACCGCACCGTCAAAGCCTGCGTTAGCGGCTATCTGACGAACGGGCTCCTCAAGTCCCTTAAGAACTATCTTAACACCTGTCTTTTCGTCACCGTCAACGGTCTTGAGTATCTTCTCAACCGCGGGGATTGCATTAAGGTAAGCAGTGCCGCCTCCCGCAACGATGCCCTCCTCAACAGCCGCCTTGGTAGCGTTGAGAGCGTCCTCTATGCGAAGCTTCTTTTCTTTCATCTCGGCCTCGGTAGCCGCGCCGACCTTAATGACCGCAACTCCGCCCGAAAGCTTAGCGAGTCTTTCCTGAAGCTTTTCACGGTCGAAGTCAGATGTGGTGCTCTCAATAGCCGCCTTGATCTGATTAACTCTTGCCTTTATCTCATCGCCGTTTCCTGCGCCGTCAACGATGATGGTGTTTTCCTTTGTTATCTTTATCTGACGGGCACGTCCGAGGAGCTCGATAGAAGCGTCCTTGAGCTCAAGTCCTATCTCGGAGGATATTACCTGGCCGCCCGTAAGTATTGCGATGTCGCGGAGCATTTCCTTGCGTCTGTCGCCAAAGCCGGGAGCCTTGACAGCGACGCAGGTAAACGTGCCGCGGAGCTTGTTGAGTACAAGCGTGGTAAGAGCCTCACCCTCAACGTCCTCTGCGATTATAACCAGCTTTCTGCCGCTTTGAACAAGCTGCTCAAGCAGGGGAAGGATATCGTTGATAGTGGATATCTTCTTGTCAGTGATAAGAACGAGAGCGTCGTCGATGACTGCCTCCATCTTATCAGTGTCCGTAACCATGTAGGGAGAGAGGTATCCGCGGTCGAACTGCATGCCCTCAACTACCTCGGAGTAGGTCTCGGCACTCTTAGACTCCTCAATGGTGATAACGCCGTCGGCAGTTACCTTTTCCATAGCGTCAGCTATAAGCTCGCCTATGACCTCGTCACCAGCGGAGATAGTTCCGACTCTTGCGATATCCTCTTTGCCGTTTACGTTCTTTGCGTTTGCGTTGAGAGCCTCCACAGCCGCGTCAACAGCCTTCTTCATACCCTTGCGAATGACCATAGGATTTGCGCCGGCGGTCACGTTCTTCATACCCTCGCGTACGAATGCCTGAGCAAGAAGGGTAGCGGTGGTAGTACCGTCACCTGCCGCGTCGTTGGTCTTGGTAGCGACCTCACGAACAAGCTGCGCGCCCATATTTTCTGCCTCGTTCTCAAGCTCTATCTCCTTGGCGATGGTAACACCGTCGTTGGTGATGAGCGGAGCACCGTACTTCTTGTCAAGCACAACGTTTCTGCCCTTGGGGCCAAGAGTGATCTTAACGGTGTCGGCAAGCTTGTCGATACCGCGAACGAGAGCGTTTCTCGCTTCTATTCCATAAAGTACTTCCTTTGCCATAACAAATTACCTCCAATAAATTATTCAACTATCGCGAGGATGTCGTCCTCAGAGAGAATGGTGTATTCAACGCCGTCTATTTTAACGATCGTGCCTGCGTATTTGCTTGCGATGACTTTCTGTGCGACCTTGACAGTCACGGGAGTAAGCTTGCCATCCTCAATCTTGCCGGGACCTATTGCCACTACCTCGGCGATTTGGGGCTTTTCCTGCGCGGAAGCTGTAAGAATAATGCCTGACTGTGTCTTTTCCTCAGCCTCGACAAACTTGATAACTACTCTGTTAGATAAGGGTTTAAGTGTCATTTTTTATCCTCCTTATTATATAAATGCACTTGGCATAGTTTTTAAAGTTGAGTTAGCACTCTTGGCGCTTGATTGCTAACTACAAGGTATATTTTACACCAAATTCCAGAAAAATCAAGGGGTTTTCCTCATTATTCACATATTATTAACAAACAAAATTATAAATTAACGGTTGAGGGTGCTAAAAATCGACGGGTAATCATATATTTGTACAAATGTGACGGATATTTGTCGAAAAACAGTATTTTGGAGGTCGTATGCTTGAGCTTTTAGGAGATAAGGTCATAAGCACGCTCACACCCATAATGCTCATAGCGGTGGGCTTGTTTTTTTCATTCAAGCTGAAGTTTTTTTATATTTTTCACCCCGTAAAGATAATAAAATCTATGCTCCACCGCGATAAAAAAGGAGGGATATCCCCCTTCAGAGCGGTTACGCTCGCCCTGGCGGGTACGCTTGGAGTGGGAAATATAGCCGGGGTGGCGTCCTCTATCGCAATTGGTGGATACGGTTCGATATTCTGGATGTGGGTGTCGGCGCTTATCGCCATGGTGCTCAAATATGCCGAGATAGTGCTCTCAATATCTCACCGACGCCTTGACGAAAACGGGGAGCTTCACGGCGGCGCGTCGTATTATATAAAGGACAATTTTGCGAGTCGGGGCAGGGCAATCTTGGGCAAGGCTCTGGGCGGCCTTTTTGCTCTGCTTTGTGTGATAAATTCCGTGACTATGGGGTGCGTGATACAGTCGAATGCCGTGTCAACCTCGTTTTACGGCGTGCTTGACGTAAAGCCGTGGATTGTGGGTGGTCTTATTGCCATCCTGTGTTGCGTGGTGATAACGGGAAATGCCAAATGGATAAGCGGCTTTACCGAAAAGACTATCCCACTGATGACCGTGGGGTATATTCTCATCTCGGTGGCGGTGATAGCGGCGAGATGGGAAAGTGTTCCGTACGCGATTGAGCGGATATTCTCGGACGCATTCAGGTTCGACAGTGTTGCGGGCGGAGTCTTTGGCTTTGTGCTGTCAAGACAACTCAAGGCGGGAACTATGAGGGGAATAATGTCCAACGAGGCGGGGTGCGGTACGGCTCCTACCGCTCACGCCGCCGCCAACACCGACAGTCCCGCGCGGCAAGGCTTTTGGGGGATATTTGAGGTCTTTGTGGACACGATATTGCTCTGCACCCTGACGGCGCTCGTGATAATATTGGCAGGGGAGAGCGTGCTTGAGTTTTCCTCTGACCCTATGATGATGGCAATAAGGGCGTATTCCTCGGTGCTCGGGGAGTGGTCAGAATATTATATGTGCATATCGGTGTTTTTGTTCGCATTCGCAACTATGATATGCTGGGCGCATTACGGCAAGGAGAGCCTTCTGTTTATGACGAAGAATAAGCTCGCGCAGGCGGCGTATATAGTTCTTTTTAGTCTGTTTGTCTTTGTCGGAGCGGTGGCAGCACCTGCTCCCGTATGGCTTGTGGCAGACCTTGCAATCGGTATAATGACCATAATCAATCTGCCCGTTTTGTGTTCTATGTCGGGCGAGGTCAAGAGAGAGACGGATAGGTTTTTTCTCAAGGTCAAAAGAAAATAAGATAAGGGGCTACGTCATTTAGCGCAGAACAAAAGCCACTTTTACAAGCCTAGACAAAAAATAACTTAAAAATATAGTTTTTGTCTTTCAAATGTCGAAATCCGCCGATTTTTTCGGCGGATTTCCCCATTTTATGTGGCTTTTTAGCCGCGTTTTGGCTCTCTGGCGTACCCTTGTACGCCTACGAGAACCAAACCACGTCTTCTGCATCTAAATGATTCAGCCCCTCGTGTTTTACTGGGTTGCGTATTTTTGCTTTACCTTGTCTATCTGTGTCTGCTGAGCGTTTTCTGCAGGATACCAGCCCTTTTCACTCATCTTCGCGTATATCTGGCTCTGGAGAGTCAGCGCATCGTTGAAGCCTTGAGTGAATGCCGCGTGTACGTCGGGGGTGGAGGACTCTATTGCTCCGTGCATCATAAGGTCGCATTCTCCCTTGACTGCGTTGAGAATGTTGGTCATTATTTCCTTATCGTTCATAGCTATCCTCCTTACTTTAAAAGACCGTAGAAACGGTTGAAGCATTCATTGTGCTTCTGTGTTATCTGCGAGACAAGATTTTTGAGGTCGGCGTCCTGAAGCTGTGAGGCGAAATCCGTACAAGCCGCCTTCATCTGCGCCTCGTGGCCCAGCGCGTCCTCAATGTAGAGCAATTCTTTCGGTGACATAAGATTACCTTCCTTTCTTTTGTGTCATAGTAATTATGATACAAATGAGAAGGGATTATTCACATAGCCCTTTTTATTGAAGGTTTTTGGGAGAAGGGAGAGACACTTTTCTCAAAAAGGTCTCTCCATCTTATGCTATCTTCTCAACTTATTATATCCCCTCTGACGCAGAACATACGCTCCGCGGCGGCACGCAAGGGAGCGTGAGTTTCAAGCGTTGGGTCATTTTCTATAAACTTATTTGCGGCGGCGAATGCCTCACTCATAAGGTCCGCGTCCTCGCACATATTTGCAAGATTGAACTCGAGGCTTCCGCTCTGTCTTATTGCCGAGTTGCCTGACAAGGACAAAAAGTCGCCCGGGCCGCGAAGCTTGAGGTCCTCCTCGGCTATCTCAAAGCCGTTGTAGCAGGTGCACATTGTTTTGAGCCTTTGTCTTGCGTTCTCTCCAAGCTTACCGTCAGCGCCCGACACGAGCACGCAATAGGATTTTTTCTGTCCTCTGCCCACACGTCCACGGAGCTGATGGAGCTGCGAGAGTCCGAACCGCTCGGCGTTTTCGACTATCATAAGGCACGCCGCGGGCACGTTTACTCCTACCTCTATGACCGTGGTGGAGACGAGTATCTGTATCTCGCCGAGCGAGAATCTCCGCATAACGTCGTCCTTATCTGCCGCCTTCATTTTTCCGTGCACAAAGGCTACCGAATAGCCCTCAAGCCGCTGTGAAAGCTCGTCGGCATACTGTATAGCCGCCTTGAGCGGAGGCTTTTGCTTTCTTTGAAATTCCTCTATGGCAAATGTCTGCATCTCCTCACCGAAGATGGATATTGCCGCCATATCAAGCTCTCCGCTCTCACTCTCCTGCTCCTCGACCGCGGGACAGACCACGTAGACCTGACCGCCCTCGTCGACCTGCTTTTTGATAAATGCGTCAAGTCGGGCGCGGTATCCCTCGTCTACAAGGAAGGTATCCACTCTCTGACGCCCGGGGGGCATCTCGTCTATCTTTGACATCTTGAGGTCGCCGTACATTACAAGCGCGAGGGAACGGGGTATTGGCGTCGCGCTCATTACGAGCACGTGGGTGTGCTTATTCTTCTCGGATAGTAGCGCACGCTGATTTACTCCAAAGCGGTGCTGCTCATCGGTTATAACAAGTCCCGGGGCGGCAAGCTCTGCTCCGTCGGACAATAGCGCCTGAGTTCCTATGACCACGTCGAGCCGCGCGGAGCTATCATTTGACTGCATAGCAGCGTAAATCTTCTTTTTATTCGCTGCAGTGACCGAGCTTGTAAGCAGGGCACAGCTTATCCCGAGCTTTTCAAGCATTGGGGCGAGGTCGTGATAATGTTGATTTGCGAGTATCTCGGTGGGCGCCATGAGCGCCGCCTGATATCCGCTTTTGACTGCGATATATATTGCCGCCGTGGCGCAGACCGTCTTTCCACAGCCCACGTCGCCCACTACTATTCGGCTCATAGGCGTGGTGCGACCAAGGTCGCGAGATATTTCCTCTATGGTGCGCTTTTGCGCCGAGGTGAGCTCGTATGGAAGGAGCGACAGCAGGGGAGCAATGTCCACGCTCGCGCATACGGGAGCGGTGGCTTTCTGTATCTGCTTTGCTTCTGCTCGAAGTCCTGTGGCAAACAGGAAAAATTCATCGAATATAAGGCGTTTTTTGGCTATCGCAAGGCTTTGATAGCTATCGGGGCAATGTATTTGACGCAACGCAAAATATATCGTGCAGAGCCCGTGTTCCTGCCTCACGGATTCGGGCAGTGGGTCGGGCATAGAAACTGATGCCATAGACAGAGCGTCACGCACGTTTTGCGCTATCTGCTTTTGTGACAAGCCCTCACAGAGTCTGTATACCGACACGAATGGAGGGGGCGGGGAAGATTCTACCCAAGCGTCCGCCGCGGGTGAGGTCATAAGATATCTGCTTTTTTGGCGCTCTATCTTTCCGTAAAAGCGGAATGTAGAGCCTATCGGGAACTTTTCCTTGAGATAGTTTTGATTGAAGTAGGTTATTTCACAGACACCGCTGTCGTCGAAGGCGCGGAATTTGAGCAGGGACATTCCTCTGCGGACATTATGTATCCTCGGCTCTGTGGCTACGGTCAGTACCGTGGCGCATTTCTCGTCGAGGGAGGTTTCCGACAGGAGCTTTACGTGCGCTCTGTCCTCATAGGCTCTCGGGAAATAATACAGAAGGTCCAAGATGGAATACACACCTGCCTTTTCGTAGGCCTGTTTTTTGACCTTTCCGACTCCGCTGAGAGTTCCCACGGATATTTCGTTAAGATGCTTCAAATGCCTCGTCTCCTTTTCATTATTGCTCTGTCTCGACCTTTGGCTCGGGCTTATCGGCGCGAGTGTCCGTGAGCTCTGCCAAGGGGTTTTGCGCCATAGCGTTCATCATATTGACGTCGCTGACGTGAGTGTATATCTGGGTCGTATTGAGCTGCTCGTGACCGAGTATGTCCTTGAGCACTCGGATATCCACGTTGCCCGACTGATACATGAGCGTTGCCGCCGTGTGACGAAGCTTATGCACAGAATAATGCTTTGAGCCAAGCCCCGCTATATCAAGATATTTATATACGGTTGCCTGTACCGTCTTGTTGCTTATGCGTCGGTCGCGGTTACTGAGGAAAACCGCCTTGTCGGAAAGATTCTTGTTCCTTTCCGTCAGTCTGACGTTTATAAGGTAGTCGGCGAGCACCGAGCGGCAGGCGTCGTTTAAATATATGATGCGCTCCTTACTGCCTTTTCCCACTACTCTTACGTATTTGAGCTCTCTATCAAGATCGTTGATGCTTATTCCCACAAGCTCGGAAAGACGCATTCCGCAATTGAGAAACAGGGTTATCATACAAAGGTCGCGCAGACGGGATTTTGATTCGGTGTCGTTTCTCACGACGTCGAGCAGCATTTTTGACTCCTCAAGCGAGAGAAATTTCGGGAGCGTCTTTTTGTGCTTGGGAGATTCTATATTTGCCGCGGGGTTTTCCTCAAGATATCCGCGCTTGACGGTCAGAAACTTGAAAAACCCCTTGATTGCCGATAGCTTTCTCGCCTTTGACGCCCACATATTCTTGCGCACATTGCCCGTATAGAGCAGAAAATCGTATATTTTATCGGCGGTTATACTCTTTATGTACTCGACGTCTACCGAGCGGATGTCTATCTCGCAAAACTCCTCGGAGTCGGGGTCTATCCCACGCTCTCGTGCCAGAAGATATCTGAAAAAGGTGCGCAGATCAAGGAGATATTCTTCGGTGGTCTTTTGAGAACACCCTTGTATTGCGGTCTTATATGAGGCGAATTCGCGCACAAGCTGCGGAAATTCCTCGACATTTACCTTGTATGGCATAAAATTCTCCTTGTTTTGTATGATTTTATCTGATTTTGTATAATTACGTCTACTATAATTATACACTAAAGTTTTATTATTTAGTGGATATTCTGTAAATTTTCACACAGACGTATTGAAAAGTACACATTTATTTTGTATAATGGTTAGTGTTGATATATGATCGCGCGCTCGGTGCGCGGATATGAAAGGATACAGATAAATGAAAGCATTTATGAGCCGTTACTCGTATGAGAGCGTTCATCTTTTTCTCAATCAGGTTGCTATAGGGCTTTTTGGAATGGTACTCGCACTTTCGGCAGGACTGACGGAGAATGATACTTTGCGTACTGTGACGAGTGTTTTTTCAATAATATTTTTCCTCTTTCTGCATTTCACGGCTATGTGGAAGGTTGGGGCTCAGGACAGAGTTTCATACGACCTCGGAAAGCTAAAAAAGGACTATACGATACCTGTCAAGATGTGGTTGTTTGCGAATTCTCTTAACTTTCTGCTGGCTCTCCTTATGTCTCTCGGCATTTGGTTCGACGGAGTGGGAGTGCTTGACGGTATTGGAGCGGTCGCGACTGTTATAAAGCTTGTAATCGAGGGAATGTACACGGGACTGCTTGCTATCGAGGTCGGAGGATACCCCCTCAACAGCTATTGGTTTGTACACTTTTTGACCACTCTGCCCGCACTTGCCGTTGTGTTTACGGCTTACGTGCTTGGCTTTAAAAACGTGACGCCTGCAAAGCTTTTTGGCTCATCTGGCAATACGGGCAATAAAAAGTAAAAGAAAAAGGGGCGTTATGACAACGCCCCCTTTTTTCTTAAAAATTCTTAAATGTTTACTCGGACGGTTGTTGTCAGAGGTAAGGTGTGCTATAATAGTGCGGGGTACGCCCGTACAGCTTGCGCGTCAGGCTAGAAATAAATATCGGCGGTGAGAAAATTGACTGATAAAGAAATGAAAATATTGGTGGTGGACGACGAGGCGGATATTCGCAAAATACTCAGGCTTCTGCTCCAAAAGCAAGGATATACGGTGTGTGAGGCGACAAACGGCACTGATGCGGTCGGACTCGTAAGGGACGGCGGTATCGGTATTGTCATTATGGACATTATGATGCCGAAAATGAACGGAGTTGAGGCGGTCGCACAGATACGCGGCTTTTCAAACATTCCCGTACTCTTTCTGACCGCGCGCTCGCTCGACGCGGACAAGGAGGAGGCATATCTCAGCGGAGGTGACGATTACCTCGTCAAGCCCTTTTCCGCCAAGGAGCTTTTGCTCAAGGTGGAGTCGCTTTTGCGCCGCTATATGATATACGAGGGCAAAAACAAGGGAGAGGGCAGAGTGTTGAGCCTTGCGTGCGGCATAGAGGTCGAGCTTGACAGCAAGACAGTAAGAAAAAATGGCGAGACGGTGTCGCTTCGCGATAAGGAAAGTGATATTTTCTTCTATTTGCTTGACAGACGAGGTCAGACAGTCTCATCAGGCGAGATATTCGAGGCGGTCTGGGCGGAAAAGGTGCTTCCGTCAAGCGCGAACAACGTTATGGTAAATATGCTTAATCTCAGAAAAAAGCTTGAGGACGATTACCAGTCGCCAAAGCTTATCAAGACAGTTTGGGGAAAGGGATACCGCTTTGAGTAAAAAAAGATTTGTTTCACTGCGAATAAAGCTTCTTTTTGCGACTATGCTCGCCCTTGTTCTCGCGGCGGCGGTCTTTTATGGCGTCAGAGAGGTTGGAAACTTTTTGGTCTGGCGTTACTACCTTGACGACATGAATAAGCAGGAGAGAGCCGAGAATTACATGGAGGAATTTCAGGAATACGTCGTCCAGCATAAGCTTTCTATATATGATTCAGAGAAGATATCGGCTTGGTCGGGTGGCAATTACGTTGACATAATACTTTACAAGGATTCCAGTCTTATTTACGCTCCCGATTGGTTTGAAAGCGTGGACGGCGACCCTGACCAAGCTCCCGATACCGCCGTGGGCGATGAAATGGGCACTGATGCGGACGGGGAGACTGAGACGGGTAAAGAGTCATTTGACAATCAGAACTATGAAAACTGGTTTTCGGGCGACAGAGGCTTTGTCAAATATCTGACCGAGGAGGCGCGCGAGGCTTACCAGAAGGCACTTGAAAACTCTCTTGACGAGAACCGCGCTATGATGCCCGTGTATTTTGTGGACGGCACGCTGCTTGCCACGGTTGTTGATTACAGTGAGGAATTCTTATATAATATGGTCTTTGCCATAAGCTTGACCGCCGCGCTCATAGTCGTGGGAGCGGTTATGATATTCAGCTTCAGCAAGACGCTTGTGAGGATCAAAAAGCTTTCGAGCGACGTAAGGCTTGTCGAGCAAGGCAATCTTGAACTGCCTATAAGACTTGAGGGGAACGATGAGATAACCTCGCTCGCGAGCGACGTCAACAGCATGAGAAACTCGGTGCTTGAAAATATGACCAAGGAGCGTCAGGCATGGGAGGCAAACGCGGCTCTCATTACCGCTATGTCTCACGATATACGTACGCCTCTGACGGTGCTTATGGGCTATCTTGACCTTATTGAGCTGCAGAATACCGACAACGCTTGTACCGACTACATCGCGTCCTGCAAGGAGAACGTCTTGCGACTTAAGGGACTTTCGGACGATATGTTTTCTTACTTTTTGGTTTTTGGAAAGAGGGACATCAACCTCAAGCCCGAGAGCGTGTGGGCAGACGAATCTCTTGAGCACATGATAGCCGAAAGACTTGTATTATTTTCTGAAAAAGGATTTACAATAGTGAGACGGGGAGATATGCCGCATATAAGCGTCAGCTTGGACCTGGCTTATTTCAACAGAGTGGTTGACAACGTCTTTTCAAACATTTCTAAATATGCTGATGTGACTCGTGACGTAACGGTGTCGGTGGATTTTGATGAAAATACGCTTAAGCTCGGCTTTGAGAATTATATAAGGACGGATTCAAGTATTCCCGAAAGCAACGGCATAGGACTTAAGACATGCTCCAAGATAATGGAATATATGGGCGGTCGTGTTACCGTTGATGACGACGGAGAGCGTTTTGTTCTCAGATTGTATCTTTCTGTGGAGGAGAAAAATGATAATATTTCAAATACTTAGTATATTCAATATCGCCTTTAGCATTTTGTTTATGCTACTGTATTCTTATCAGGTGTTTTACATTGTGGTGTCACTTGTAAAAAAGCCCGTTAAGTACAAGGAGTCTGCGAGGACGCACAGATACGCGTTTCTTATATCGGCGAGAAATGAGGAAGGTGTAATAGGACAGCTTTGCGATTCAATAAGAGCTCAGGATTATCCGAGCGAGCTTATGGATATATATGTGGTTGCGGATAACTGCACGGACAATACTGCCACCGTTGCCGCAGAGCATGGAGCAATAGTCACTCAAAGGTTTGATAAAGAGAAAATAGGCAAGGGCTACGCACTTGACTACCTTTTGCATTTTATCGACGGCAGCGTGGGATATGACAATTACGATGCTTATATAGTGGTCGATGCGGACAATCTGCTTGAGCCTGATTATCTTACCGAGATGGACAAGTGCTTCTCCGAGGGGAACAGATTGATAGTCGGATATCGAAACTCCAAAAATTACGGCGACAACTGGATATCGGCGGGATATTCTCTGTGGTTCTTGAGAGCATCGAGACAGCTCAATAATCCCAGAACTATTCTTGGCACGAGCTGTGAAATAAACGGCACGGGATTTCTCATGCACAAGGACATAGTAAAGAGGCAGGATGGCTGGATACATCACTTGCTTATAGAGGATATCGAGTTTACCGTGGATAACGTGCTTCGCGGTGAAAAGGTTGTCTACTGCCACGACGCTATGTTTTACGATGAGCAGCCTACGAGCTTCAAGCAGTCCTGGTGGCAAAGGCAAAGGTGGTGTCGCGGATACTTGCAGATACTTGGAGGCTATTCGGGAAAGCTTATAAAGAGCTTCTTGACGGGAAAGGGTTTTTCAAATTATGATATGCTTATGGCTATCGCTCCCGCGTTTTTCCTTACCGTGTTTGCTATGTTCGTGAATGCTTTGGCGCTTGTAGTCGTTCCGTTCGTTGATGTGAGCTGTTTTGTTCCTACACTGATAAGTGTACTCGTTACCTTGGTATCGGCGTGTGTTCTGTTCTTTTTTGTAGGGCTTGTGACTCTTATAACCGAATGGAAGAATATTCGCGGTGTCAGAACAGCAAGAAAGCTATGGTCCGCGGTGACGTTCCCTCTGTTTATGGCGACTTACGTTCCGATAGCGGCGAGCGCATTGTTTAAAAAGGTAGAATGGAAGCAGATAGAGCATCACGCGGTCGCGGATACGGGAGAGCTTATATCTAACGCCAAGCAGACTCATGATAACGCGGAGGACGAGTCCCCAAAAGACCAATTTGCTATGAAATAAGAAAAAAGAGGCTGTTCCATTTAGCGCAGAACAAAAGCCACTTTTAGGAGCTTAGACAAAAAACAACTTAAAAATATAGTTTTTGTCTTTCAAATGTCGAAATCCGCCGAAAAATCGGCGGATTTCGACATTTTATGTGGCTTTTGTTCTGGGCTAAATGAAGCAGCACCTTTTTTATGATAATTTACTTTCAAGTCGCTCTCTTATAGACTTGATAAACGTGATGGTGTTTACCGCGGTGGCGCTTACGCCCTCGTCGACAAGTCCTACAAGGTCCTTTGTCATAATTCCGTCGTTCAGAGTGTCTATGCATGACTCTTCAAGCTTGTCCGCGAAGCTTACAAGCTCTGGGAGCGTATCAAGCTCACCTCTCTTGCGCAGAGCTCCCGACCAAGCGTATATGGTAGCCATAGGGTTGGTGGAGGTGTCCTCGCCCTTAAGATAGCGGTAATAGTGACGTGTGACCGTTCCGTGAGCAGCCTCATACTCGTACTTTCCATCGGGGGAAACGAGAACCGAGGTCATCATAGCAAGAGAACCGAACGCGGTCGATACCATGTCCGACATAACGTCGCCGTCGTAGTTCTTGCACGCCCAGATATATCCGCCCTCACTTCTGATAACACGCGCGACAGCATCGTCGATAAGAGTGTAGAAATACGTTATTCCGAGCTCCTCAAATTTTGTCTTGTACTCGTTGTTATATATATCCTCGAATATGAGCTTGAAGGTTTGGTCGTACTGCTTGGATATTGTGTCCTTTGTAGAGAACCAAAGGTCTTGCTTTGTGTCTATGGCGTACTTGAAGCAGGAGTGCGCGAAGGAGATTATAGAGCTGTCCTTGTTGTACTGTCCCTGAAGCACACCCGCGCATTCAAAATCATATATGGTTTGAGAAAATTCGGTGCCGTCCTCACCCTTGAAGCAGAGAGTCGCCGTTCCCTTTGAGGGAACGCGGTACTCGGTAGACTTATACACGTCTCCGTACGCGTGACGCGCGATTGTGATAGGCTTTTTCCAGTTGCGCACAACGGGTTTTATGGAATCTATGATGATGGGCGCACGGAACACCGTGCCGTCGAGAATGGCACGGATAGTGCCGTTGGGAGATTTCCACATCTCTGAAAGGTTATATTCCTCAACTCTCTGCTTGTTTGGCGTGATCGTAGCGCACTTGACTGCAACTCCGTATTTTTGAGTAGCGTACGCAGAGTCAAAGGTGACCTTATCCTTGGTTTTTTCTCTTTCGGGAAGACCTAAGTCATAATACTCGGTCTTGAGGTTGACAAAGGGACAGATAAGCTCGTCCTTTATCATCTTCCATATAATTCTTGTCATCTCGTCGCCGTCCATCTCGACGAGCGGTGTAGTCATTTTTATCTTGTTCATGGTGTACCTCGTGTTATGTGTGTGGGGTGTCAGTTTCCGTTTCTTATTTTGTAGTAGTTCATAAGACAGCCCGCAATGAGTATCTCCTTTTCCTCTGCGGTGAGGCCCTTGACGTAGAGAGTTATGCTCTCAACGGAGCCGTTCTGTCTTATTACCTTGGCGTCAAATTCTTCCTTACCTTTAGCAATAGCCTCTCGTATGCCTTCGACAAAAACGCAGTCGCCTACCTCGTAGTCAAAGCTTGCGTCGGGAGCCAGAGTAAAGGGCAATATTCCCCAGTTTATGCAGTTGGAGCGGTAGCGCTTGGTAGCAAATTCATAGCAGATGTTTGCAAAGCCGCCAAGCACCTTCTGGCAGGACGCGGCCTGCTCACGTGCCGAGCCGTCACCCGGCTTGTTTGCGAATACGCAAGAGCCGAACTGGGTGTTTTTCGCGAGAATATCCGCGTCTCCCACCTTCGCGAGAGTCGCCGCGAGCTTGTCGGAAAGCTGTCCCTTTCGTCTTGCCTTTTCCTGAGCCGCAACTGCCTTTGACAGTCCCACGTATTCGGGGGCTCTGCGGGATAGAGTAAATTCCGAGAGACGCAGAGGGTTAGAGCGGAGCGAGCTTG
>CAJGCF010000019.1 GCA_904501865.1 uncultured Clostridia bacterium
GATATTTGCTAATTGATGCACTGTGGCAACAAGCACAAGACCAATCATCGTGTTACGTGAGGTCTCAATCAAAGCGCAAACAGTACAATCTGAACCGACGCAGTCGTGTGCGTGAGGCAAGAAAACGATAGAGGTATAGACTATGACTAATAATATGCACAAAAAGGCAACAATGCTTTTCCAGTTCTTGCTTAGCATTATTTTCTTATACCTCCAATTCCTAAATACTAATTTTGAATGAAAAACGTTATTTATTCCGCATCACTTTTTCGTTGGCAGTGCTTTTGACAGCCACCGCATCCGCAGTGCGTTTCTTGCCCGTCACAAAGATGGTAATCGCCACCCTCTATGCGAATCGTATATCCGTTCACAAGAGCTGAAGCAAGCTTCTTTCTTGCAGTATCACAAATTAGCTGTGCAGTCGCACGAGATACCTGCATATATTCAGCGCATTGCTCCTGAGAAAAACCCTGATAGTCAACGAGTCGAATGCACTCATATTCATCAACGGTCAAAACGACTGCTTCCTCTTTAGCTGAATTAGCAACGAATGTATCTGCAATGGGCATTCTGCAAACCTTGCGGCATTTTCTCGGTCTTGGCATCTCACATAGCTCCTTATTTTTGGTATATACCAATTATATCACGGTTTTTGGTATATGTCAATAACTTTTGATATTTATTGTAAGAAAAAAGCGGTGAGAACATAATATTCCTCACCGCCTCAGATCATTGAGGTAAGGTTTTAAAAAGCAACATTGCAGAACACGCGAGCAATTACAAAGAGGTTGACTCAATACCAACTTCAAATAGCGAAGTGCTGATATTTTTGATAGTTTCTTTGATTCATCTTTTATACGTCCTGTTCTTCTACATCAAACTGACTCTGATAAAGCTGATAGTAGAAGCCCTCCTGCTTCATAAGCGCCTCGTGATCTCCGCTTTCGATTACGTCACCGTCCTTCATAACAAGGATGAGATCGGCATTGCGAATAGTGGAAAGGCGGTGTGCGATGACAAAGCTGGTTCTTCCTTTCGTCAGCTCATCCATGGCTCTTTGAATGATGACCTCGGTTCTCGTATCTACGGACGAGGTCGCTTCGTCAAGGATCAGCATAGGTGCGTCCTGAAGCATCGCACGTGCGATGGTGAGAAGCTGCTTTTGTCCTGCCGAGATAGTTGTTCCCTCGGTCAGCACCGTGTCAAGCCCCTGCGGCAAGGAACGAATAAATTTGTCGATTCCGCAGACCTTGGCAACGCGCATAATATCCTCGTCGGTGATCTCCGTCATATTGTAGGCAAGATTTTCACGAACCGTTCCCTCAAAGAGCCAAGTGTCCTGCAATACCATACCGAACATATCGTGAACGTCCTCGCGGCGAATATCGTGAATGGGTGTGCCGTCAACGGTGATGCTGCCGCCGTTGATCTCAAAGAATCGCATCAAGAGATTTACCATCGTGGTCTTGCCCGCACCCGTGGGGCCGACAATGGCAACCTTTTGCCCGGGCGTCACCTTTGCCGAAAAGTCCTTGATAATGACCTTGTCGGGGTTTTCGGGGTAGGCAAAACGAACGTGATCGAATACCACCGCTCCCTTTGTTTCCTCGGTTTCGTGCTTGGGCTTACCGCTTTCATTCTCCAGCTCCTCGGCTTCCATGAACTCAAAGATGCGTCCTGCGCCTGCGGTAGCCGTCTGTAAATTGGTCATTCCCTGCGCGATCTGCGTCAAGGGGGCGGTAAAGAGACGAACGTACAGAATAAAGGAGATAATGACACCGAACTTGATCGTTCCGTTTATAGCGAGAGCCGCGCCGATGACACACACGGCAACGTAGGAAAGATTGCCGATGACGTTCATCAGGGGTTGCATCATACCCGACAGGAACTGAGATTTCCAGTTTGCGTCATAAACGTCTTTGTTAAGCTTACCGAATCGGTTCAGTACCTTCTTCTCGGCACGTGAGATGCGAACGACATCGTGTCCCGAATACATTTCCTCAACGTATCCGTTCAGCGCGCCGAGGCTGATCTGCCTCTGCTTGAAGTATTTCTGTGAGCGTCCCATAATGAGCATCAAAAGCACCATACCGACCATCGTGATGAGAACGGCAGTCAGGGCAAGATGCCATTCGGTCACGAACATCATAATGAGACAGCCGATAAACTGCGTCGCGGCACTGATCATCGTGGGCAAACTATTGGTCATGCCTTGCTGAAGCACCGACACGTCGTTGGTAATACGGCTGAGAATGTCACCCGTTGAGGTCTCGCCAAACTGCTTTTGCGGCACTTTGTTGATCTTGACCGAAAGGTCGTGGCGCATTCTGCGAGAGGCTTTGAGTGTGACCGTCGCCATAATATAATGCTGAACAAAGTTTGCTAAAGCGCCGATCAGATAAAATACGATCAGCGTGATGCCCACCTTGGCGATAGCAGACATATCGATGCCGCCCATAAGTCCGTCGGAAATAATATTCGTAATCTCTCCGACCTTATCGGGCGTGATGATCGTCATAACCGCGGCAAGCGCGGCGAGAAGCAACGCAAAAATAACGAGAGGCGCGTTGCCCATGTATTTGAAAATTTTAGCAAGTGTTTGTTTCATTTCGGCACCTCCTTACGCAAGCTCGGCAGCCGTCAGCTGAGACTGCGCGATTTCTCGATAAACCGAGCAGCTTTCCATCAGCTCGTCGTGTGTGCCAATACCCACCGCCTCACCGCGCTCAAGCACGATGATCTGATCAGCATCACGAATGGTGCTGATACGCTGTGCCACAATGATTTTAGTGGTATCCGACAGTTCTTTTGCAAGTCCGTGGCGCAGCGTTGCATCGGTCTTATAGTCAAGCGCCGAAAAGGAGTCGTCAAATATCAGTATTTCGGGCTTTCTCGCAAGAGCGCGGGCAATCGAAAGACGTTGCTTCTGTCCGCCCGACACGTTCTTACCCAGCTGAACGATGCGGTGTTCCTTACCGCCCTCGGTCTTATCTACAAACTCCTTTGCTTGAGAGAGCGAGATCGCCATATCCACCGTTTCCTCGTCAAAGCCGTCTTGGCTTTCACCAAAGGTAATATTCTCTCGGATACTGCCTGCAAACAGTACTGCCTTTTGGGTGATATACCCTATCTTGTTATATAAACCGTCAAAGCTATAGTCCTTGACATTGACTCCGTCTACAAGGACTTCGCCCTTGGTAGCATCATAGAAGCGCGCAATCAAAGAAATCAGCGTTGTTTTTCCGCAACCGGTCGCGCCGATGATGGCAAGGGTCTGTCCCTTTTCAATGCGGAAGGAGATATCGGAAATAGCCTCCTCCTGCGCCTCGGGATAAGCAAAGGATACGTTTTTGAACTCTACTGTTCCAATCTCGTCGGCACTGCTATTTGCACCCTCGGTGACGGTTGCCTGTCTGTCAAGCACCTCATTGATACGCTCCGCCGACACCTGCGCTGCGGGAAGCATCATAAACACCATAACCATCATCATAAAGGACATGACCACGTAGGTCGCATAAGTGCTGAACACCACAACGTCGCTGAACATCGCGATTCTACCCGCGACGTCGGTAAGCGCTATTTGATTGATAAGAGCCGCGCCAAGCCAATAGATTGCCAAGGAAAGACCGTTCATACAACTTCCCATCACAGGCTGCATCAAGGAAAACAAGCGTTGATTTTTCAGCTGTGTATTCATCATCTCGGTGTTGGGCACGTCAAACTTCTCGGTCTGATAGCCTTCCGCATTGAAAGCGTGAACCACATTGATGCCTGTCAGATTTTCTCTTGCCATGCGGTTCTGCGTATCGGTCAGCTTCTGAACCTTACGGAAGCGAGGCAAACAAACCGACATAATGGCAAGTACTGTTGTGCATATCACAACGACTGCGGATGCCGTTACGGCAGACAGCTCCCAGCTCTTGCCGAGGATCTTAATGATCGCCCATACCGCCATAATAGGCGCTTTTACAAGGGATTGCAGTCCCATAACGACGATCATCTGCAATTGCGTAATATCATTGGTCGTTCTTGTAATTAAGCTCGGAATTGAAAACTTAGACGTTTCAGATTTTCCAAGCAACATAACGTGAGAAAACAGTTTTTCTCTGACCGCAAAACTATATCCCGATGCAATACGCGAGGTCAGAAATCCGCAAGCAATCGCCAATACAGCGCTTGCAAGCGTACAGCCGAGCATTTTCACGCCCACAGTCAGAATATCTGCCATTTCACTTCCGGGGGTGTTGATCAAAACCGTCAAATCGCTCATATAGTCTGGCATCGTCAGATCAAAATAGATCTGTCCGATGATCAAAGCAATACAACCGAGAACCATCCACCGTTCCCGCTTTTTCATATACTTTAGTAATTTGAACATTTGCGGTTATTTCTCCTTAATAATCCTATCAATATTGGCATTCATTCTGAGGAAGCAACGCTCCATCACAGCGCGATCCTCCTCACTGATCCCTTCAAGCACCGCACTCGCGAACTGAATCTGACGCGCCCGTCCTGCTTCAACGATCTTCAGCGCCTTTTCCGTGCATACAAGTGCGTCCTTTCTTCTGTCACCGGGAACGGCACGTCTTTCAATGTACCCTCCCTGCTCCAAACTCTCAACGTGAGCAGACACCACGGATCGCTTCAGTCCTCTCATATCGCAAATATAGCTTGCCGTAGCAAACTCGGGATTATTGGCAATAAAAAGAAGGATGCTGATCGCAGTATGGGGCATATCGGTTTCTTTAGCCAGTGGCAATAATGCCTTTTCGTATGCCAAGCCTATCTTTCTTGCGTGTCCATTCATTTCCTGAATCGTTATCATAAAAAACTCCTTTTGTTCGTTTTTGAACTATTCCATATTATACTATTCGCAAACGTAATTGTCAATGATGGATTTGTGAATTTTTATGACGGCAAATTGAAAGTTTTTTAAAAGCAAAAGGCAAGTGCAGACCGATTATTTCTATCTGCACTCGTTGATCATTCGGTTAAAGTTTCGATAGCGATCTGCATACCGAGTTTGAAAGCATAAGTAAAAATGGCTTCCTCTGCGTAACTCGTATACTCGCTCCAACAGTCATCAAACTTCTCAAAGATTTCCTTCTGTTCATCGGTCATCGTTTTGAGCAGGTCATCGTGGTGTCGAGCCGTATATTCCATAAGCTCTTTCATTTTGGAAGAGTTGTTTCGGCTATCGGTCTGAGGGCAGATGTTTCCGCGCCAAAGTTCGTTGATAATCGACTTCATACCAACACCACCTCCCGCAAGACAATCTCTTCTGCGCTTGCTTTGACGTTGTTCATCTCGGCTACCCAACGGAGCATATCACGAGCTTTCAAGTTCTCGTCAATACCTCTTTCAGTAGCAAGGCGGAGGACGATGGTTTCAAGCATCTCGTTTGCTTCGAGGTCAATCTTGTGGAGATATTCATTCAATCGACATTCCGTAATGATGGTGGTATATCTGCCTTTGCGATGTTCTTTGATGAAATCAAGATGTAATAAGCCGTATTTACCAATATTGTAATTTGTCTGCTCAGGCAGTTCAAGATTAGGGTATAAGCGTCCGTTTTCTTCACGATAAGTAAGGCTATTGTTTTCAAATAAGGATTTTTTCATAGTATCAATTCTCCATACATTTTTAGTTTTCGTAAGCAATGTATGTCTGTGGATTGATTCCTGTATCCTTATTTATGGGAAACTCCATTCTCCCATTTGGAAACCGTTTTATTTGAAATAGATAGGCTTTGTGCCACATCTTCTTGTGTTACTCCCTTTGAAGTGCGGAGCTCCACCAATTTTTCTGCGATCTTACATTCGTACATATTTTTCACCTCTCGAAAAAATTCAAGTTCCGGAGCTTGTGACTATATTATACATGAAACTAACGGTAGAGTCAACAGAGCGATATTTTATTATTTCTCTGAAATAGAGATTTATCGACAAGATAACAAAACATTGGTTGAAATCGAAGAATGTATAAAATACCGCCGAGAGTAGCCAAACGGTTACTCTCGGCGGTGAAATATTAGATCACTAAATAAGCCCCCAACATCTGTTTGTTGTTATCCTTGTCAAAGGTTAAATAGCCTTGTCTGATAGCTTCTTCCAAGACCGCGCCGCGCATTGAAAAAATGTTAACGCAAGCGTGATCGATTTGAAATTCATCCTCTTTCAAGAATTCGGGAATTTCTTTATAAATCTGTTCTCGGCAGAACAAATAGTGACGAGTCGCTATTTCCGTTGCTTTATGGCGAAGCGCCTCAAATTGTTCTCGTATCTCCTTTGGCATTTTGCTTGATTTGTTTTTGCGCATAACCATAATGGCGGGAATATAACCATCATCAGTCTTTTTGATATATCCATAAGATTCTAATCTGTTTAGAATAGACTTATCAATATCTGCGCTCTTGCCCTCGGCAACCGCAACCATTGCTTGCCCGTCCGCATAGGTAAGAACCGGTGGTGTGCGATTTTCAATTCCGCAATACTTGAAGCGGAATTGACGGAACATAATTTCGGGCAAATCCTTTTCGTTGGGGCATGAAACACATCCGCTAAGACCCACATGTTTGGGCTCATCGCCGTGATGGATTTCCATACCAAGCAAATCCCATTCGCCACCATTAGGACGGATAGTATGTCCCCATGGACCAATATTAGGAACATCTTTGGCGTTTTTATTAAAAGGCTTAAGGGTATCAAAAGATACGTTATCAGCTTCGATCATAAGAAGCACCCACTTCATATCCTCATAGCTTTGATAACCTTCATGCCAATTAGGTGCATTTTTGTTTGACCACTCAATATTATACTCCATCGTGTCAATGATCGCCTTTGTAAGCTCAGGAGCAATCCCACGCACATGTGCACAAATCTTTTCTTGTGCTTCCGCACTCACAATAAAAATGTTGGTTTCGTATTTATTGCCATTTTTCTTCATCAATGTAGCATCTACAAGTGTAGATAGTTCTTCTTCCATATACGGAAGAGCTACTCCCACCTCCATTGCAAGTTCTTCTGCCGTTGCAGGTGTTCTATATGCTGCAAGCATAATGTTTTTACTGAGAGAACGCGAAACATAAATTCCGGGTTCGCCATTTGCCCCATGTAACCCATTAACCCAAAATGCAATATTTTCGGGATTATAGCTTAATTTTCCAAATTCTCTTGCCATATCCATACCTTCTTTCAATATTTCTCGTGCACGGAGAAGCCGTGACTTCACCGTATTTGTGGGAAGCGAGAGCGATTCTGCAATCTCACGAACATTTTTGTTTTCTATGTAATAGGCAACGACTATATTGCGATAATCGCTCTTGATGAACGCCAACTCTCGTCGGAGCAGAGCCATTTGCTCTGTATGTATCATTTCATCAAGGATATTTTCGCTTTCGTCCTCGATCTCATAATCGCCGATATCGGAACCGGTTACCGATTCGTTTCGATTATGCTTTTCTTTTGCCCATACGGAATAACGGTTGCGCGCGATCTGCCATACCCACGCTGAAAAACTCGTTAGAATCGTACCTTTATTCAAAGCAGTGATGATCTGAAGCGCGATATCTTGTGTCAGATCTTCCGCTTCAATGTGGCTGCCGGTCTTCTTCAAGCAGAAGTAAAACAGCTTCTCCATATAATTTTCGGCAAACTCATTGATAAGCCGATCACGCATTTCGTTCGTTTCTTGCATTTTCTCGCCTCCTTTCATCCATATAGTGTGGCTTTTTTGAATTTGGGTGCATTAGTTTATAAAATTATATCATAAAATTGTGAATTAGTCTATAACAAAGCCGTCGATAACGACTATTTCAGTCATCATCGGCGGCCAAAGATGTTTATTTTGTTACTTTATTGATAAATGATCTCCCGCAAAACGATTTCTTCCGCACTTGCTTTGATGTTGTTCATCTTGGCAACCCAATGGAGTATATCGCGAGCTTTCAAATTCTCGTCGATACCTCTTTCGGAAGCGAGGCGGGGGATGATGGTTTCAAGTATTTCGTTTGCTTCAAGGTCGATATCGTGCAACCGCGCATTTAACTTACCCTCGGTCAGCAGAGTGGTATATCTTCCGCGACGGTGGTTTTTAATATAGTCAAGATAAAACTGCCCGTACTTGCCAATTTGATAATTGGTTTGTTCGGGCAGTTTTATTTCCGGAATAAGACGCCCATTTTCTTCACGATAGGTTACACCAAGTGTTTCATACAATGTTTTCATTACAGTATCTCCATTCAAATTATTATTTGCGATATACTGTATCGATTGTCTTTACCACTTGTTTTTGAAACCTTCGTTACGGCGCGTCAGCTAACGTCGGCGATGTTTTATAAATTACAAATTATTCAGCATCTGCTGCAGCCTCTTCGGCTACCTCTGCAACTGTCTCAACTGCTTCCTCAGCTACCTCTTCAGCAGCCTCCTCGGGAATACCCTCCTCGAGAGCCTTTGCTTCCTCAAGAAGCGCTCTGATAGAAAGGCTTACCTTCTGCTTTTCGTCGTCGATCTCGGTGATCTTTGCGTCAACTGTCTGTCCGAGCTCAAGAACGTCAGCAGGCTTTGTGATCTTGGTCATAGCGATCTGGGAGATGTGGATAAGTCCGTCAACTCCGTCAACGATCTCTGCGAATGCGCCAAAGGGCATCATATTCACTATCTTAACCGCAACGATATCGCCTACTGCGTAGTTGGTCTTGAATATCGTCCAGGGATTAGTGTCATCGGTCTTGTATGCGAGAGAAATTCTCTTCTTCTCTGCGTCGAAGCTCTTAACTGTAACAGTGATCTCATCACCAACAGATACAACCTCTGCGGGAGACTTGATTCTCTTCCAGGAGAGCTCGCTGGTATGTACCATTCCGTCTACGCCGCCAAGGTCAACGAATGCGCCGAAGGACGTAAGGCTCTTTACCTTACCTGTATACTGCTTGCCTTCCTCGATGCTTGCCCAGAACTCTGCCTCTGCCTTCTTTCTTTCCTCACGGAGAAGAACGCTGATAGAGCCCTTTGCTCTCTTATTCTCTACCTCGGTAAGTCTGAGCTTTACCTTGGTTCCTATCATTGTTGTAAGGTCAGTGCTCTTGGGAACGCCTGTCTGGCTTGCGTGTACAAATACACGAGTGGAGTCAACGAGAACGATAACGCCTACGCCGCCCTTAACTACCTCTATAACAGTTCCTTCAAGAACGTCGCCGTTCTCTTTTGCCGCTACGATCTTGCCCCAGTTCTTGTCGGAATCAACTCTCTTCTTGTCAAGAGTAGCGAATCCGTCAACGTCGCTTACGCGAACAACGAAGGCCTCTACTGCGTCACCGATCTTGAACATCTCGGTGAGCTTTGCGGAAGGATCGTCTGTGATCTTGTCAGCCTTGATGATGCCGGTTACTTTTGCGCCAACGTCAAGCTGAATCTCGCTGTCGTTTACTGCGGTAACGTATCCGGTAACAGTATCTCCTGTATTTAAAGTTTTGAGTGATGTCTCGAGAAGCTCTGCAAAGTTTTCAGTCTTGCTCATTTTTCTTTCTACCTCCTGAATTATACTGTGCGGAGTCGATGCCCCCGCTACAATTCCCACTTTATTGTGGATAAACGGAAAATACTGTGTCATCTCATCGGCGTTTTCTATCATAACAGTGTTGTCACATTCGGCCTTGCATATAGAATACAGCTTGGCGGAATTTGAGCTCCCTCTGCTACCTATGACTATCATAAAATCATTGATCTTAGATAGCTTTACGGCTTCGAGTTGTCTGCTTTCCGTAACATTACATATTGTATCAAAAATTAAGGGGTTTGTATATAGTTTTTTTAAAACTTTTTTTATTTTCTCCCATTCTCCTAAATTTTGGGTAGTTTGTGCCAATGCAATTGGTGCTTTTGCGCAATCTTTCTTTATGATTCCGCTTTCAATTTCCGCCAAAAGCTGCTCACAATTCTCAAAAACAAATATTTTTCCGTCAAATTGACTACAAAAGCCCAAAACCTCGGGATGAGTTTTACTTCCGAGCACTAAAAGAGTTCCGTCTTCATCATTATGCTCGGCCACCGTTTTGTGTATTTTGTCCACAAACACACAGGTGCAATCGATAAATGAAAAATGGGGATTTTTCGCGGCAGAGCTCTCAAGGAGAGCCTTGGTCTGCTTTGATATTCCGTGAGCCCTCACGAACACCCTAACTGGTGCGCTCTCACACGCTTCTTCCGCAAGACGCTCTATATCCTCTGCTTCGGCAACACCTACGCCCTGACTTGCAAGATAAGCATTATAAGTATCGTTGTGTATAAGCTTTCCAAGAGTGTATATCCTCTCGCCCACAACAGACTTGGCTATCTCGTCCTCAACCGCCTTTGCCGCTCTCGCCACGCCAAAGCAGAATCCCGCATTTTTGGCAACTGTTACCTGAACGTGTCCGTCGTGTCCAACTCGAGCGCTATTTTTCACAGCTGTTCTCTCCCAACTCACATATTTTGTTGAAGATATACTGAGAGATCCTTTTATACTCTCCCGTTGCCTCGGGATCATATTCAAGCTCCTCAAAGCTTATGGGCTTGCCTATATACACGTCAACTCGGCAGAAGGGTGTCCATTTGCGTTTTTTTGTCTTTATAAAACACGGCAAAACTGTTGCCTGCGCCTTTACCGCTATCATTGCCACGCCGTTTTTGACATCGGTCTGTCGTGGGTCCTTGCCCTTTTGTCTGTGACCTTGCGGGAATATGCCTATGCTCTTTCCTTTCTCGAGCATTTTGATTGTCTTGCGCACCGCTCCGACGTCCGCGCCACTACGGTCCACGGGATAGGCGCCAAGCGCGGCTACAAGCTTATTGAGAAGCGGTACCTTGAAGAGTTCCTTTTTAGCCATAAAATGAGGCTGTTGGAGATCTGTCGAGGCACACAGAAACACGGGGTCGGCATTTGAGATGTGGTTGCAGACCATAATATACGGGCCCTGCGACACGTCAGGCTCATTCTCACTTCCGTGAGCCTTTATTCTGAACAGAAATCTTACTATTCCTGCCAGGTATTTTTTCACCCAGATATACGCTTTACTTTTCAACTGCTTTCACTCCCGTTTTTTCTTCTACAAATTTGATTATATATTCGACGGACGCGTTAAAATCGCAGTCGGAGTTATCAAAGATGTGAGCGTCGTCCGCAGGCTTGAGAGGTGCCGCCGCACGCGTGGAGTCGGCGTGGTCACGTTCACGAAGCTCCTTGAGCACGTCATCAAAATTCGCCTCTATGCCCTTGCTCAAAAGCTCCTTATATCTTCTCTGTGCTCTTGCCTCATCGGAGGCGGTCATAAATATCTTGACCTCGGCATCGGGAAGTATCACGGTGCCTATGTCCCGTCCGTCCATAATCACGCTGTTCTTTCTCGCAAGCTCCTTTTGAGCCTCAAGCAAAAACGCGCGGACCGACGGTACGCTTGATACCGCGGAGGCGTACATAGAGATATCGGGCTGTCTTATCTTGTCACCCAGGTCCTCGCCGTTGAGTATAACGTGCTGAGTACCGTCGATGTACTTTATTTCTATTCTTATATCGTCGAGCATAGGCGTTATCTTCTCGCTGACCTTGACGTCCTCGACAGACAAGCCGTGCTCTCGTCCGTAATATCCCACGGTCCTATAAAGAGCTCCCGTATCGACGTAGATTATTCCAAGCCTCTTTGCCACGGCCTTGGATATAGTGGATTTGCCCGCGCCACCCGGGCCGTCTATTGCTATTGCTATTTTCTTATTCATTTTGCACTCCCCAAAATTATGTTTCAATATTCTGTTGCCGCGCTCTCGCCCGCAACCACGGCAGTCGAGAAAGCTATCTGGAGGTTGAAGCCCCCTGTGTATGCGTCAAGGTCGAGCACCTCCCCCGCAAAATAAAGCCCCTTGACAAGCTTTGACTCCATAGTCTTGGGGTTTATCTCGCTCAAGGACACTCCTCCCTTGGTTATTATTGCCTCGTCTATCGGTCTGAAGCGCAGAAGCGGTATCCGCAAGCACTTTATAGTCTCGAGCAAAGACCGTCTTTCCTCTCGGGTAACGGAATTGACCTTTTTTCTCGGGTCTATGCCGCAAAGCTCTACTATGGGCTCGATGGCCTTGAGCGGCAACAGGTCTCCGAGAGAATTTATAAAATCTTTGTTATTATACTTGGCAAAGTCCGAGCGGATTCGCGCGTCGAGCGCGGCGTCGTCCAGCGCGGGCTTGAGGTCGATATGCGCCTCATATACACCGCTTGCTATATCGGGAAGATGAGCTGATGCAGAAAGCACCATAGGTCCTGTCATTCCGAAATGCGTAAACATCATCTCACCGAAATCCTCGTAAACTATCTTGCCGTTATCTCTCCGAGCTATCCTCATAGCCACGTTCTTAAGAGAAAGTCCCTGCATTCTTTGACAGAGATTGCCCTCGGTCACTATTGGAACCAGCGATGGTCTGAGCTCTGTAACGGTATGTCCCGCGCGAAGCGCAAAGGTGTATCCGTCTCCATCCGAGCCCGTCACGGAATATGAGCGACCGCCCGTGCAAACTATTACCGCATCGGCGGGAATTGTTCCCCCCGCGGTGACGACTCCCGCAACTTGAGCGTCACTTATATCCACGCCCGTAACGCGAGTATGCTTTATCTCAACTCCTAAGTCACGGCATCTGTCCGATAGCGCGCGGACTATATCAGACGCCTTATCAGACTTCGGAAAAACTCTTTTTCCTCTTTCCACCTTAAGCGGAACTCCACATTCTTCAAAGAAATCCTTTGTATCAGCGGTTGAAAATCTATTGAGCGCGGCATACAGAAATCGGGGATTTGTAGGCACGTTCTGCAAAAACTCCTCCGTACCGCAATCGTTTGTGACGTTGCATCTTCCCTTGCCTGTGATGCGGAGCTTTTTACCGAGCCTCTCGTTCCTCTCAAGCAGAGTTACCGAAGCCCCCATACTTGCCGCGTGTATAGCCGCCATCATTCCCGCCGCTCCGCCGCCTATTACGGCAACACGGCGCGGTGTGTATATATCGTCTTGTGTCATTTCACAACTCCGTCAGCTTCTGGATTTGTCGTAGACGTTGTACTCGTCCCAAACAGTTTCAAGTCTGTGCAATCTCTCGGCAAATCTGTCTCCGCACTCTCTTGACACGGCGACGATAAGAGCGTTTATAACAGACATAGGCGCGACGAGAGAATCGGCAAAGGACGCCATATCACTCTGTGCCACAAGAAGCTGGCTGGCATAAGGAGCTATGGGAGAGCCCTCACTATCCGTGATAGCTATGACGTTGGCTCCACGGCTCTGAGCATACTCTACGCCGTTTATTATACTCTTGGAATATCTTGGGAAGCTTATGGCTATCACCGTATCGTCTTCTCCAACACTCATCATCTGTTCAAATGTCTCACTGCCCGAGGTGGTCTGCACCAGCCTCACGTTATCGGATATCATTCTAAAGCTATAATTCAGGAATCCCGCAAGGTAGGACGAGCCTCTCATTCCAAGTATATAGACCGTCTTTGCGTCAACTATTGCGCTGACCGCCTTAGCAAAGGCATCTCTGTCTATTCCGTCAAGCGTCTTTTTTATCTTCTCTATATCGGAATAAAGCACCTTTTCAAGCACGTCGGCGTCGCCTATGAGGTTATTTGTGACCTCAATACGCTGGACCGCAGTCAGCTTTGCGCGAACAAGCTCGAGCAATGCCTTTCTGAACTCGGGATATCCCTCGAATCCAAACTCCATAACAAAACGTACCACCGTCGACTCCGAGACCCCGACCTCCTGTCCGAGCCTTGCCGCAGTCATATACGCCGCCTTGTCATAGTGCTCCTTTATGAAGCTTGCTATCTGTCTCTGTCCCTTGGAAAATTTAGCCGAATTTTCCTCAATGAGCTTCAAGATGTCTTTTCTCAATTTGGGTTCCTCCCCATTAAAATAGGATAACACATCTTACATTATAAACTTTTTTTCAAAGATTGTCAATCTTAAAAAAATCATATTTGAGCATATTTTTGTCTTTTGTGTAATCTGCACAGATTTTGACGACAAAATTCTACATAAAATCAAAAAACAATTTGTTCTCACACTATTTACAAACCGTTAAAAACATGGTACAATAGTCTAGAATTGGTTTTTTTGACTCAAATCGCGCAATATTTACTTTTTTCGGTTTTTAGGCAGGTGTTTCTGCTTGAAATAAATATTATAATTTCATTTGGAGGATTCTTATGAAACTCATCTACGGCGTTAAAGACAAACCGAAATTCGCGCAAGTTATCGTGTTCGCGATCCAGCAGCTTCTTGCGATCATGGCAGCTACTCTCGTAGTTCCCGTTATAATTAACGGCAACGTAGCACAAATGATCAGTGACGGTGCTATAGCGTGGACCTTCGACAAGCCTATGAGCTCCACCGTTGCTCTTTTCGGAGCAGGTATAGGAACACTAGTGTACCTTCTTTTCACAAAATTCCGTAGCCCCGTTTTCCTCGGATCATCTTTTGCTTTCCTCGGCTCTATGGCTGCTGCATTCGCAGGAGCAAGCTCTATGGCTCTCGGTTACGTTGGACTTATCCTCGGTGCAGTTCTTGCAGGCTTGGTATACGTTATCATCGCTATTATCGTAAAAATAGCAGGTGTCAACTGGATAAACAAGCTTATGCCTCCCGTAGTTATAGGCCCTACAGTCACAATAATAGGTCTTTCTTTGGCTGGCAACGCAACAGGAGATCTTCAGACTGCTCCCGCAGGCGGCGACCCCAAGGTAGCTCTTGTGTGCGGTCTCGTTACTCTGGCGGTTACTATCATCTGCTCGGTATACGGAAAAAAGATGCTTAAGCTCATTCCCTTTATCATGGGTATCCTCGCAGGATATGCTGTCGCCGCTATATTCACCGTAATAGGCAATGCCGCAGGTATAGATGCACTTAAGGTTATCAATTTCTCTTCCTTCAACGCTCTTCTTCCCGAGGGCAAGGTAGCTCTTGAGACATTCATCACTCTCCCCGAGTTCACATTCCTTAATGCCCTCGGTGGATTCAGCCAGATAGACGGCTCTTATATCGCTACCGTCGCCGTAGCTTACGTTCCCGTTGCATTCGTTGTATTCGCAGAGCACCTCGCCGACCACAAGAACATCTCCTCTATCATTGAGTCTGATCTTCTTGAGGATCCCGGTCTTCACCGCACACTTCTCGGTGACGGTGTAGGCTCTATGGCAGGAGCATTCTTTGGTGGATGTCCTAACACTACTTACGGCGAATCTGTTGGTTGTGTCGCTATTACAGGAAACGCTTCTGTTGTGACTATCATAACTACCGCCGTAGCGGCTATCGCGATCTCATTCCTCTCTCCATTCGTTGCATTCGTAAATTCCATTCCCTCTTGCGTTATGGGCGGTGTTTGTATGGCACTTTACGGATTCATCGCAGTGTCCGGACTCAAGATGGTGCAGAAGGTAGACCTTGAGCACAACTCAAACCTCTTCACAGTATCTGTAATACTCATCTCTGGAATCGGCGGACTTGCTCTCACATTTGGCAAGGTAACTATCACCGCCATTGCTTGCGCTCTCATTCTCGGTATCCTTACAAACCTTATGGTAAACAAGTCGAGAAAGACCAACGCTGACAAAGAATAATCAATAATCTCATATACCCCGTGTGGCACACGGGGTATTTTTTATTCTTCAAAGACTAATAGTTTCATAAAAAGGTTGACAAAGCATATCGAAAGTAGTAAAATAGTGTTACAAAAAAGAATAACGCAGTGCATCGATGCCAAGCATCGTTGTCGGACAAGAGCTCTGCTTTTGTTCGGGGATAAGGAAATCGCGGTGAGAGTCCGCGGCAACAGCCATTACCGTAATCTGACGCGAAGAATTTTTTGCAGTCACCAAGTCGGAATGCTTATCGCCTGCGCCTGATAAAAGACTCTTGGGCAATCGGAGACGTCGTTTATGACAATGGATACGGGCAGGGTATCCTTTGTTGTGTCGCGCTCTTCGTGGAGAGCGCTTTTATTTTATCCTTTTTTTGCAATTACAAAAAAGAAAGGATCAAAAAATGAAAAAACACATTCTGTCATTTGCGGCCATTCTCATCTGCGCCGCATCTCTTCTCTGCCTCATGTCCTGCGAAAAGGTTGATGCTAAGGGGCTTTGGGAGGAAGCTACCTATCTTTCCGACACGACGCTCGGCGACGGCGCTAAGACCGTCAGCATTGACATAGAGGCGGAGGAGCAAAAGATCACTATCACACTCAAAACCGACAAGGCAACGCTTGGCGAGGCTATGTATGAGCATGGTCTTATAAATGACCCGTCATTCTTCAACGTGCTTAACGGAATCACTGCGGATTGGAACGCCGATCAAGCTTATTGGGCGTTTTACAGCGGCGAGGACTATATGACAGTCGGAGTTGCCGAAACGAGCATAAGCGGCGGCGAGCATTACAGATTCGTTTACACCAAATAAAGCATGAACCATCAAACACAAAAAAGGAGACCTGACAAATGGAGACGGCGCATATTTGAGATCGTGCTATTTGCTATGCTTGGCTCGCTTATGTTCTGCTCCAAGGTCATTATGGAATTCTTACCCAACGTTCACCTGCTCGGAGCGTTGACTATAACCTTTACTCTCGTGTTTCGCGCAAAAGCCTTGATACCTATATATGTAAACGTTTTACTGATAGGTCTGTACGGAGGCTTTAATCTGTGGTGGATGCCATATACATATATATGGACTATCCTTTGGGCGATAACCATACTGCTCCCACAAAATATGCCTCGATGGCTCTGTTGCGTGGTATATCCCGCGCTATGCGCTCTGCACGGATTTGCGTTCGGGGCTCTCTACGCACCCGCGCAGGCTCTTATGTTCGGGCTTGATCTGAACGGATTGATAAGCTGGATAATAGCAGGGATACCATACGACATCATACACGGCATCGGCAATCTCGCCGCGGGACTTCTGATTCTCCCCCTCACAGAGCTATTGCAAAAGCTTGTGAAAAAAAGCTCTTTTTACTAAAAAGTTATTGACATAACAGAGAGAAAAATATTATAATTTATGCAGTGCAGCTCTTTGCAGCGCATTTCTCATAAAAGGAGATAAAATTATGTCACAGGTCTATAGGCTTTGGGAAAACTCCGATATCGTAATCGAGCATTTTGCTCCACTACATAAATCCACCGAAACCGCCGTGGTAATATTTCCCAGCGGAGGTTAGAGCATTCAAAAAACCGCAAGCGCGATAGCTTGCGGTTTTTCTTTTTATATTTGTGAGAACGTGTGAATCACTATTCATGCACAGTAAGAGTTCCAAACACCAACGTAATATCGTAGTTGTTGGTCACGTCTTCCCCGTTCTCGTTTATTATCTTGACGTCTTTTTTGAATATGATGTTATCAGTTTCACCTGGATCAACTATCATACCCGAAGCGTGCGCATCTAATGTATCACCCTCCGCGAGTGCTCCCTTTGATATATACACCTTGTCATACACAAGCACCTCGTCATCAAATTTTTTGGACGTACTTGCAGATGTCAACTCTATGCTCGGACGGTCAATTCTTATCGGAACGTAATCATTGCTCATTCCGTCAAAAACGTCTACTACCAGCAACACATTATCTGTGACGGGAACGCCGTCCTTATAAATTGTGTAGGTAATGTATTCGCTTATGTTATTGTTTATATCCGACATAGTAAGCTGTCCTACATTAGTAAGACTTATGTGTATGTCAATATCAAGAGTAAATCCGTCAGGAAGCTTTGTGATAAGCTCATAGTCGTCATTCGTGAAATAAAGCGGTACCCCATCATAATATTTCTGGAGCTGATACAGCAAGATCTTGACCGTGTATGAGGAGACGGCCAGTGTGCCCTGCTTGTATGTTATTTCGAACTGATCGGTCACATCGTTTCCATATTGGTCATACAGAATAAAGCTTTCAATATGGCTTGGACTTGTACCAACCTCGGTCTGCTCTCCGATAACAACTACGTCGTAGCTATATCCCTTATCAAGAAGCTCCTGAAGCTCAAATGAGACGGATATCTCATTTGAAGCATATAACGGAGTACCGTCATATTCCTTATACTGATATGCAGGAGACACAGTGAGCTTCTGCTTGTCATCATTGTTGTCCATATCGCCGAAATCATTTCCCGATCCCGTTACCTCTACGCTTATCCAGCCTATACCGTCCACATATACCTCTACCCACGCGTGAGCCTCAAATCCGGTAACCACCGTCCAAGTCCCAGCGCGCGCATCGGCGACGTATCCCACCGTGTATCTCGCAGGAATTCCCATTGCTCTATACATCATAACCGCGGAAGCCGCATAATGCTGACAAATTCCCCTCTTATACGTTTCAAGGAAGGCTATTACAACATTAGAACTCTGATCCAACGCTCTGTCATATTTCATATCATATACTGCCGCGTTAGCTATATAGTCCGCCACGTCATTAATTACGCTGCTCGAATGTTTATCGAATCCCTGTCTGGTTATGATTCCCTGCATATATAACAACGTTTCATCGTCTATAGCAAGATAATTCTGATGTACGAATTCACGGTATGCCATCTCATAATCGGTATACTCCTCAGGGAGCCAGAGATTTCCGATATCGGAGAGCGTATAGTAATTAAGTTGATAAACTTCATCGGTAATACCCGATACAAGCACGTCGCTTACTTGCGCCATGCCGTCTGTTATCGGATCTGTATAGTACGGGAAAACGTACTGGCCGTTCATAGACTTTATTTTGATAATGTCCGCGACATCTCCTCGTCCGGCAAGAGCTATTGAGGTCAGATACAAGGGAGAATATTTGGAGTCTATAAGAACGTAATATTCCTCGGACTCGTTAAATCCGTTGCCGTTATAATCTCCAAAGCTCTTTATTCTCAAATACACCCTACCATCTCTTGTTGATTGCACCATATAGCAAGGTGTTATATTTCCTCCTCCGCCTCCTCCGTCACCGAGAGGACCGCCGTTTATGTTTCCGCTAAGGTCGAGCTTTCCTGCTCCACCTCCACCCGATCCGCCTGAGCCGCCTGAGCCGCCCGAGCCACCCGAGCCACCCGAGCCACCTGAACCACCTGAACCATCATCCTCTATAACCTCAAGTGTACCGAATTCAATTGTTATAGAGTAGTAGATTGACACATCGTCGCCGTTTTCATCAATAACACTTACGGTTGCGGTGTTGTCAGAAGTACCGATTTCTGTAATGCTTCCCGTAATGTCCACACGAAGCTTATGGCCGGAAACCATCTCTCCGTTCATAACATATTGCATATACTCGTCACTGGTAAGCGGCGTGCCGTCATACACTTTTGACGCGCTGCCTGTAATGATCAGCACTTCAATGGGATCTACCGTGAGAACACCCTCGGCAGTGTAAAACTCGTAATTCGACGTAACGTCTCTTCCGTTATCGTAAACTCGTGCAGTATCGAGCAATATAGTATTGTCGGTGCTTCCCGGGAAGGTAATGCTTCCGACGACGTCTATCTGAAGAATGTGCCCGTCAACAAGCGGATACATGCTGTCAGAAACGGTATAGGTACTATTGGTAAGGGGTGTTCCGTCAAAGGTCTTCCTGTCCGTTGCGGAAACTATCTCTATGGGTCGCTTGAGCACCTCTATCCAACCCGTCTCAAGACTTACGTCATAGCAATAAGTAATGTCTCCGCCGTCCTCTGTGAATATCTTTACCGTCCCCTCTATTATGCGCGACGTGCTGATGCCCACGTCAACTCTTGAGCCAACCGTAGTCGCAGTGACTGTATGTCCGTAAACTATATCGTAAGGAGAACTCTCGGATACGCCAAAATCATTTGCCATAAGCGGTGTTCCGTTATAGATCTCCGCTCCTTGAGGACGTATAGTCACGGGTCTTTTCTCAACCGTCAGGGTTCCGCACTGATACTGTATATCATAGTTCTTGGTAACGTCGCCCTCTTCATTGAATATGAGTATTTCAACTTCATTAGGAACGGACGTGACCTCGCACACCCACGTGCTACGAACCAGCACCGTCCAATGCGAATCTACAAGTCCTCGTCCAGATATGCTGTATTCCCCATACGACCACCTAGTTCCGTCATATATACGAGAATCCGAGTGCGAGGTCACAACTATCTCTCGAGGCGTGACAGCTATACGTCCGTAGATATAAGTTATTTCATAATTTGCCGTTACGTCCTCTGATCCGCGCAATATTGATATATCTATCTTGTTTTCCTCATCACCAACGTCACGTATGCTTGGAACGTAGGACGCGAATGTATCATGCCCGGAAATAAGTCCATCTCCTACTATTCTATAAGAATCATACGCAAAATAAACGTCTTCATACATCCATGACTTGGATCCCGTTTGCACGGTCAGTGGGCGCGGAGTTATTGTAAGCGTTCCGTAATCGTAGGTGATCTCATAATTACGAGTTACGTCACGTTCGTATTGATCGAACACATGTATATCAAGTCGGTTTTCCTCAGTTCCGACATACATCACATTTGTATAGGAAACCACTCGCAGCGTGTGCGTACTTACAGGCTTGATATCCGACGTAACGATGAAATTTATATCAGAATACGGCGTATCATCATACACCCAGCTACCGCTTGCGGTCTTTACTGTTATCGTTCTCGGTGTGATCTTAAGCTTACCGTAATTATAGCTTATATCATAGTTCCTTGTAACGTCTGTATCACCCGAATAGATGACTGCGCTCCACACGGTATTTAGCTCAGTTCCTGCGTCGACAATAATACCGTCGGTAACTACCGTCAGCTCGTGCCCATCCACAAGACCGTATTCGGAATTGCTATCTATACCGTACGTGGAGTCAGTCAATGGAGCAGCGTCATACATTTTCTCTGCGCTGCCCGTATATATCGTTATAGGACGCGGCAATATCTCTATAAAGCCCTCTGCCGTAGATATTTCGTAGTTATCGGTCATATTTACGTTTCCGTTGAATACCGTGCAGCCTGTGTCGACGGATAGTGTACTCGTTCCTACGTTCACACGCCCTCCCGAAACAGCACCCCTCAAGGTATGTCCTTTTACAAGAGACAATGACCACGGAGCAAGCTCAAGGCCTTCTCCGCTATGATACTCGCCGTCGTATATCACAGAAGTATCCGACGGCATCACAGTTATAGGTCTCTTTGTGACCTTCAGAGTACCATATCGGTAGGTTATCTTGTAGTTTTCAATTACAGATTCTCCACCACAGGTTATATCTATCTCTACAGTGTTTCGTTGTAGTCCCGCATTGGTTATGTACGGGGACGTCACTATTTTTATAGCGTCAGTAGCAGCTATATCATTGTATTCGGTGAGCACAGTCACACCGGGGGCGCTGTGCGCCTCGCCGTCGTACATAACGCTCATATCGTCGGTGCTTACGACGATACGTCGCTTAGTCACCTCAAGTGTACCATACTGATACGATATATCATAGTTGGCGGTAACGTCCTCCGAATTAGCATCGTATATTGAACACTCAAAAACGTTTACAACCTTGCCAACGTATTGGATAGTGGGTATCTCCGAGCTTGATGTTTTTAATGCTTTTATCGTATGTCCCTTGACGATACGGTCGGCAGTCGCACTCGCGGAGCTATGCTTATAGCCGTCGTACACGAATTCTTCGCTGTCCGTAACTATAAGTATCGGTCTTTTATCTACCGTAATCTTTCCATACACCGACGTAATAGAATAATTGCGCGTAACGTCATTATCTTCTCCGTCAAGGACGGCAATATCCATTACGTTACTGTATTCCCCTGCGTTTATTACAACAGTCGGCTCGGAGAGGCTCAATGAGTGTCCAACCACTAGCTGTCCCTCGGATACGGAAGCCGCAGGGCGATAATGCTTTTCGCCGTCATACACAAATTTGTCGCTCAGTGTAGTTACCGTGATGAGGCGAGGCGTGACTGTAAGCTCTCCGATATCTACAATAATGTCGTAATATCCGCTGACATCCTTGCCCGTATTATCAAGCACCTTGATGAGCGGCGAATTCTCTGTTGTTCCGACGTCTATTATAAAATCCTCGAACGTCACCTCAAGCTTTTCACCTTCGGCAACACTTCCATTGGATACCTCATATTCCTCGCACGTCAAAGCTTTACCGTCATACACTGCCGTTCTGTCACCTATTGTTAGAGAAATGGGACGTTTTGTAACGTTCACCTCCCCCTCGACAACCGTAATACTGTACGCCGACGTTATATCATTTCCATTTTTATCAACTATAACTATGCTTGTAGCATCGGCAATCACTGTTGCCTGCATAGCATCCGTGCTGATCTTTAAAATATCGAAATCACATTTTGAAAAGCTGTCTCTCCCCACAAGCTCGGCTGTTGGCATTGGATCGCCCCCGTAAATCATCTCGGACGAGGGAGACACGGTAATGCTCTTAGGAAGTATAGTAAACGTCTCTATCTGACTGTATCTTTTTCCTCCAAACGACGCATTGGATACCGCGCGGACGTTATATGTTCCGGGCATTGTAGGCTCGGTAGTACTCCAATCCTCCGTGCCGTATGCGCAAAACTCATACTCGACCGACGACAAAAACGCCTTTGCGCTGTATGGAAAACGTTCACCGTACACGATAGACTCCGGGCAGGAGCTTTCACGAGTAATTATTCCTTTTGTCGCAAGGATAGTGATA
>CAJGCF010000020.1 GCA_904501865.1 uncultured Clostridia bacterium
CATATTTCGGCAAGATTAAACGAGCATATATCAGACGCCATTCCAACGGCTATACCGCTATTGGGTGTAACCAAAATATTAGGGTAAGTCGTCGGCAAAAGTCTTGGCTCCTTGAGGGTGCCGTCGTAGTTGTCTACCATATCAACGGCGTTTTTATCAATACCGCTAAAAAGTTCAGAACAGAAGCTATCAAGCCTTGCCTCGGTATAACGGGGAGCCGCAAACTTCATGTCGGACGAATATTGTTTACCAAAGCTACCCTTAGAATCAACAAAAGGATGAAGCAGCGTCTCATTACCCCTTGTCAACCTGACCATAGTCTCATATATGGATTGGTCTCCGTGAGGATGCAATTTCATTACCGCGCCCACTATGTTCGCGCTTTTGGTTCTAGCTCCCGTCAGAAGTCCCATTTTATACATAGTATAAAGTATTTTTCTATGCGCGGGCTTGAAGCCGTCGATCTCCGGAATTGCACGGGATACTATAACGCTCATAGTATAGGGCATATAGTTTTTCTCAATGGTCTCGGTTATAGGCTGGGGCACAACGGGAGCATAAACTATCTGCTTTTGCTCCTCGATCTGTTTCTTTTTTCTTGCCATTTATCTGACTGCCTTTCGTTAAATTGTTATTCTATTTTTATCACTGTGTGGGCCGCCGCTCTTATCATTCGGTTGTACAAAGCCAATCCAAGTCCGTTCTTGTCGGGCAAGTGGGCATATATGATGTCGGGCTTTAACTCATCACATTCACGTAATCTTGAAAAAAGTCTCCTCGATTGCGTTGCTACGTCACCCTTTGGCCCTATAGTCAGGAGTAGCTTGTCATCAAGCTTTGAAATATCCTCGTCATAGCAGAGTATCGCGCAATTTTTGTTTTTCTGCTCGTTTGATAAATAAGATATAAAGCTCTCGTCATCTCCGTCAAGAAGAACAAGCGGAGCCGCAGGGGCATAGTGCTTATATTTCATTCCCGGGGATATGGGTCTCTCATTTTCACCAAGAGCACCCTCAATATTAGGTGATATCAGCACGTCTTTGCAAACACAGCACAGAGCATCGTATGTAATAGCTCCGGGGCGGAGAAGAACTATACCCTCATCGGATATCTTTTCGTCTATCATGACTATCGTTGATTCCAATCCTATCTCGCAGTCTCCACTGTCAACTATCATATCTACACGGCCGTTAAAATCCTCTACAACGTACTTTGCCGACGTCGCGGAGGGTCTGCCGGAAATGTTGGCAGAAGGAGCGGCTATCGGCACTCCCGCCGCCTTGATCATAGCGTGAGCTATGGGGTGAGACGGACACCTGACGGCAACTGTATCAAGTCCCCCCGTAGTTTCGTAAGGAACTGTCTCTTTTTTCGGCAATATCACAGTAAGAGGCCCCGGCATAAATGCTTCAGCGAGCTTATAATAAACGTGATTTGTGTAAGCATATGCCTCTGCATCGGAGGGCTCGGCAATATGAATGATCAAAGGGTTGTCCGACGGTCTTCCCTTGGCGTCATATATTTTTTTTGATGAGAGGGGATTGGTGGCGTCTCCGCCAAGACCGTAGACGGTCTCAGTAGGGAACGCAACAAGTCCTCCGTCCCGTATAATGTCAGCCGCGTGCTTTACGTCCTGCGACTGCTTTTGAGGATCTGTTATTTTAACTACTTGGGTTTTCACCACGCGGCTCCTTTCATAAGCTTAATTGTTGTTTTCCGCCTGGAGCTTTTCGGCAGTATCTGTTGCTATCAATGAATCTATCATTCCTCCGATATTTCCGTTTAAAAAGTCCTCGAGAGAGTACAATGTCACTCCGATTCGGTGGTCGGTAACGCGATTTTGAGAATAGTTGTAAGTCCTTATTTTTTCGCTTCTGTCTCCCGTACCGACTTGACTCTTTCTATCAGAGGCGACCTTCTCAGATTGCTCTCTCTGCTTTATGTCATAAAGCTTGGCGCGAAGCATCTTCAGAGCCTTGTCCTTGTTTTTAAACTGAGAACGCTCTTCCTGACATTCTATCACTATGCCCGTAGGCTTATGAGTGAGTCTTATTGCGGATTCTGTCTTGTTGATATGCTGACCGCCCGCTCCGCTCGATTTGCAGGATTCAAACAGAAGGTCAGAATCTTTTATCTCAACCTCAACGTCCTCAACCTCAGGGAGCACAGCTACAGTCGCGGTAGAGGTCTGTATGCGTCCTTGAGATTCTGTCTCGGGGACTCTTTGAACTCTATGCACTCCCGACTCAAATTTGAAACGCGAGTAAGCCCCGTCGCCGTCAACGGTGAATACTATTTCCTTATATCCACCAAGCTCTGTCTCATTGGCACTGGCTATCGAGACCTTAAACCCAACGGACACCGCATACATTGAGTACATACGGAAGAGAACCGCCGCAAACAGAGCCGCCTCTTCGCCGCCCGCTCCGGCGCGTATTTCGACGATTATATTCTTATCGTCGTTAGGATCTCGGGGAATGAGCAGCACGGTGAGCTCGTCCGAAAGTTTTTCTATACGCAATTTAGCGTCCTTAAGCTCCTCTTGTGCCAAGTATCTCATTTCCTCGTCATCGGCATCGTCAATAATAACGAGCGCATCGTCAACGTCCTTCTGAGCGCGCTGATACTCGCGATATTTTTCAACAACGGGAGTGAGGGAACGGTATTCCTTGATAGCCTTGGCATACTCCTGCGCATTGGTTATAAGAGCCGTGTTATTGGCGAGCTCATATTCAAGTCGAGAGTATTTTTCAACCGTAGAAATCAGATTTTCAAACATATTTACGCCTTGCAGAAAGCGAGGAACGCCTTGTGAGCCGTATAAACGTCCGCCTTAGAAACAAGCTCGTAAGGAGCGTGCATAGATATAACGGCAACACCAAGATCCACGGTTTCAATGTTGTGCTTTGCGATAAACTTAGCGACCGTTCCACCGCCTCCCTGATCTGCCTTTCCAAGCTCAGCCGCCTGCCATATAACTCCGTTATCCTCAAATATCTTTCTTATCCACGCAACATACTCGGCAGGAGCGTCGTTCGTGCCGCCCTTTCCGCCACTTCCCGTGTACTTGGACATAGTGATACCGCAATTGATCTTTGCGCAGTTTCTTGATTCAAACACCTCTGCAAAATTGGGATCAAAGCAAGCGTTAACGTCTGCGGACAAGCACTTGGAGTTTGCCTTCACAGAGTATATGTTTCCGCCAAGCTCCTCGGATATAGCACCCATAAGATCGGTAAACAAAGCACACTGCATACCCGTGTTGCCATCACTGCCTATCTCCTCTTTGTCGGCAAGAACCACCATAACTGTATGAACGCTGTCATCAGACTCAAAAAGAGCGGTGAGAGAAGGGTATGCGCAGACCTTGTCGTCGTGTCCGTAAGCGGATATGAGCGAACGGTCAAAGCCTACGTCTCTCGCTTTTTCTGCGGGAACTGCAAATATATCAGCGGAAAGAAAATCCTCCTCCGTGATACCATATTTTTCGTTGAGTAGATTCAATATATGGAGCTTAACCTTATCTCCGCCCTCCTCGTCCTTAATGGGACGTGATCCAAGAACGATGTTCAGGCTTTCCGCGGGTATAGCGGTGCCAAGAGGCTTAGAGTTTTGGTCCTTCGCCAGATGAGGAAGAAGATCATTGATATAGAAAACGGGATCGCCGAGCTCATCACCAATCTTGATATCTACCACGCTACCGTCCTTTTTAGCGACAGTTCCGTGAAGAGCCAAGGGAAGTGCCACCCATTGATATTTGCGCACACCGCCGTAATAGTGAGTCTTTGCGAAGCAGAAGCCGCCGTCCTCATATATGGGAGTCTGCTTGAAATCAAGTCTGGGGCTATCTATATGCGAAGCGAGTATTCTGATGCCGTTGTTTATATCCTCAGTACCTACTCTGAAAAGATAGAGATTTCTTGAACGGTTGTTATAATAGTACTTGTCGCCGGGATTTATGCTCATACCGAAGGAGTAGGGCTTGTATCCGTTTTTCTCGGCAAGCGCGATGGAGGTCTTTACAGCCTCGCGTTCAGTCTTGGACTCGTCCATAAACTCGCAATATCCAACGCAATAATCGTAAGCAGCCTTTATTTCGCTTTCACTGTTCTTTTCATAGAAATTTGTTTTTGAATAGGTAAGTTCACTTTTGTTCATGGTAGTATGATCCTTTCGTTTCTCTATGTTATCAAAATTATTTTAATACAATTTATCGTACATCTTAAGGCTTTTGTTGACCTTCTTGACGTACTTGCGAGTCTCACGGAATGGTATCTTGTCAATCACACCGTCTCCGTCAGAGTCATACTCGCTATCTTTAAGCCAGCTATCAACGTTTCCGGGACCCGCATTGTATGCGGCGAGAGCCGTATCCCAGTTACCATATCTGTCATATAAATAAGACAAGTAGTAGACTCCGTATTTTATATTGGTCTCGGGATCGTAAAGCATACCGGCCTCGTACCTATCTCCTAGCATATCGTTAGTTAGCCACAAAAAAGTATTTGGCATAAGCTGCATAAGCCCTTGCGCACCCACCGAGGACCTTGCGGCAAAATCAAATCCGCTCTCGGTCTTCATAACGGCATATATCAAATTCTCGGGGACGTCATATTTGAGAGAGTATTCTGACACGTATCCCTGATACTCTGCGGGCTTTTTGTATATGGCGTGCTCTATTTGGGCACATACAAAATCAAATACAAAACCGAACACTATAGAGATCGCCAAAGCCACAGCTACCGCTATTCCATATGCACGACCGTTTGTTCTACGTTTCATTCTCACCATATCAGATAACGCCCCTTTCTTCAAGGATAGCCCTAACGTCATCTTGCAAAGCGTAGAGATCACCGTTGTTATATATTACCTCATCGGTCCCTGATATGTAATACTCGTCATTCTTCTGCGAGTTTATTCGAGCTGTGGCCGATTGGGTGTCGATATTATCCCTTTGGCATATTCTTTTTATTCTGGGTTCCTTGTCAGCAAGCACGGCTATACTAAAATCGCAGTCACTCAAAAGCCCTGCCTCAATAAGAAGGGGAGCGTCTATCACACAAACTTGTGCGCCCTCACCCTCAAGTCTTGAAATGGTATCTCTTATGGCAATCACAACGTATTTATGGGTTATACTGTTTAAAATTGAGAGCTTTTCTTGATTGCCGTCCTTGAATACGATCGCGGAAAGAGCCTTTCTATTGAGAGCTCCGTCACAATTAACTACACCTTGTCCAAATACACTCTTAAGCTCATCAACACATGGCGAAGGAGAGGAAACTATATTATGATAAACGGCATCGGAGTCGATGATATGGAAGGAATACGCGCTCATTATGCGCGCGACCTCGCCTTTTCCCGCGCCACTGGGACCTGTAAGACCAATAACCGTCATTTTTCTCCTTTCCGACACTCGTGTCAATCTATAATAATTTCATTTCCCATAACATGAGATCTGTGCGCCGCATCAAGCACGATCTGCGCAAGCGCTCCGTCCTCAAACGACGGTGATGCGGGAACACCTTTATATATAGCGTTCAGATAAGAATACATCGAACCTATATGTCCACGGAGCCAGCCACTAGGCGCCTTGGAGGAGGGGAACTGACCGCCCGGAGCGGCATAACGACCTACACACTCAATGCGTGTAAAGCCACACATCCCTCCATGATCTCCACCTGCCGCGTCGGCATCGTAAAAATGTAACCAATTAGGCTCCATAAGGTCAAATTTTATAGCGCCACGAGTTCCGTACACAGAGAACGTTAATCCGTCGTTTTCTCCGACGCTTATCTTGCCTGCGGTGATAGTTCCGACCGCTCCGCACTTCATAGTAGCTGTTATATACGCCGCCTCATCGGCATTGGTATGCCATTCGGTACCGTCTGCCAATCTGTGAGTTGGAAATGCTATTTGCTCCTTGGCATAGACCGAAGCAAACTCTCCGCAAAGATGACGGCAGAGATCAACGACGTGCGCTCCAAGATCAAAAAGTGTACCTGCACCGCATATATCAGCGTTCTGCTTCCACCCGGGACTTCTTTTGGGATCTACGCAACTATTGTGGAGATATTTGAAATCAAAGGACAGTATCCTGCCAAGATTTCCTTTTTCAACCAGCTCACGAGCTCTCCTAACGGCGGAAAGATGTCGGTTATTGAACACCATCCCACACACCTGACCGTTTTTCTCAAAGGCGTCCTTTGCAAGGCGATCAAGCTCCAGCGCCTGTTGTGCATTAATAGCAAGAGGCTTCTCACATAAAACGTGCTTGCCCGCCAATATTGCCTTTTTGGCAGTTTCAAAGTGATATATATTAGGAGTACAGATATCAACAACATCTATATCGGGATCGTTTATAATATCGTCCTCGTTTGCGGTAGATTTCTCTATACCAAGCTGACACGCGGCTCTTTGAGCGCTTTCTTCAGTCGACGAGCACACCGACACATAACGTCCCCCAAATTCGCATCCAAGATAATGATATGGAATCGACAAAACAGAAAAAGAATGTGTCCTGCCCATATATCCCGAGCCTAAAAGTCCTATTTTAAATACCCTTTGCATAAGTACCTTCCTAAAAAAGAACATATATAGATATATTATAACTCATTTTAAGATATTTTTCAAGGGGTTAAAGCATAATTATTGTGCTCTTTTTTCGCGAGTTTACCTCAAAAAATCGTTGCATTTTTTAACGACTTATAGTATAATTATAATAGGGGGTGTGTAACGTCCCGTTAAAATCAAAAAACAAGGAGACAAAAATGTCAAAATATACAACTCTCTTATTCGATGCCGATGCAACCTTGCTTGATTTCAAACGCTCGGAAACCGAGGCAGTTATAGAGTGTCTGAACACCTACGGCCTACCTTCAACTCCCGATGTGATAGAAAAGTATTCACAAATAAATGCTGAATATTGGAAAATGCTTGAACGGGGAGAGATCGAAAAAGAAAAGCTGTATATAGCACGTTGGCAAACTCTGATAGATTTTTATGGCTTTGATTGCTCAGCGGAGGATATTGGCCACGATTATCCGGAAAGACTTGCAGAAAAATCTTACGTGCTCGACGGTGCGGTAGAGCTTTGTGAAAGCCTACATGGGAAGTTTAATATGTATATCGTGACCAACGGACAGAAAATGGTCCAACAAAAAAGGTTGTTTCCGTCTCCTGTGTTCAAATACTTTGACAAATGCTTTATCTCTGAAGATATAGGTCATGAAAAGCCAAGCGTTAAATATTTTGAAAAGGTAATAGAGCAGATACCTCAATATGACCCCGAGAAGACCATTATTATCGGAGACTCCTTGACCTCCGATATGCAAGGTGGCATCAACATAGGAATAGACACCTGCTGGTATAATCCTTCGGGAAAGGAAAAGCCCTGTAATATGAATATCACATACGTGGCAAAAAGCTTTGAGGAGATAGCAAATATACTCTTAAAATAATCTTACGATGCAGAATGGAGCATTATGAAAAACATTGACTTTGGCAACGTAGAGGTGCGACAAAACGAGCTCCTCTCAAAGCACTCGTCCTTCAAGGTCGGAGGAGAGGCAAGATATGCACTGTTCCCAAGAAGTTCAGAGGAGATAATGTCTGCGATAGATGCTTGTAAAAAAAATGGCTGTCGATATAGAATAATCGGCAACGCAAGCAATATACTTTTTGACGACAACGGCTTTGACGGTGTTATTATATTTACCGGCGGCATTAATTCAACTCAGTACATCCATAAAAAAGGATATACTATTGTAAAGGTTGATTGCGGGAAATCCTTGACCGAGCTTTCATCTGAGGTAGGTAAAAAGCACGGCCTTTCAGGGCTTGAATTTGCGTACGGAATTCCAGGGACAGTAGGCGGGGCTATATTTATGAATGCGGGCGCATACGGCGGACAGATGTCAGATATTACGCTCGAAACGGAATACGTAGATACCACCGACGGTAAGATATATTCCTTAAAAACCGAGGAGCAGGATTTCGGATACAGGCGCAGTATGTTTCAGGACCACCCAGAATACGTAGTCATTTCATCCACCTTGAAGTTGTCCGAGAGAGAGCCCGCAGATATATTGGCAGATATGTCAAAGAATATGACCGCAAGAAAGGAAAAACAGCCCCTCGAATATCCCAATGCAGGTAGTACGTTCAAGCGCCCTCCAAACGGGCTCTTTGCGGGCAAGCTGATTGAGGATTCAGACCTTAAGGGCTTTACGGTAGGTGGAGCTCAAGTTTCGGAAAAGCACGCAGGCTTCATTATAAACAAGGGCGGGGCTACAAGCGCTGACATACTGGAATTGATGAAGCATATTGAGAAGATAGTGCTTGAAAAATTCAACGTCAAGCTTGAGCCTGAGATCATCTATATACCGTATCAATAAAATCAAAAGGAATTTTTAAAAATGTCATTTTCCTCACAGGTCAAGGATGAGCTGAACTCCTTGGCAATTAAGAGTAACTGCTGTAAAAAGGCTTGGTTGTTCGGTGCGTGTCTTTCGGCAGAGCAGAGCGACGACAATATACATATTACACTTGCTGACGAATCGACTAAAGAAAAGCTATTGTTTTTGCTCAAGACTATTTACAACGTCACTCCCGATATATTACAGATCAAAAGGGGATGCTTCAGTGCGTCCCATATGACCTTTACAAGCCGTAAGCTATCAGATTTTTTCAAATCCGTGGATGAGCTTGGAGCATATGCATATCAATCTGAGAAGGAGCGAATATTTGCTTGTCCTGCCTGCAGAACTGCTTTCTTGAGAGCCGTTTTTTGTTGCGCGGGTAGCGTGAGTGATCCTCAGAAGTCATACACGCTTGAAATAAGGTCGGCAAATGAGCATAGAACGGAATTTATTGAAAGTGTCATTGCGGATTGCGGACTTGAGCCTCCTCGTCGCACCGTCAGAAAGAATGTAGTAGGGCTTTTTTACAGAAACGAATCAGATATTGAGGATATCCTCACGTCTTGCGGTGGAAGCAGATCCTTGTTCAGATTTTTCGACGTGTTCGTTGAAAAAGACCTTCGAAATTCCGAAAACCGTGCCACCAACTGTGTGGCGCGCAACATCTCCAAGTCGGTGGAGGCCGCCGCTCTACAGATATCTGCTATTGAGGCGTTGATAGCAAACGGAATGTTTGATGAATTTTCAGACGACATAAAGCATACGGCAGATCTTCGAATGGACAATCCCGATATAAGCCTCACAGAGCTTGCCGCAATGCACTCGCCGCCTATCTCAAAATCGGGGCTCAATCATCGACTGGCAAAAATAGTTGAAGAAGCAAAAAAGAAAAAACTGATATAAAACAAAAGATCATAAAAGAAAGGGGAGCGTCGATGGGAGAATTCGTACATCTTCATCTTCACAGTGAATACAGTCTGCTTGACGGCGCTTGCCGCATATCAGATATCCCCGACCGCGTCAAGGAATGCGGTCAGGATGCCGTCGCTATCACCGACCACGGTAATATGTACGGCGTGATAGAATTTTATAAGGCCTGCAAAAAAGCGAGGATAAAGCCCATAATAGGATGTGAGGTCTACGTTGCGACCTCATCTCGATTTGACAAGAGAAATAACACCGACTCTTATTATCATCTGGTCCTGTTGTGTAAAAATATGACGGGATACCGCAATCTTATCCATATGGTATCTCTGGGATACACCGAGGGATTCTATTCAAAGCCACGAATAGATGAGGAGCTTTTAAGGCATCATTCAGATGGACTTATTGCGCTTTCAGGCTGCCTTTCGGGCAAAATCCCGAGACTGCTTTCTTTAGGAGACTATGAGGCAGCTAAAAATACCGCTATGGAATACTCTCATATCTTTGGTAAGGGTAATTATTATATTGAGCTTCAGGATCACGGAACAGAGGAAACTCAGCAGATTATCCCTCAGCTTGTAAGTCTTGCCGAAGAATGTAATCTGCCGCTCGTTGCAACTAACGACTGCCATTATTTGCGCAGACAAGACTCTGAGATGCAGCAGATATTAATGTGCATACAGACCAATACCACGGTAGACAGCGACAATAAGCCGAGCTTTGATGCTGACGACTATTATATCAAAACCACCGATGAAATGAAGCGCATATACGGCTCGTACAAGGAGGCTCTTGCAAATACCGTGAAGATTGCCGACGCATGCGAGCTCGAGCTTGAATTTGACAGGGTATATCTTCCTAAATTCCCTTGTCCCGATTCGAAAAGCGCACAAGATTACCTTGAGGAGCTTACTCTTTCGGGACTAAAAAAAAGGCTTAAGAATGGTCACATAGTATTCGGCAAAGACGAAAATCACAACCAAAAGGCATATATGGACAGAATAAATTACGAGCTGTCCGTAATCAACGCTATGGGATATGCCGACTATTTTCTCATCGTTCAGGACTATGTAGGCTTTGCCAAAAGCTCAAATATTCCCGTAGGCCCCGGCAGAGGATCGGGTGCGGGAAGCCTTGTCGCTTATCTTCTTGGAATAACGGAGATAGATTCCATCAAGTTTGACCTGCTGTTCGAGCGTTTTCTTAACCCCGAACGCGTGAGCATGCCAGATATAGATATTGATTTCTGCTATAATCGCAGAGACGAGGTAATCGAATACGTCACACGTAAATACGGCAGAGAGCACGTATCCCAGATAGTGACCTTTGGTACTCTCGCTGCTAAAGCCGCAATAAGAGACTGCGGGCGAGCTATGGGTATGTCGTATGCCGATGTTGACGTAGTGGCAAAGGCGATCCCTCACGAATTGGGAATGACCTTGAAGAACGCGTTGCGTTTTCCAGAGCTCAAAAGTCTTTACGAGAGCTCTGACCAGATAAGGAAGCTCGTTGATACCGCTATGTCTCTTGAGGGAATGCCTAGAAACATATCCGTACACGCGGCAGGCGTGGTTATTACGGACAAGCCGATAAGTGAATACGTTCCGCTCTCGGTCAGTAACGGTACACTTGTCACTCAGTTTGATATGGATACCATTGCCGATCTCGGCCTTCTTAAGTTTGACTTTTTGGCTCTGAGATATCTGACGATAATAGACGATGCCCAAGCGCAAATAAGGGAATTCATTCCCGATTTTGACATTGAGAAGATTCCTCTTGATGACAAAAAAACCTTTGAGCTTATCTCAAACGGAGACACCTCGGGTGTCTTCCAACTAGAGTCCTCAGGTATACGGCAGGTGCTCCAAAGTCTTAAACCCGAGAATATAGACGATATACTGTCGGTTCTGGCTCTTTACCGACCCGGTCCTATGGACTCTATACCGAGATTTATAGAATGCCGTCACGATCCGTCAAAGGTCGTATATGACCTGCCCGAGCTTGAACCCATACTTAAATCCACGTATGGCTGTGCCGTATATCAAGAGCAGGTAATGAGCATATTCAGACGCATAGCAGGCTACACATTTGGACACGCAGATATCGTGCGCCGTGCTATGTCAAAGAAAAAAGCGTCTGTTCTTGAATCTGAAAGAGAAGCATTCATTGAAGGCGCAAGGCAAAACGGAATAGCTCCCGCTTCTGCCGAAAAGCTCTTCAACGATATGGCAAGCTTTGCAAATTACGCATTCAATAAGGCTCACGCCGCTGCGTATGCGGTCATTTCTTACCGATCGGCGTATCTAAAGGCGCACTATACGGGCGAGTATATGTCTGCGCTCCTTACAAGTGTTCTTGGCAATCAGACCAAGGTAGCAGAATATATAGCAGAGTGTGCAAAATTTAAGATTTCCGTATTGCCTCCCAATATCAACAATAGCCGTGTTAATTTCAGCTCGGACCGAGACAACGGAAATATTCGATTTGGCCTACTCGCCCTGAAAAACGTGGGAAAGCAGTTTATTCAGGCTATAATCAACGAGAGGGCCGTTGGAGGCAGATTTGTGTCGTTTGATAGCTTTGTCGAACGAATGAGCCTTATCTCCGATCTCAACAAGCGTCAGGTAGAGGCTATAATAAAATGCGGCGCGTTTGACGATTTAGGACTATATCGCTCACAGCTTCTTGCGGCTTATGAGACCATAATTGACAACGTCACGCAGAAAAACCGCAACAATCCCACAGGACAGATGGATATGTTCTTTTCAGGAGAGATAGTTGCACCGTCGTTTGACTATCCTGACAAGCCCGACCTTACAATGAGGGAAAAGCTTATGCTTGAAAAGGAATCCTCGGGGATGTATTTCTCGGGACATATGCTTGACAACTATGAAAAGCATATTGATGACCTTGACGTTATAAGCATTGCAGAGCTTATCGAGACAGACGAAAACGGAGCAGTTCTGTATTCGGACAGAAATAAAGTGAGTGTGGTTGGCATTATAAATACCGTTTCCATTAAGACTACCAAAAACAATGACCAGATGGCGTTCTTCAAGCTCGAGGATAAATTTGCAGACGTTGAGTGCATAGTTTTCCCGAAGAAATACTCGGAATGTTATCACGAGATATTTATTGATGCCGCGATATACGTTGAGGGAACCGTGTCAATCAAGGACGATGAGTCGCATAAAATACTTGTAAACAATATAACGCCGCTCATTGAGAACTCCCAATACGCACCTCCTGCAGAAAAATCTCCAGTTGTGAAAAAATCCGAAACTGCCCAGCGTGCAACACAGACCTCCTTCACGGCACAATCGCCTCTTGCCACGTATCTTTCGATGTACGCAAATGCCGCTAAAGCAAGCACAGAGTCCGTGTCAAAAGTATCCAACAAGGTACAGAGCATATCCACGCCGCAAGTTCCTCAAAAGCTATATATCCGTGTTCCGAATATGACAGACGGTGTTTTCCTCAAGGTTAAAAACATAGTGGATATATTTAACGAGGGCTCAGTACGCGTTATCTTTTACGACACATCTTCTCAAAAATACTCCGAATACAGTGAGAGGTTGAATTATTCGGAATACGTATTCAAGCAAATAGAAAAAATCGTAGAAAAGGGAAACGCAATTATAAAATAACCATCACTCCGATATGGAGTCACATAAAAAGGGGCTGAGTCGTTTAGATGCAGAAGGCGTGGTTTGGTTCTCGTAGGTGTAGAAGGGTACCGCCGTAGAGCCAAAACGCGACTAAAAAGCCACCTAAAATGGGGAAATCCGCCGAAAAATCGGCGGATTTCCCCATTTGAAAGACAAAAACTATATTTTCAAGTTGTTTTTTGTTCTTGCTTGTAAAAGTGGCTTTTGTTCTGCGCTAAATGAAGCAACCCCTTTTCGTTTATTATACACCGAGAGAATTTCTATATCCCAATATTCTCGTGTCTGCCTCTTGTTCGTTAGCGGCAATCACAAGGAAGTAGAATTTGACCTTTGGCTCTGTTCCCGATGGACGAACTATTACCACGTCTCCGTTCTCAAGCTTGAAATAAAGCATATTTGCCCGAGGCAAGCCGGTAGGCGTATGCTCTCCGCTCGCAACGTCAATAAACACCTCGGCATTATAGTCACCAAACGTTTTGACAGAAACTCCTCCGAGTTCATTCGGAATGGACGCTCTCATACCGTCAAGCAGAGCCGCCATTTTCGCGGGACCGTCAACTCCTTCCATATATATCTCAACATTGAATTCTCGGCAGAACCCGTATTTCTCGTATAGCTTATCAAGAGCGTCACACAGTGTCATATCCTTAGCGTAATAATATGCGGTCATTTCACATATAAGCATAGATGCCACCACGGCATCCTTATCTCTTGCATAAGTGCCCTTAAGATAACCATAGCTCTCCTCAAATCCAAAGATAAAGGAGCCCTCTCCGCTCTTTTCGTGATTCTTAATAACCTCTCCAATAAATTTAAAGCCTGTGAGCACGTTGAACATCTCAACGTTGTGTGCCTCGCATATCTTTGTAACTAGCTCGGTAGACACTACTGATTTAACGGCATAGGGAAGCGGAGGCATAGTATCTGTTTCCTCGTATGCGGTAATTATATAATCAAGTAAGAGTGCACCCATCTGGTTACCCGTAATAGTGCGGAAGCCTCCGTCACGCGTTCTCGCCATAACTCCGACACGGTCTGCGTCAGGGTCGGTCGCGATAACGAGATTACTTCCGACTCTGTCGGCTATCTCTATTCCGAGCTTGAAAACATCCGCATATTCGGGATTGGGCTTTTCAACAGTGGGGAAATTGCCGTCTATCTTGAATTGTTCCTCGACCTTGTAAAGATGCTTAAGACCTATACTCTCAAGTATCTCGGGTACAAGCTTATGTCCCGTACCGTGAAGGGGCGTATAAACTATTTTGAGGTCGTCCGCAACCTTCTTGACCGCGTCGGGATTGACAAGCTGCTCACGCACCCTGGCGAGATATCTGTTATCCATCTCCTCGCCAAGTATTTTTATCTTACCAGCCGCTACCGCATCATCGAAATTTATTCTCTTGACGTCCTTAAATATGTCTATTTTGCATATCTCCGCGTATACGGTATTGGCGTGCTCTGGAGGAAGCTGCGCGCCGTCGTCCCAATAAGCCTTATATCCGTTATACTGCTTGGGATTGTGAGATGCCGTGATGTTTATTCCCGCGACACATCCAAGCTCACGCAAAGCAAATGAAAGCTCGGGAGTGGGTCTCAAAGCATCAAAAATATACGTAGGGATATCAGCCGCAGCCAACACCTCAGCAGAAACCCTTGCAAAAAGCTCGGAGTTGTTTCTGGAGTCGTACGCTATTACAACTCCATCAGATGCTCTACCTTCCTTGTGTATAAGAGAGGCGAGTCCCTGTGTTGCTTGTGCCACGGTATACACGTTCATAGCGTTCATACCAACCTTCATAGTTCCGCGTAGTCCAGCCGTGCCGAAGGTCAGTCCAGAGGAGAAGCGTATTCTTATCTCGTCGTCGTTGTCCTTGATTGAGAGCAGCTCCTTCTTCTCATCATCTGTAAGAACTTCAGAATCAAGCCAAAGCTTAAAATTTTCAAGATATTTTTTCATAAAATGCGGTCCTTTCAATCAAATAATCGTAATGCGTATATGTATTATTTTTCTGCGAGATATTGCTCCAGAGCTACTGCAAGCTGATCGGGGCAGGAAGTGCTTTTAGGTCCGCACTTGATACCTTTAAGACGCTTTACAGCCTCCTCAATGGTCATTCCTTGTGCGAGAGCAGCCACTCCTTTAGTATTGCCCGAGCATCCTCCGGTAAATACAACCTCGGCGATAACGCCATCCTCTATCTTAATATCTATCTGCCTTGAGCAGACTCCCTTTGTGTTGTAAGAAATATTTTCCATATCTTCCTCCTTATAAATATTATTCCGTTTGTTTTTGAATTATATCTGCAAGTAAAGTCCTACAGGGATAAAGTTCGGACAATCCACAGTCAAAAATGAAATAAAGGTTTGAATATCTCCCTCGTTTATTTTAAAAACAGAGCAAAAATAAAGGCTTTCTACAGTATCCTTACTCACAATGCTCAGTGTGTCTATCCTTCGCAGCCTAAGAGAGCACAGCTCTGCCGATATCAGCATATCGTTAAGTGATAGAGCATCGGTATCATTGTATATCAACTCAAAATACTTGTTCTTTTGCTTTGAGCGCATAAAAGGATGCTCGAATACGACTTTTTTACTAAGCAGGGCATATTTTGTACAATCGCCGTCTGCATTATTATCAACATCACACACGGCATTTATTTTCAAACCGTATTTGAATATCATTCCGTAAAATGACGAAAGCTTGCCGTCATGCGAAGTTTCTATGGGTAATATGCAGTACTCGCTATCCCCGTTGAAAACGCTCTCACATACATCGTTTACTGTGTTTAAATACATAGCTCTCGGAGAGGAGAACAGCTCTGCAAATCTACTGTAAACAACGTCATTGTATGAATTTTTAAGATATGCTATCTTTTCAGATGCATCGGCAGACGGGATAAAATCAGATGCGAGTGCGCTATGCTTGTATATACCTTTTTTATCAAAGCCACGACCACCGAATATAGCCCTGAATATCATCAACCGCTCCGCCAGTGATATTTTGGAAAACAGAGCGCGTATATCCGCGGCGTTTTCATCAATTATGCTCTCCGACCCACACGTATCATCGGAGCGAATCGAAAGAATGATGCTTTTTATAATATCAGCATCTCCACCGTCCTTTACAACGGCATCCGCAAGCTCCCAAATATGCGCTATTCTTCTTTCCAAAACGCTCTCGAGCTCGGACTCAAGCGCCGAGAGATTAGACAAGCTTATCTCGGTGTCGCTACCGTCAAGCTCTGGAATATTTGAATATATAAGTCCCATAAGCTTAAAGCATTTCAAGCAGCTTGAAGCTGTCTGAAAGGAAATCCTTGAGCTCATCGGCGGTCATATGTCTTTGCGACATAAGCGCAAGCTTATACACCTCACTCGCCATAAGACTTGCTTTATCCGAATCGGTTTCCATTAAAGATGCTATCTTTTGCGTGAGAACAGATGCGCTATTGAGAACGAGCGTGTACTCAACGGGGAAGAGTTCACCCACGTTCATACCCATACCCGCGTACATTCTCATCATATCTTCCATCCTTCTGGATTCCTCGGATACAATCAGTATCGCGGGGACACTTGTGTTGTTAAGCGATTCGAACTTCACGTTTAAAGCATTATTTCCGCTTACCGTCTTAAAAAGCTCCGCCAAGGATTCGTTACTTACGACGTCCGAGCTTGAGCTAATTATCCCCGAAACATCAGAATCTATTCTTTTATACTTTATCTCTCCGTCAGCCGCTTCGCACATACCGATAAACTGCATATCAAGCTGATGTGATAGGAGCGCCACTTTGTATCCTTCCGTCTCGAACATTGAGATGTATTGAGCCTGCATAGCCTTGTCAGTGGCGTAATAAACGGTATTTTGATGCTTTTCCTCGCAATCCTTTAGATATTCCTGAACGGTCATATACGTGCCGTCGGTCAGTTCAAGCAAATAATGCGACTTGACCCTGTCGTAAAATTTCTTGTCTCGAAGTGCCGCATATTCAAAGAATATCTTGAGCTCGCTCCATATCTTCTCATATTTCTCTCGATCATTATTGCAAAGGGAGCATATCTTGTCGGCAACCTTTTTAACTATGTGAGCCGACACCTTCTTTACGTACGCATTATCCTGAAGATAGCTTCTGGATACATTAAGCGGAAGCTCAGGACAATCAAGCACACCCTTGAGCATAAGCAGAAAATCGGGAATGACCTCTTTTATATCATCCGCAACAAATACCTGATTGTAAAACAGCTTGACCTGACCCTCATAAGATTCATATTCGTTCATTCTTGAGGGAAAATACAGAACACCCTTGAAATTAAGCGGATAGTCTGCGTTGATGTGGATGTGAAAAAGCGGCTCTTTAAAATCACGGAATACCTTTTTATAAAACTCGGTATATTCCTCATCACTGCAATCTGAAGCGTTTTTCAACCATAAAGGGAAGGTCTCGTTAATGGGCTCGTTATTCTCGGACTTCTCGTCCTTATCGTCTCCCACAACCTCAAAAAATATATCGGTAGACATAAACGCACAATACTTGTCAAGTATTTCTCTTATCTTGAATTCCTCAAGATATGCCGCCTCGTCCTCAGAAATATGCATTATAACGTCTGTACCATGACCGTCCCGCTCACCGTCGTCTATTTCATACTGTCCCGAGCCGTCACACGTCCAGCGAATAGCTTTATCCGATGTGTAAGACCTTGTGACAAGCTCTACGGTATCCGAGACCATAAACGAGGAATAAAATCCTAATCCAAAATGACCGATAATTCCGTTATTGGTGTTTCCGTCATCATACTTCCGGATAAAATCCAACGCTCCCGAAAGAGCGATAGAACAAATATATTTTTCAAGCTCCTCCTCGGTCATGCCGATACCGTTGTCCGATACAGTCAGAGTTTTTTCGTCCTTATCGAGAGTTACCCTTACAGAATATTTCTCGTCCTTATCATCATACTGTCCAAGAGATGTGAGACGGCGCAGCTTGGTCACCGCGTCAGTAGCGTTCGATACTATCTCTCTGAGGAATATATCCTTCTCGGAATAGAGCCATTTTTTGATTATAGGGAATATGTGAGCGGTCTCAACAGATATACCGCCCCTGCGAAAGCTTTTTTCTTCCATACTTTAACTCCATGTTTTATTTTGCCTTGATCATCATTCATGTGCTGACAGACCTACAAGTCTAATTTATATTATATACTTTTTTTCATCGCAAGTCAAGTGCGTTGCGGCTATAACGTAATCTTAAATTTAAATATTTTAAAATATTCACAAAATAATAATATATGAGTAGTATAATATACCCATACGGGCATATCAAAACAAACGCAAAGGGGAATACAAATGAAGATCTCGGTCAAAGCATACGCGAAAATAAACCTTTTTCTTGATATGGAGTCTCGTCGCGATGACGGATATCACAATATACTCAGTGTAATGCAGAGCGTGAGTCTTTGCGACACCGTCACGGTTGAATACACTCATGATAACGAAAAAAACATCAAAGTATATTGCAACAGATCGGATATTCCTTGTGATTCCCACAATCTTGCATACAAAGCCGCAGAAATATATCCTTTGGAGAACGGCAATGTGACAATAGACATAGATAAAAAAATTCCAATGTCGGCGGGGCTGGCGGGCGGCAGTGCAGATGCTGCGGCTACCCTTATAGCTCTCAATCATATAAACGGGCACAAGCTGTCCAAGGAAGATCTAAAGGCTTTAGGAGCAAAACTTGGAGCAGACGTTCCTTTTTGCATCGAGTGCGGTACTTATATTGCCAAGAGAGTTGGAGAGGACTTATCACAGTGCAGACAAATGCCACACTGTCCGATAATAATAGCAAAAAAGGGAGAGGGAATGTCAACTCCCGAAGCATATAGAATGCTTGACGAAAGATTTGACAATTTTAGCAGCTACTCACCAAGATCACATATGCTTGATATATTATGTAACCCCAACGAAGACGATATTGCGTCATACTGCAAGGGTATATTCAACATATTTGAATGCGTAGTTGAAAAAAAGAGACCGCAGGTTAGAGAGCTGAAAAACATTATGATCTCCCACGGAGCCGTAAATGCGACGATGAGCGGTAGCGGTACGTCTGTATTCGGCATATTCAAAAATACCGATGAGGCAGAGGCATCACTTGCTGCCTTGAAGAGCACAGGAGCTGAGGCTCATCTATGCTATCCAATACAAAGAGAATGATTAGAACAAAAAAGGCCGCCCTTACAGGACAGCCTTTTGAAAAATATGTACCGCTTTAAAATCAGTTGCAGTGCGATTCAAGATAATTGACAACGTCGCCAATAGTAATAAATCCGTGAAGATCCTCATCCTCTATAACCAAGTCAAACTGCTCCTCACAGATCATAACGAGATCGGCAAGCTCTATAGAGTTAACTCCCAGATCGGAAGCAAGCTCAGCATCCATTGTAATCACGTCTTCCTTGATCTGCAGTTCATTTACGAGTAGTTCTTTAAGTTTTTCAAACATTTTTGTTCCTCCAAAAAATAGGATTTCATACGACGTTATTAATTATATATTTTTTTTGACAGTTTGTCAAGCAATTTTACAAAAAACTCCAAAATTTATTCATTTGAGATAAATAAATACATTTCGAGAAAGGAGCGAGAAAATGAATATTTTTACCAAAAGGCCTCTTTTTACCTCGTGTATGCTTTTCCTGCTTTCTTCGATAGTGGGATATTTCTTGCCATTCTTATATAAGATCATAATTATGATAGTGGCAGGATTAATCCTTATCGTATCAGTACTTTTGACCATATTAAAGCAACTTGATGCCACAAAAAAATATGCATTTCTTTGTATAACGATGTGTTCATCTATGATACTGGCATCGACACTCTCCTCGTTTTTATATTTTAACATACAACAAAACAAATACGATGAATATTATGGAAATAAGCTTTGCATCAAAGCAACGGTCACATCTGAGAAATATGAGCAAAGCAGCATGGGCATTTATACCGTATCAGTACACGAGATAGGCGGAGAGAAAACAAGTCACAAGGCTACTCTTGAATGTCAATATGAATCGGCGCTTGAACTAGGAGATAGCATACAGGTGCTGGTCATGGCACAATCACCGGAGGAATCGGGCGGAAGATTCAATGAAAAAACATCTATGCTATCCGATGGCATGTTCATTTCATATATATCATACGAGCCTGATTCGCTCATTATTACCGAGTGTGGAAAAGTTACAGTTAAAACTTTCTTTTCCTCTGTAAACAAGCGTCTTTCCGGAATGTTCACGTCAAACATATCGGGCGAAGCGGGAAGACTAAGCTCTGCTATATTCCTTGGTAACAAAGGGCTATTATCAAATACAACAGCTCGGGATTTTACCCGTGCGGGTGTGTCGCACATACTTGCACTGAGCGGAACGCATATGAGCATAATTATGGGTGCTATGATGTTGCTGCTTAAGCGTATCACCACCAAGTCCAAATTGATTGCCGTCGTCCTATCCGTTTTTGCATTAACATATCTCGCGATCACCGGATTTTCGGTTTCGGCCACGCGCTCTGTAATAATGCTGCTCATCGTCTATTTATCAATACTCATTTCAGGAACATACGACTCCTTAACCTCATTATCCGTAGCGGGATTTCTTATAGTATTAATTTCTCCCGGCGCGGTTCTTGATGCGGGATTCTGGATGTCATTTGCGGCAACGCTCGGAATTCTGGCATACATGCCTCTTTTCCGTGATGCTTTTAACCGCATAATGCATTCACCGCGAAAATGGCTTAATTTTGCACTCAAAATATTAAAGCCCATTTCACTTGCTGTGGCAACGGGATTGTCAGCATTTATACCTCTTATATGCGTAATGTGTATCTTTATAAAAGAGCTTCCGCTTTACAGTATAGTTTCATCCCTGGTACTCTCTTTGCCGAGCTCAGTGTTGATACTTTTGTCAATGCTATTTTTGCCTGTAGCCAATATTCCTTTTATTTCCACAGCCATCGCATCGGCTATCATATTTATATCCGACACTATGATAGGATATTGTGATCTGATATCCAATATGAAGGGGGGCGTATTGTCCCTCAACTATCCTTTCGCTTGGATAGCAGCAATAGTGATAGGCGCTTGTATAATATACTCGCTTATTTGTAAAAGTAAACGAGTATACAAGGTATTTCTACCTTTTGCGCTATCATTGACCCTGTTTTTTGGAGCAATATGGCTGTATGAGTCCCAAGCCAATGATTCTGTGAAGGTATCATATATCAATGCTTCCTCCACCTCGGATCTTTTAGTAGTATCCTGTGGACAAGGCGCGACTATATGTGATATGTCAAACGGAAGCAAAAGCTCCTACCACAAGATTCTGGACGAGCTATATGAATCTCGCGTCACCGAAATAGATTCTATCGTACTCACAAGGTATTCATATGCTCATAATGCTACCTTATCTTATATTTTCTCAAGTGAAAAGGTGTACGAGGTATGGCTACCGTACCCCGAAAGTTTGGACGAGTATTACAAAATGGAAGCATTGTTTGAGATCGCAGAGAAAAACGGTGTTAACGCCTATCTATACGAATACGGGGAAGTCTTACACACTATTGACAGTGTGCGCATAGAAAGCCTACGTGAGAGCATTGACCGCTCAAAAGTGCCACTCTCTCTTATCAGCATATACACTCTTTCAGATAGGACCGTATACGCATCCCCCGCCTTTAATGAATCGGAATCGTTGCTCCAAAGAGCAGAGTTGTTTTTCTCAAAATCAAAATACGTAGTATTTGGCAATAAAGGTCCTGTGACCAAGATTCCATACACAATAGAGAACACAAACAAACTCCAAGCGGTAGCCTTTGCTGATGAGGAAAGAGTTGCATATTTTGACAGTACTGATATTTATGACCTCGCATTCTTTATCGTTCCTCAGAAAATAGATTTCTATATGGATAAATAATTTAACAAGGGTGTTTTAGATGAAAATAACTCGATATCAAATACAAACCTACAAGCCGAGTATAGACCTGCGGATAGCTTGCGTGGCGGATCTTCACGGCAGAGCCTGCTCCAAGGTTCTGAGGGCCCTTTGCGAAATCTCTCCCGACTTGATACTTCTTCCAGGAGACATAATGGAAATATCCGCAGAATATATGAGCAAAAGAAATCAAAATGCTTTCAATTTCTTTGAGGCGGCATCAAAAATCGCTCCGTGCTACTACGTGTTCGGCAATCACGAAATATACTATTCACACGCTAAATTCGGGCATAGCAAAACTCCGTCTCAAACCTTGCTAAAGGAAAATATAGACCGTTTACTTGATATGGGAATACACATTGTAAATGATAGCTACGAAACCGTGGTCCTCGAGAAAAAGTGCGAGAAAATA
>CAJGCF010000021.1 GCA_904501865.1 uncultured Clostridia bacterium
CGCGGTCCAACAGTTTACCCAGTCCGTAACACGCCAATATGTATATGATCATCAGCGTTCCTATAAATAGTATCTTCATTGATCACTGACCTCCACCTTAACTATCTCCGCTCTGGGAAAAATAACGTAAAATCTCTGCTTTGCATTATACTTCGACGTTGCCTCAAGCTCATACGCCGAGACACAGCCGTCAAACCGATATGTGATCCTATACTTTCTGGGCATCGTCCTTGTCCTCCCGAAGCGCCGCCGTGATAACTCGCTGCACGACCTCAAGCAGCTCTTTCTGACTGTCCCTCTGCCTTTGAAGCATCTCAAGCTCACGCACCATACCGCGTACGTCGGTGCGTGTCATCTTTCGCTCGCACCGACCTGATATATGCGCCGCCACACAAGCCTTTACAGCCTCAACAGGCTCCTCATAAAGCCCACACACCTCCTGCTTCCTCTCCGCGATCTCCCCGCAGAACACACAATCCTTGCAAATGCTCATATCTGCCACCCGTACGTGTTGCACAGCCTCAAGAGTCCCGATTCGCACTTCATACGCATCTGATCACCGCTCCCCGCGTTCTCCGCGTTCATGGCCGATACAATACCGTTGATGTCCGCCATGGCACGACCGATAGCCTCAAGACAGTAGGACACCTTCGCCGCGCGAGGATCCGACTGCGCTGTGAGCTGACGGATCTTCTTTTCAGACGTAGCGACTGCCTCGTCGACCGCTTCCTTGATGCGTCCCTCAAGCTCCGCGTCCTTACCTTCAAGAGCCGCATCCTTTTCTTTCACCTCTGCCTTGAGCTTCTCCATCTCCTGTTGACGCTTCTCGTCAGCTTTCTTGTGCTTGTCCTCGGTCTCCTTGATTGCCGCCGCTCTTATCTCCTCTATCTGCTCGGGAGACGCCTCGTATATAGTCTCCGTGACCTTCGCCGTCTCCAAAGGTCTCTCGTTCAGTTCGTTAATGCGAAGCTGAAGATCTCCATTTTCCTTTTCAAGAGCCTTCTTTTCAAGCACAAGCTCACCGTAGCTCTCATCATTGTCACGGATCTCCTTGTCCTTCTGCTCAATGACCTCGTTAAGTCTCTTGATCTCATCCTTAAGCTTGCGCGAGGAAAGCTCCCCACTATCAAGCTCCTCACGGTGCTCCTCGACGAACTCTGCTCTCATAGCCTTGGGCAGACCAAAAAGAGCCACCATTTGCGACTGAGACAAGCCCTCGAATATCTCCGCGTCGGACTTACCCGTCAGCATATCGATCTGCTCGTTTCCAAACTCGCGATAGATCCTCATAAGATCATTTGCCGTAGAGATCGAATAGCTCACATTCTTCTCAAGCCACTCGCCCCACTCACCAAACGGCACCGCCGCCTTGGCCTCTTCAAGTCTCTTGCCGATCTCAAAGCAAGACCTCTTTGCATACGTAAACGCCGCCTCAAGAATCCCACTCGTCTGGGATTTTATAGCGTTTATTTCCTGTGCGATAATTTCCGCGCTTCTCGTAACTTCTGTACCCATATTACCTCCAAATGTAATTATGCAATATCACTGTTGTATTCAGCAAAATCCGCCTCCAGCACTTCAACGAGCAGCTTGCCGGCGAGCTTTCCGTTTCTGATAATATTTCCGTTTCTGCGAAGCTCCTCAAACTCACGAAGCCGCTTTTCACGGCTGACCTCTGCCGCCTCAAGCTCGGCACGCCCTATTCGCTTGGCAACCTCGCGCCTCCAAAGAGCCAAAGCAGCCTTTGCTTCCGAACGGTCCTTTCCTTCGTCGTCACCTGTGGTGCGAAGCTGCCTGACCGCTCCTCCGGGCTCTACCTCCATCGTGTACCAGGGCGCATCAACATCCGACTTCTTGCGAAGGAACATAATGTAAGACTCATTATCCTCGATTCTCTCGAGATAGCGATATCTTCCCTCACGGTCGGGCGTACCAACACAGTGCCGCAAGAGGCAGCCTTCTTTGACAATGTCGTCAACACAGTGAGGAACAAGCACCGCGTATTCCGCGTTTTCCCACTCGTACACCGCTCTTATCTCGTCACATATAGGCGTGACCTTCGGGAATCGCTCCTCTCTCTCCTGCGCCTTCTCGCGCTCACGCTCAAGGTTCTGCAATTCCACAAGCTCGTCGTGACGTGCTTCGAGATCCTTTGGAAAGATATTTGACTTACTTCCCGCAAGCTTGAATTTTCCCGAGAACTGAAGTGTGTCTCTCCAGGTCGTGCAAACATAGCTTGCACTGCACGTATATTTTTTTCTCTCCTGAATAAGCTTTCTCTGCTTTTCAATATAGTTGGCGATCTGCTCGGGCGACGCGTACTTCAATGGCTCTGCCACGTCGGTCGGAGTGATGTCCTTCTTGCAGAAATATTCCATTGCCTTCTCGGGTATCTTAAAGCCGCACATAAATGCCGACCGCAACCACTTCAGATAGGTAACGCCACCCTGCCTCTCCCGGAGCCTTGCAACACCCTGACCGTCCAGTCCAAGCACGTCCTTCGCGCTCTCACCCTGCATCAGCCCCGCAGTCCGCAAGTGCGCCGTCATATCGTCCACAAGCCCGTAGAAATTGCCTTTTACAAGATACTCCATCCTCGGTTCGTCGTGACAGTAACGCATCATATTGTTGTAATGCAGCTTCCAGCCTTTTTTTGCAGCCGCCTCCATCGCAAGACGGTCGTAAGCAGTACCGTCAAGCGCGGACAGCTCGGGATAACAATAGCACCTTGTGTGTGAAAACATGGTCCAATTCTTATCCGACCAACATCCATTGTTGCGATAATAGCAATCGCTTCCGTCGGCAAGGCTTCCGTCAAGCGGCAGAACGATAAGGCTGCCGTCCCATATCTGCTTGTGCTCTCCTTCACGTGCAAAGGTTTTTCTTACGTACATCTCGCGCTTGATCGAACAGATCTCACCCTTCTTGTCGTGATAGCTCTGCACTATCATCACACGGTCGTTGACCTCTATTCCGTCCGCCGTTTTGTGACACTTTACTTTTGCGTGACACAAAGGACATTCGTAATATTTACCGTGCTTCCATTCGACCCGTTTTTTCTTTGTAGGGACCGGCGTCCCCGACGGTCCGCTCTTCTCAATGTCAAACGATCTCGCACACGCGGAGCAAGCAAAGCCTTTCTCTCCCCTGCGTCCAAAAGCGTAATGTAACCCGCCAAAAACAACGTTATCAACAAAATCGCCTATGTCCTCCGGAAGATTCGGGAGATCCTCAAGCCAATCATCTATCCTTTTTTGATGGTTCTTTCGTACTGTCTCTCTGCGATGCTCTGTGATATCGCGCTCAATATCGTCTATCCAATCCACCACGTCGTGTTTACAGTGATTGTAGTTGTAATAACAGTACGGAGAGCTGAAATGCTCCTCAAGCCATGCAAGAGCCTCTTTTTCTCCTGAAACGACCTTGTATTTCATACCGTACGTGCTGCCCCAATACCAATAACCGCCAAGGGGTATGTACTCAAGCTTTCCACTGTGCCAATTCTCACCGTCGGTGCATACGTTGGTGCTGCCCGACGCGGTCATATAATACACACCGCACCGCTCACCCGCAGAGCCCTTCCAAAGCCCTATTACCAATCTGTCACCGTTCACGACCGCGCGCAGTCGGATATTCTTCTCGTCATCAGCCCTGTCAGACTTTTTGCGCCCAAGCTTGTATTTATCTACCTTCTGCGAGCAGTACCAAGCCCAGATCTCATTCTTCGTCCACCTGTTAGCACTCATCCGTCTCATCCCTCCAAGCTCTGTAAACTACGCCTTTTTTCGTTTCCTCACCGTAGAGAAAAATAAGCTTCTCCGCTCTGCCGCGCTCGCTCTTCACAAGCAAAGCCACAATGTCGCCGTCAGCCTTAACCTCGGCCTGTGGATTCTCTCCCACAACGATAGCAAAGCCCTGCTCCGCCGTCGTGCCAACGTCGGTCTGCACGTGACGGTTGTAATCCGACCACGGATGGTCTATAATATAACGGCAAGCCTCGTAAACAAATTCCCATTTTTCCAAGCGTCTAAGAATTTCAAGACGCGTGCAGGAAAGCTTGGAGTCACTTCCGTTCTCGTGGATCTCTCCGTCCGCGTAACAAAGCCAGCATTCACTTTTGTCAAAATTCGGATAATAGGAGAGACAGTCAAGAGGATTTTCCGCCGCGTGAAAACCCTCTTTTACACAGGTGGCGTGTGCACATTCGTTCACACCGACCTTAAACTTGTAGCCCCTGCACGAAAGCCCCTTGTCAAACATCTTGTAACAGAAATATCCCATATTATCCCTCCGTTCCGAACAGGTCAAGGATTATTGCACCGCTCGACTCCTCGGGTACCGCAAAGCTCTCAAGATCAAGAAGATCGTCGTCGATCTCTTTGTGAATATTGATGCGAAAAGAGCAAATAACCTCAGCCTCAGAAAGATAGCACTTGACTGCTCTCATGTATGCCACAACGTCGGACAAGCTCGGATTGTTCTGATCAACGTCCTTCGAGACCTCCTCGACCACGTCAAGAATAGTCTTGTCGCACCGCTCAACCGCCCCGGCGAACTCCTCATTCTGATAGCAGAATTTTGAGATCATCTTGCCTATCTCCTCGATAAGCACGAGCTTCATCGCGCGACGTGCTCCGGCAATACCGTTTACCTTCTTGTCTGCGTTTAGCTTGTCCTTGGCTTCCTTCATCTGCGCCACGACCTTCTCGGCCGCTCTCTCGCATACGTTTTTTTCTTCCATAGATGTAACTCCTTACTTTATGTCAAATATAGACAGCTTGAGCTTGTCCCTTCTAAGCTCCGTCGTATATAGAGGCTTGTGCGGGTATAGCGTGGCCGTGTTTCCCCGTATGTAAGCCTTGAATAGATACGTCGGAGTGCCATTTCTGACTTCTTTAACAAAATAGCAGTTATGCTTATCGCTATACCCGTCCTTCACATATACGATACCACACGACATCCCTTGGTTACTCTTGCTTTGTGTTCCTCCTGATGTCGTTGCAACTTCGCTGTCGCGGAGTTGTCCGAGTTTATTATTCACAGTCCGTTTCATTCCTCTCCTTAATAACTAACCTACCCTCGCATATAAGATCTATCAGACGATCAGTCGTGTCCGCCAGCGTTTCATACAGATCCGCCTCGTTGTCAAGAGCGAGATAACCGCTCTGACCGTTATCCTCCATATCAGCCGATCTGTTGCGGAGCTCGACCGCTCTTAAATACGCCGCCGTCCTGTCTGCCGCCAGAGCGCATATCAACGTCCTCTTTTCATTCAATGTCAGCTCTCTCATGCCTGCCATTTATTCGTCCTCCTCTTCCGCAATAATTACCAGCCTGCCCTCTCTTATCGCCTCAATAAGCGACTCATCAAGCTGCGCCCACAGACAAAACCGCTCCGCCGTAGCCGAAAGATCAACCGCATCCTCTTTATGATGCGCGTCATCCGCCGCCGACTTGAAGCTCTTGGCCTTCTTGTTGTTGTTTACCTTCGCGTTCGCGAGCGCACTTATGAGCTCGCAGATCTCCTCGTTGTTCAACTGTCTTGTTCTTTCCATTTTCTTTCCTTCCTATGTTTTATGTATTTATTTTTTTGACTATAATCTTACGCGCCTTGCATCTACGAGTGACTCCCAGTATAATACCTCACTTGGAAGCACCTTGCCCTCTCCGAGCTTTCCGCCACCGCAAACACTCCTGATACCGCGGATAATATTGCGAGCCTTCCCGATACCCACACCGTATCTGGCCATGATGTCGGGATATGTAAGGGCTATCCTGCCCTGTGCCCGAAACTCACGTATCTCAATGTCAAGCGCGGTCATACGCACGGCAAATTCCTCGACAAGCATTTCATTGTAAGTCATACTTATCTGCCCCCGTAAAATCTCTCATATTCCTCAATGACTCTTTGTGCGCACCATATAAGCCGCTGGGTTTTCTTTCCCATAGGCCGCTTGCCGTCGAGCACGGCCGAAAGCTGAGCCTTCTTTATTTTGATGCCAAAATCCCTGTCCAAACGGAATATGAGCCATTTTTGCGTCAGACGGTCCCGCTCAAGGGCCGCCTTGACCGCTCTTGCATCGTCGACCGTGACCAACTCGAACATTTCATTTTTAAAATCCTTGTTTTTCATTTTTTCTTCTCCTTTGTATTGACTTTTTTGGATAGTCGTGTTATAATGGAGACGTCGGAGCTATCCGATACGTCTTAATAGTGAGTATTGCTTTGGTCGGCTGCACTCACTATTTTTTGTTTTCCGACCTTCTTTCATACGGCGCCTCACATACGCCACAGGCGAGTAGTGAGGCCATACCTCTACACTTAACACGCATACGCAGCTTCGTATTTGTCGAGTATCTTCTCAGAGCAACTGAGAACCTGCGCAGGCTGTTCCCCGGCACATCTTGTACCCGAGAGGATCTGCGAGAGCGTAGACTTGTCGATGGCCACACCGTAATCCGAGGAAAGACGAAGCATAAGCCACTGCGCAGTAAGACGGTGCTCCGCCATACGCGCCTTGATCCTCGTCGCCCTCTCAATCGTTGATTCACTCATTCCTTTACTCCTTTCTGATTAGTTCTTTAACGCCCTCGGGCGTTTTTTCTTTTGCTCTTGACACGTCTCTTTCCTTGTGTTATAATTTCCTTGCAATCTTTTGTTTGCTCTTTCATTATATCTAACTTTTCGTACTTTGTCAAGTTGTTTTATCGAACTTTTCAAACTTTGTGAGTTCTTACAATTCTAACTTCTGTTTTTTGTTCATTTTATACAATGTAGCATACTCATTTTCACATTCTACCCCTTTTAGCCATTTTCGGCTCAAACAGACTCGTCTTTACCGAACAATTCATTACAGAACGGATCACACAAAAATGAGATACTTTATAAACGACGCTATAGAAAGCGCCGATAATTATTACGATAGTGCCAGTACGAACAAGCACTCGCGAACAACTCTTTCGGTCGCTTGCATAAAAGCGCTCACGCCCGATCTCTATACCCTCACTATATCTCAAAAATTGAATTATCCGGACTCTGCGTGCCTGTGCATAAAATCACCTCTGATTGACGATGATTTATTTTCCGATAAATATAATAGATACGTTTCAAACAGACTCTTCAACATCGTAGAGGTTGATAACGACAAATCCGCGTTGACTTTGGAGATAAAGTGCGAGCTTCAAGGGATATTCCCGAAGCTCCGAAATGATGAGGTTGAAATAGTATCCGATCTGAAATTCCTTATAAAAAATGTAAGGGAATGGTACGCGGATTACGGTCATTTAATTAAAAAGCCCCCCCTCCCTTCCCTTACGGAAAATCAAGTCTTTGTTCGCGGCTATGAATCGCAAGCGCAAAACGACGCGGTAAGTACCGCTCTCTCGTCCCCCATCTCGTATATTTGGGGCGCACCGGGAACGGGAAAGACCCAAATCGTTTTGGCTAACTGTATTATGTCGTATATAAGACAAAACAAGCAGGTAATGATACTCGCGCCAACCAATAACGCAATCGAGCAAACCCTACGCGCAGTGATTCGCGCCATGAGTGAGCACAACCAAGGTATAGACGTCCTTTACAGACTCGGTGCGGCATCCTCCGATTTTGCTCATAACTATCCATCCATTTGCGAGAAGACCGATAGACAAACAAAGATCGAGGAGCTTCGCAAGCAGATCGAGGGAATGAGAGTGCGTCTCTCAAAGGACGAGCGCATAGCTAAAATGCGTTTCGATTACGAGCAAGTCAGATCAATAATTGAGCAGATCAGGGAAAAGCGCGCAGTGCGTGATGAAAAGCTCAAGGATCGAGACGAGCTGACACGTCAGCTCTCGGTGAACAACTCTAAGCTGTCCGTGTTGAATGACGTTCTTAATAGTATCGAAAAAAAATCCGCCGAAATAACACGGCGGGAAAATTCGCTTTCATTTAAAATAAAAAAGGTATTTGATAAATCCGAGGAAGAACGGCTGGAAAACGAGAAAAAACGCATTTCAGAGCAAAGAGCCGATTATGACAGAACCGCTCCGTCCTTAGAGAATGAAAACGGAATCCTGCGTCTCTCCCTTGACAAGACAAAACAAGAAATACAAGATCTTGAATTGGCAATCAAAGCACAAACCGCTCTTGCCGCGGAGATCTCCGCTCGCTACATTCATAGAATGGAAGCATCACCCGACTTGATCGAAAAAGACTTTTCAAAGGTGTTCGATGACTATAAGGATTACGAGATCGACTCCGCTCTTTCGGATAAGATCATAGAAAAGGAGCTACAACTATCTCAGCTTATGGACTGTGCAACAGAATCCTTAAAAGGAAAGCTTGTGTTCGCGCTGACCGTGGACTATCTGCACTCGCATTATAAAACGCTCTCCGACGTGGGTATCCGCTCCGCGCTTCTGTCTCACGTCTTTTTAGATGAGGCGGCATACTGTCCCCTTATCAAGGCGGGAATACTCTTTTCACTTAAAGCCCCCGTAACGTTCTTGGGCGACCATATGCAGCTGCCGCCTATATGCGAAGCCTCCGACCGCGCAATAGATAATATTGAAACAAAGATATTCTTGTGGTCAATGTCGGCAATATACTTCCCTGCGGTATTCTGTGAGGATGAACCGCTCGAAGCACTTTTTGAAAAGCATATAAACAAGTCCCTATCAATTCCCGAAAACGTGTCGGTCTCCGCTCTCCCCGAAACCTTCAGATTCGGAAACAATCTCGCATCTATACTTGATGAATTTATTTATAAAAACGGTTTTGCCGGACGAAACGACATCGACACGGAAATAGTTGCAGTACATGCCGTCAGAGACAATTCCGACAGCGAGCGAAGGGCAAACACAGCAGAGGCTCTTGCCATCAAGGAATATATAACGAAAAACAAACCCACCAATTACGTCGTAATGACACCGTATAATGCGCAAAGAAAGATCCTCAATACCGTATTGCGCGGAATAACTGACCCCGACAACATTTTAACCGTACACGCATCGCAAGGCAGAGAGTGGGACACGGTAATACTTAGCGTGGTTGACCGCTCCAATCATTGGTTTACGGACAGTACAAAGCCCGAAGGACTCTGTACTATGAATACCGCAATATCTCGTGCGAAGAAAAACATCGTGATCGTATGTAACTGCGACTATTGGTATGCAGAAAGCGATAAACAGCTTATAGGAAAATTGATTGATTCCGCTCAATTATCACCATAGAAAGGAGAAAATAATGTTTTGGAACAATTTTGTAAAATTATGTAATAAAACAGGCAAATCGCCTAACGGTGTATGCGCCGATCTCGGTTATTCAACCGCCATAGCATCCAAGTGGAAAAAAGGAGCTGCCCCCCGCGACACCACCCTCAAAAAGATCGCCGACTACTTCGGCGTCGAGGTCTCCGCTCTGACGAGCGACACCCCCGAACCGCTCCGCTCCGCCTCCACCGACTCGGAGCTTGACGAGCTGACACAAGGTCTCACCGATGAAGAAATAGAAGAGCTTAAAAGATATGCAGCTTTTCTTCTCAGCAAACGCGATAAAAAGTAAACTAAAGTGTACCGAAAACGAGTTTTACTCGCTTTCGGTACATTTTTTCGCAATACTTCTCTCTTAAAAATGACAGAAATGAATAAAAAATAACTAAAAACAAAAATTATATTCCATATTTTACAAGATATGACAAAATACGACTACTCACCTGTGATACAATATCATTGCCGGCAAAAGTTTCATTTTTAACATTTGACAAAGCCTCGCGTTTAACGTGAGCCAATTGAAAGGAGTAACCATGTCTACATCACGCGAAACAAACAAAGCCGAGCTGCAAGTCATCTATGCCAAACTTACTAAGGAAGAAAGAATACTGCTTGCAAAAAAGAAACACGAGATTATTGAGGCACGGGAACAGAAGTCGGATTTTGCAAAAACAAATAAAAGCATCAAATGAAAGGAATGACCCCATGCCCTCTTACGAACAAAACAAAAACTCAAAACTCTGGTCGGTACGCTTCAGGGAGACGGATATAGACGGAACTACACGGCAAAAACGCCTATCGGGCTTCAGAACAAAAAAAGAAGCTCAGTACGGATATGAGGACTATTGCATAAAAAAGAACGCCGAGGAGGCAGAAAAAGCCGCCGCGCGCGCAAACGAAAAGCCCGAAGACCCCAACGATATGTTTTTCGATACGCTTCTGAGCCTGTATTATAAATATAAGCAAGGAAGGATAAAAACCTCCTCGCTGTATGAGGTCGAGCGAAAGATAAATAAACGTATCCTTCCCTACTTCACAGGAAAGCAAATGAAGGACATCAAGCCGATAGATATACTCAATTGGCAGAATGATATGTCCTCTCAGTTCAGCTTCAATTATACGTCGGACCTTATGACTATGCTGACTGCCGTGTACCGCTACGGCGAGAAATATCACGATATAACCAACATCACTGTCAAGGTGGATAAGCCACGAAACACAGAGCCAAAAAAAGAAATGGAGTTTTGGACTCCGGAAGAATTTGCCGCGTTCCGCGCGTGCGCCGAGGATCCAACGTATAAAATGTTCTTTACAACTCTGTATGTCACGGGTTGTAGACGCGGTGAGGCGGAAGCACTTTCGTGGAGCGATATCGACCTGAAAAGGTCTACAATAAAAATATCGAAAAGCCTGACAAGAAAATCCCCCACAGCTCCCTGGGAGCTCACGACCCCCAAAAACGTCAGCAGTAACCGTACCGTGAAGATGCCGCCCTCGTTGTGCAAAATGTTCAAGGAGTATAAGGAGCAGCAGCTTGAGGAATATGCAGAGCCCAAATTCGTATTTGGCGGAGATCGCCCGATAGCATCACGCACCACCGACAGATATTTCACAGACGTCTGTGAAAAGGCAGGCGTAAAAAGAATAAGACTGCATGACCTGCGCCATTCGTGCGCGAGCCTGCTCATATCAAAAGGCGTCTCCATTGTAGCAGTATCGCGTCAGCTCGGACATTCCAATATCGAGCAGACCCTCAATACGTATTCTCACCTGATGCCCGACGACCAGTCAAAGATCATAGCGGAGCTGGAAACGGTAAGCGCACAGCTCGCCGACTGACAGCAAAACACGCCCCTGCGTAAAAACGCAAGGGCGTGCTTTGTTTATATGATCACTCGGAAATATCCTCGACCATATCCTTGAGGTGCTCAGGGGAAAGCTTGTGCTCGTTGCATAATCTCACTAACTTCTCAACAACCTCTCTTTTTGAAGAAACGTCGGGGACCGAGGCAATAGCCTCGATCCTTCCGTCCCGTTCCTCGACGTATGCGATTCCATACGTCACAATGTACCTGTTCATTGTTTATCCTTTCACTTTGTCAATGTAAGTAGGGTATCTACGAGGTGCGGGGGCTTGCACGCATCAATGTCTCCAAGATTGATATCAAGTACCGCCGCAAGACACAAAATACTTGATAGCTTGGGATTAGTGTCACCCATTTCAATGAGTGTAAGACCCGTCTCGGATAGTCCGGCAAGCTCTGCGGTATGTGCTACCGTTAATTTCAAACGCTCGCGCTTATCCCTGATGATTCGACCGAATTGTCGAGTTGTCATCTCCAAACTCCTCCTTTCGCGTTAGTGAGATTTATTTTAGGAGGAAAATCCGGAAATGACTATATTTTACATTTGAGTTTTGTTTCTTTTATGTTAACTTTAGTTAACAATATTAGGCACAAAATCAGGCACAAAATTTTGACGAGTATTGTTTTTTAAACGGTTTTCACCGTCACTCGTTGTTGATTGTGCACAAATTTTGCAAACAAAACCTTACCAAAAATATAAAAAGCCACAGGCTTTTGCCTGTGGCTTTATTCTGGCGGAGAAGGAGAGATTTGAACTCTCGCGCCGGGTAAATCCGACCTACACCCTTAGCAGGGGCGCCTCTTCGGCCTCTTGAGTACTTCTCCATAAAAGTATTCAAACAGATCTCAAGGATCCGCTCAAGTCATCCGTTTAAATTGACTTGCCTATTTATTATACCACTTTTTTAGGTTTTGTCAATACCTTTTTGCAAATTATCCTAAATTTCTGAAAAGTTAATTTTGCAAAACCGGACTGGATATATTGCGCTCTACGGTTGACTTTTTTGAAAAAATATGATATCATTTATTTATCAAATTAAAAAGGACCTCTTATTATGCCTATCTCATCTTTTGCTCAATGGCTCAACACGGTATTTGCCGATTTTGATTACGCCATTTTGAGATTTTATCATTTGCTTGCCGAGTTGGCAGGCGCATTTTTTACCCCAGCAGCCGAGTTTTTTGGCTTTATAGGTGATGGCTCTAAGTTTTGCTTTATTATAGCGGCAATTTTTCTTCTGTTTGCAAAAACCAGGAAATCGGGAATATGCATGGCTCTGTCGGTGGGCATAGGAGCTCTATTTACAAACGTAACTATCAAAAATCTTGTAGCGAGACCCAGACCTTACACCGCGGGATCGTCGGAATTTGTTTCGTGGTGGCAATTTGTCGGAGAGCACACCCACAGCGAATATTCCTTCCCCTCGGGGCACACGACTGCGGCTATGGCAGCAATGATGGCTATGTGTCTCTGCCTATGTCTTGAAAACAAAAAACTGCGCTTGATATCTGTTCCCGCAGCTCTGTACGTTATAACTATGGGGGCTTCAAGAAATTATCTCATGGTACACTACCCCTCTGACATAATAGGCGGTATAGTGGTGGGAGCCGTAGCGGCAACGGCGGCATATTTGCTCACATCATTTTTGTTCAAGGCACTTGAGGGAAATAGGGATTCAAAGGTGTGCGCATTCATTCTCGACGCGGATATACGCAATGTGAAAATCAGAAAATAATAAAAGAGCATCGCGTCGAAGCGATGCTTTTTTATGTACCTGCTTATTAGCAGAACCACCAAACCTGCTTATTAAGAATTACGCAGATAAGGTCGATAAGCCATACGAAAGGCGCGCACACGAAAAGAATAATGGCAATAATGATGCCCAGATTGTTCTTAGCATCGATGCTCTTGATCAAACGGTAGATAGTCCAAACGATGTCGAGTGCGGGAATGCAAAGAATAAGCTTTGCTATCCAAGGAAGATTATCCATAGCCTTAATGAATTCTTTCATGAAAAAATACCTCTTACAATAAAATTTAGTTGTACTTCAACCACATTATATTATATACTAACAAATTCAAGATGTCAATATATTAATTGCAGAATTTGTTGTTTTTTGTAGGTAAAATATACAAAACAAGAAAATAAAGTCCGCCGAAGCGCTCCCGAAAGCAGATATGCTTTCGCGCTCAGCGGACTGTATCAAAAGACAAAATTATTTGTACTTTCTCTTGCGTGCAGCCTCAGACTTCTTCTTACGCTTTACGCTGGGTTTCTCGTAGTGCTCTCTCTTACGAAGCTCGGTAAGGATTCCCGAACGAGCACACTGACGCTTAAAACGACGGAGCGCACTGTCAAGAGACTCGCCGTCTTTTACTTTAACTTCTGCCATCTATTTTCCCTCCCCTCGCTTTTAAAACAAGTTCAGTGAGCAATTTTCTCACAGATACTTTAGTATTATACACCTAAAAAACCGATTTGTCAATAACGATATTAAATTTTATTGCAATATTTTTCAAATATTTTTATCGTTCTGCATGCCTTAAATTATTTAACCACGATATTGACTATCTTGTTAGGTACTACGATCTCCTTTATTACGGTCTTGCCCTCAATAGCCGCCGCGACCTTCTCGTCTGCCTTGGCAAGTGCCAGGACCTCATCCTTATCCATATCAACGGCAATATTTATCTTTCCTCTGAGCTTACCGTTTATCTGAACTATGACCTCGATAGTGTCATCAGCAGTCTTGGTCTCGTCATATATAGGCCAGCCTTCATATGCTATGGTATTATCGTGTCCAAGCAGACTCCAGATTTCCTCACAAATATGAGGACAGATGGGCGAGAGCATCTTGATAAGTCCCTCAGCGTATTCCTTGGAGCACTTTCCCTCTTTGTATACAGCATTTACAAATATCATCATCTGGGAGATAGCCGTGTTGAATGCGAGTCTTTCAAAGTCATCTGTGACCTTTTTAACTGTCTTATGATATATCTTTTCAAGCGCGGGAGTATCACCGTCAACGATATTTACGGACTCTGTGAAGAATGCCCACACACGATTGAGGAATCGTCTTGCACCTTCAACACCCGCGTCACTCCAGGGCTTTGACACCTCGAGAGGCCCCATAAACATTTCATAAAGGCGGAGAGTATCCGCACCGTATTCGCGAACAACGTCACTGGGGTTTACTACGAACTCGGGGAAACGCTTACCCATCTTAATACCGTTAGCACCGAGAATCATTCCCTGATGCACGAGCTTTTTGAAGGGCTCTTTAGTCGGAGCCAATCCTTTGTTATAAAGGTATCTGTTCCAGATTCTCGAATACATAAGGTGACCTACCGCGTGCTCAGGACCACCTATATAAAGGTCGACAGGCATCCAGTGCTTGAGCAGCTCCTGATTTGCAAACTCGTCATTGTTGTTGGGATCTATATAGCGCAAGAAGTACCAAGATGATCCCGCAGAGCCCGGCATTGTGGAGGTCTCCCTCACGCCCTTGACTCCGTTCTTATCATACTGCTTCCACTCTGTCGCATTTTCAAGAGGTGCTTTACCGTTTACACCCTTATAGTTTTCAAGCTCAGGAAGAACGAGAGGCAGCTCCGCGTCGTCAAGCACGTGGATGGCTCCGTCCTCTCCGTGCACCACGGGAACGGGCTCGCCCCAATAACGCTGACGCGCAAATATCCACTCTCTGAAATGGTAGTTGACGGTTCTCTTGGCAACTCCCATTTTTTCAAGCTTTGCTGTAATAGCTTCCTTTGCCTCTTCAACGGTCAGTCCCGTGAACTCCTCGGAGTTGACAAGTCGATAGCCCTTGCCGAGATAATCCTGCTTTTCAAACGCGCGCTCGGAAACGTCTACGTGACCAAGCTTTTCGTCACCGTCGATTACCTGAAGCATATCAATATTATGAGCGATAGCATATTCAAAGTCACGCTGGTCGTGAGAAGGAACCGCCATTACCGCGCCCGTGCCGTAATTTGCGAGAACGAAATCTCCAATAAACATTCTCACTTCCCTGCCGTTGACTGGGTTGATACAGGTAACACCCTTGAGCTCACAGCCCGACTTGGTCTTGTTGAGCTCAGTTCTGTCCATATCATTCTTCTTGAGTGTCTCGTTGATATATGCCTGAACCTCATCCTTGTTCCCAACCCTGGGCATAAGCTGCTTTACTATCTCGCCGTCGGGAGCAAGCACCATAAACGTAATACCGTAAATGGTCTCGATGCAGGTGGTGAAGATAGAAAATTCTCCGCCTCCAACGACATTGAATTTGACCTCGACACCCGTGGACTTGCCTATCCAGTTCTTCTGCATAAGCTTTGTGGACTCGGGCCAATCTATCTCCTCAAGTCCCTCAAGAAGCTCCTCTGCAAACGCGGGCTGATTGATTACCCACTGCTTCATATTCTTTCTTACAACGGGATAGCCGCCGCGCTCGGACTTTCCGTCAATGACCTCGTCGTTAGAAAGCACTGTTCCAAGCTCCTCGCACCAGTTTACAGGCATATCGATGTACTGCGCATATCCATCGAGATAGAGCTGCTTGAATATCCACTGCGTCCATTTGTAGAACTCGGGATCGCTTGTTGCTATCATCTTGGACCAGTCGTAGTCAAAGCCAAGCTCACGAAGCTGCTTTGAGAAGGTCTTGATATTTTCTTGGGTAAATCCGTTGGGATGATTTCCCGTATTGACGGCGTACTGCTCCGCAGGGAGTCCGAACGAGTCATAGCCCATAGGGTGAAGGACGTTATATCCCTGCATCCTCTTCATTCTCGATACTATATCGGTCGCAGTGTAGCCCTCAGGGTGTCCCGCGTGCAGACCTACGCCCGACGGATACGGAAACATATCGAGCGCATAAAACTTGGGCTTTGAAAAATCCCATACGTCAGTCTTGAACGTCTCGTTTTTCTCCCAATATTCTTGCCACTTCTTTTCAACTGACAAATGATCGTATTTCATTTATTATTTCCTTTCTGGTGTTTAAATACAAGTTAGATTATGATATGTGTTTAGCAGCAAGCTTTTTAGAGAAAAGCTTGGCAAAAACTTTTAATACTTTTGATTCCTTAATATACAAAATAAAAAGCGCCTTCGTCTCATTTTGAGACGAAAGCACTTAAATACTTCCGCGGTACCACTCAAATTGATGTTAAAAACACCCACTCTGACCTATAACGGCGGCTGACCGTTCTTCCCTACAAAATTCGGAAAGACTGCTCCGAGGTGAGTAAGAACACCCTGACCCACGTCTCGCACCAACCGACGTCTCTCTTTAAGCTCAAGAATATCCTCTGTCCTCATCAATACATTTCAAAACAACATTAATATTATAATGTATAATTATGCTTTTGTCAATAGCTTTTTTGCATTTTTTAAGGGATCCATTGAAATCCTCCTTAAATTTCAATCTCACAGAAATGGCTGTGCGTCGCTTATAACGGGTATGACGTCACGTGAGCGAGATGCCAGGCGATCGAGCTTGACAAGCTCAACGCTTGAATCAGGACGAATAAAATAGATGTCCGACCTCATTATCTCGGGCTTGTTTACCACAAACGCCCAAAGAAAGATATTTTCCTCTTTCATTTTTCTGACCAAAAGCTCAATGATAGACGATATAACTTCCTGCCACTCGTCCTCTCTGTCAACGTCTATCTGAATACAGGTCGATGCTCCGACCTTGCCGTCAAACCTGTATCTTTTAAAACCGTAATCGGCAAGTATCTCAAGCTCCTCCTTGGGATCACAAAGGCAAAAGCCCATTTTTACAAGCTTTTTTTCGTCAATACCAAGGCGCGCGATGCCGTCAGACAGCCAAGGCAGATCGCTCTGCTCAAATTTAGGACTGCGGCAGGATTGAGTGTCGAGATATACGCTCTGTACTCCAAGCCGCTCAAGATAATCGTCCGATATTCCCACCGAGACCGCCATATCGTAGATGACACGGCCGCAGGATGAAGCCTTAACTATCAGGTCAAAGTCAAAATGTGGCTCGGGCGGCGTGGTATGGTGATCCACACAGCCTATGACCTTATTTTCATAAAAGCAGGCGTGATGATCCACCAAAATAAGTCTATCTCTCTCGTCAAAGCCGTCAAAGCTCACCCCGTCAAGAATATCAAGCTCGGTGACACCGCGCATAGTCACACCGTCCGGGCGCGTACCGAATTTCACGGTCGCCTCAACACCCAAGCGTGACAAAAGCTCTCGGAGCATGACCGCCGAAATTATGCTATCGTGGTCCGGCATATCGTGTCCCGTGACCACTATCCGTCCCCCATTGGCTATCTCCTTTTTGCAAAGTGACACCAGAGAGGCGGTCTTGTCCTTCAAAAAATTCTTATCCATAATTCACCCTCACGTTTATCTGACAAAATTATACTACCTTTTGAACACTTTGTCAATACAAACAACCTTTTATCTGCACATCACCTCGCGTGCGCTCTTTCTTTGCTATTGACAAAATTGCGGTTTAAGTTTATAATTCAAATAGGCGTTTTTGCAAATATCATTTCGGGAGGACTTTATTTTGAAGCTTAAGACCTTGATAATAAGTATCGCCACAGCCGTGCTTGCTGTGGGCGGCATCTCGGTAGGAGTAGCAATATACAACTCTCCCGAAAACATCACAAGGAACGCTATATTGGGAGTTTTCGGAGATTTTATGAAAAGAGATGAGATCCATCCTCTTATAGATTTGACTCAAAATGGCTCTCTTGAGCTGTCGGTAAGCGAAATCAAAAAGGACGGAGTGAATTCCGATGATATATTCGAGGTTGAGGGAAAAATATACTTTTCAAAAGATGCCTTAATGCTAGACAGCCTTTCCCTTGAGATTGGAGAGGTCAAAACAGGCGGCAACGCATATCTTTCGTCCAATAAAATGTATATTGAGGAAACAGAGCTTTTCGACCAACGCATCGGAACAGTAAAGGGCGAGATTGCCGATGATCTCACAGATTCTATTTTTGCATACGGATCGGGCTCAAAGTATGCTATAAAAGATAAAGAGACCTATGACAAGCTGATAAAAATGCTTGAGTTTATTGACGAGGCAAACCGAGAGCAGATGAATAAGGACGCAGGTAAGGTAGCCTCCAAATACATAAGCAAAATCTGGAAAATATTCTGCGAGCACGCGGAATTTGAATCAGAAACGGATAACATCAGATTTGAAGACGGCAGAAAGTCCGTACGAGTTATCACCATTATCATAGACGAAAAGTCAATGTCCAAAATAGTCAGGGACGTTTGTGAATTTCTCGCGGATGATGATGATATGATAGAGTTTCTTGAAAAATACGAGAACGACCTTGGATATCTTTCCGAAATATATTTCGATTCAAATACCGCTTCACTTCCCGATGCCTATGAAAATGCCGTAGAAGAGCTTGAGGATAACATTGATGACATCTGCGGTAGCATAGAGAGATTTAAAACCGACATAAAGCTCGAGATAGTGACTCCCAAGCTCAGCTCAAAGCTGCTCAGATTCACGATCAACGTGGATAAATACGATGTCTTCATGATAGATTTTGGCTCAAATGGACTTGCAAAGACCGATAGAGTCACAATAATGCTTGACGAGGAAGATGCCTTTGTATATGAGATAGTCAAAAACGACGCCAAAAAGAAAATAAATGTAAATGTAGAGATAGATGGAGAGGAGGCTCTTGAATTAGAAATAGACAGAAAGAATGAAAAGTACTCTCTGTCTATCCCCAACGAGCTTGAGATAGAAGGAGATATCGTCACAAAATCCGGTAAAACAACTATCACGTTCGAGGAGATAACCGTGTACAACTACGAGTATAGCCCTATATATGATACATACGTATACGCCGCAACAGTTTATGAGACCGACCTCACTGTTATAATAGACAAAAAAGACAAAATGCCAAAGCCCGCAAAGGATTTCGACAGAATATCCGACATTGACGAGTCTGATATAGAAGATTGGATAGGGGCGTTTGAAAAAATATACTAAACAACACTCTCGCAAATCCAACATAACGTAAAGTGTCACAAAAAAAATCCCTCGCATACTATGTAGTAAAACTAATATGCGAGGTTTTTTATGTACCGCGGAAGAGATCAATTAAACGTAAACGGCGTCTTGCGGCAAAATCCCGCCGCCATCGCTATCGTCGAAGGCGGCAACGCCTATCCCGATATAGAGGGAATTGTAAAATTTTATCAAACTCCGAGAGGCGTTCTGGTCGCTACCGAAATGTACGGCATGCCTATAAATTCGGAATATTGCGCAAGGGGCATCTTTGCCCTGCATATCCACGACGGCTCCTCCTGCACGGGAGATATAGCTGATAATTTCAGAAACGCAGGGACACACTATAACCCATACGGTTGTCCTCACCCCTATCACGCGGGAGATATGCCACCTCTTTTTGATGCAGGCGGCATGGCGTATTCGGCATTTCTGACGGATAGCTTTACCGTCGATGATATAATCGGCAAGACCGTGGTGCTTCACGACCGTCCTGACGATTTTATGACACAACCCGCAGGCAACTCGGGAAACAAGATAGCCTGCGGAGAGATAACGCCCACAAGACGACGCTATTAAACATATACAGAGAAAGGACTGCGACGCAGTCCTTTCTCTGTATTATCTTCTCTTTAATTTTCCAACTACTCTGCCGCAGCAAGCAACCTCGGAAAAGTTTTTGAGGAGTATATCTGCGTATTCGGTGTTGAGGGAGATAAGTCTGTCGCCACCGAATTTTTTGAAGTATCCGTCACCGTCAAGCACAAATATCCCAAGATCACCGTATTCAACGGAATCACATTCCTCCACGAGAAGCACGTCTCCGTCGCGGTATTTGGGCTCCATGCTGTTACCCTTTATGCGAAGAGCGAAATCTGCCTCCGACGTGTCCGCTGTATCGGGTATATTTATGGTAGTGACCTCACTCTCGCTGAGGAACACTCCCGTTCCCGCGGACACAGGAAGATCATAAAGACTAATACTGCGTCGCGAAAGTCCTGCCGCGTTCTTCATAGCATTGGTGCGAATTATAGCTCCTCTGCCGGAGATTATCTGTCCGCCAAATCTTGTTTCTCCGTAAGTTGTGCCAACGCGCTCGGATTCCTTGGATATGACCATAGCAACAAGCTCCCTGCTATGCTCATCGAGCTTACGGTAGTTTTCTATCATCACCATTTCCTTGTCGTCAAGGGTGTAGTTGTTGGTGTTCTCCTCTATTCCCGTGAGGATATAGTCCACAGAGCACTCAAGCGCGGCACATATTGCCACGATGTTATAAAGCTTGGGCGAGTCGCTGATTCCCGCCAATATTTTTGAAAGAGTGCCGAGCGGTATCCCTGTCATATCAGAAAGCTGATCGTTGGTTATCTTCTTCTCGCTCTTTATTTTTTTGATTCTGTCGATATAGGTGTATTCCATTTTTAAAACCTTCCTATATTTATTTTTGCATGTAAAACACAACATTATTCCTAATATGGAATAATTATATCATACAAATTCCGTTTTGTAAAGAGCTTTTTTGAAAAAAATTCCGATTTTTGAAATTTTTTTGATATTTTTTCTAAAAAAGCATTGACAAGTTCCGTTTTTGGTGTTATAATAGCCTCACAAGAGAAAAAACCGACATTTTTCGATCAAGTTTTTTCCAATTAAGAAAAAATTACGATAATCATATTTTATAAAAGAAGAGGCATGTTATGAATGCATATTATGAAAATAGAGGCTTCAGAGCCCACGCAGGTCAAAAATCCTTCCCTCAGGCTCAGATCGGCGATAGATCTATCTCTTTCATTTGCGCAATAGTCGCCATCTTTACTTGTTCGGTGGCGGTAAAGATAGAAAAGGCTGTGCTCTGCACCGCTCTTTTCTTCGCGTTTTTTGGAGTAGTCGGTGGAATGGACAGCGGTAGCTTGTCTATGTTCTGGGGACTTGTTCTTTGCGGAACTATATCCCTCATAGAGCTTGGCACGTTCAAGAGTCTCGTCAAAAAAAACAGCTAATTTAATATAGCCGAAAAGAGTTGAACTCATACGCCCTTAGGCGAGCAATTTTAGCATCTTCCGCCGCACCTCGTTTTGCAAGGTCATACCTTGCTGCAACTCGCTTCGACGAAATCTATCAAAAATTGCAACGCCGAAGGGTGCTACGCAGTTTTGAGTGAGCAAATATTATGCAGATGCAAAGAGAAAATACG
>CAJGCF010000022.1 GCA_904501865.1 uncultured Clostridia bacterium
CACAAAAAGCTTCATAACGTTGAAATAGTAAAGCTTCCAGGAGCAGAATATTTTTTTGACGCTCTGTGTTGCGATCAGCGCGCCTGTGATAAGCACTGAGATAGGTGTGCAAAGATTTGAGAGATATCCCATAGCCTTCATAGCGAATTGAGGTATCTCGATTCCGATCGAGGGAGCCTTAAGCAAATAAAAGATAAAGCCGATGACACAGGGAATAGTGCCGAAATTGAGGAGAACCTTTTTGATATTGAGCTTTATGTCCTTACGCCCCCTTGCGAATATACCAAGTCCCCAAGTCCAGAGAAGGACGTTAAAGCTAAAGGTAAGAAAGGATGCCATAAAGAGCCCGCGAGGACCTATTAACGCCTCGAATATCGGGAATCCTATAAACGCGCAGTTTGCGAACATAAAGGAGAATTCGCTTATTTTTTTCTCGTCGGGAATCTTTTTATAGGGGAGTGCCATAAAGAACGACAGAAGTGCAAGTACGGTGTGGAAGGCAAAGCCAAGTCCCAGCATTATCCAAGCCATCTTGACGTTATCCTCGGAATATTCCGCACTTGCCATAGAGTGTATGAGCATAGCGGGCTGTCCTACCATAAGTATGAGCTTGGAAAGTCTTTTAGAGGCTACGTCATCTATTATTCCTATCTTGCGGCAAAGAAATCCTACGGCAAGGATGACCGTGAGCGTAGCAACCACGGTGTTTAATGCGTCAAAATTCATTTTATTAAGTCTCCAAAAGCTTTTGCTTTATTTTTCTCATATCCTCGAGCATATCCTCTTTTTTGCGAGGATCGCGCAAAAGTGCCGCGGGGTGATAGACGGCAGTCATAAGATAATTGCCTTTTTTGAACCAAGTGCCGTGTTCCTTGGTGATCTTAAAATCAGGCTTGATAAGTCGCATAGCCGCTATTCTGCCAAGGCATACGATGACCTTGGGCTCTATAAGAGCTACCTGATGGCGCAGGTAGTCAATGCACTGATCCTCCTCCTCAGGCAAGGGATCACGGTTTTTTGGAGGACGGCATTTGAGGATATTTGCTATGTATACGTCCTCTCGGTCAATATCTACCGCAAATAAGAACTTATCCAGCAACTGACCCGCGCGGCCTACAAAGGGAATGCCAGAAAGGTCCTCCTGCTCACCGGGCGCCTCGCCTACGAACATAAGGTTCGCGTTTCTGTTACCAACTCCAAAAACGCAGTTGATCCTTGTTTTACAAAGCTCGCATTTTTTACATTCTGCGCACGCTTGCTCTAATTCTTTCCAATCCATTTTAAAAGTCCTTTCGTCAGGGATATCCCTACAAGGTCATAATATAAAATTATTATATCAAAAAACGCTCCCGATTTCAAGTGTCGGGAGCTATTTTTTAAAAATAAAATCAAAGATTTCCGAGAATCTCTATTGCGTGCTCTCCACAAAGCATTCGTCCGTGTTCACTTACGTATGTATTGAGTATGTCCACGTTCTCGCGCTCACCGTATTCAAGAATGAACGTAAGCTTATCCAGCCTTGAATATGCGGACATACCTGTGTTAAGTATTATCAGATAGAAATTTCCAAGGTCGTCGGCGTAGGCTCGGCTATCCGAATCTATTCCGATATCATTCAAGATTCGACAAACTGACAGAATATCCTCAAGGGCCAGAAAGGAAAATGCTATCCGCCCGTACTCCCGTTTTACCGATGGAGTGATCTCACCTCGGGGTGTAACCGCCTTGCAGGATATCTCGTCAGATCTTCCGCACGACTTTTGTGTATCCTTTTTCTTTTGTTTTTTGTCAGGCGGTCTCTCGGAATCCTGTCTGTCTGCTTCCGAAAGCGTTTCACTGAGCTTGCTTTTGGTTACGAATAGCTCACAGCCTCCTTTTTTTGAGGTATATAGCTGAACGAATATCTCAGAGCCCTCTGTGTTAAAGCCTACCTGGTCCTTGGCTCTGTCAAGTATAGAGCGTATTGCACGTCTTGTCTCTGCTTGCGCGCAGTCCGCCTCGTCACAGATGTGGTATTGCTGCATATCGTTTTCGTCGAGCATTATTTTAAGTTTTGAGTTGCTTATAAGTATGAGTTCCATAAAACCTCCAATGCTGTAGCACGTGATTAATACTACTATTATTATAATGCATAATCTGAGAAAATGTAACCCCTAAAAATATGGTAATTTTCATAAGTCCGTCATATTTTCGTCACTTGAGAAGAGGAGCTCTGTTCGTTGCTTTACCAAGAAAAAGATTGACAAGCTCGAGCGGCGATGATATAATTATAAGGTAAGCAAAAAGAGAGGAGGAGTGTACTTTGAGATACGATATTGACAGAGATACCGTTGAGCTATCGGTCGAGGAGCTGTGTCTGTCTGCGCTCGTTAGCGGAGATATAGATTGCAGGAGAGCTATGCCCACGTATCACGAAAGAGCGGCAGAGACTTCTATGATATATAACAAGCTGCACTCCTTGTTTGGAATGCTATATCACGACAAGGTTGAGCTTTGCAATACCAGCAAGCTTGACGGTATATATTTTTGTGTCGCAGGCAGAGCCGACGGCATAATATGTCTTGACGGAGCTTATACCGTTGACGAGGTAATAACAGTCAACGAGCGCAAAGGATCAGATATCAAAGCTCTTGAATATCACAACGCGAGACTGTCCTGTTACGCATATTTTACGTGCAGGGCTAAAAATCTTGAGGAGATAAGGATAAGAGACGTGCGCTTTGACACGTCCTCGGGTGATTTTGATTTTTCTGAGGACTACGTGTCTGTGACCGAGCTTGCCGAAAGATATATGAATCTGCTCTCAAGTGTGTTTTGGAGAGCTATGATACTCAGAGATAGGGCGAGAGAAAGATTGCCGAAAGCCGCAAACGCCGTATTTCCGTATACCTCATTGCGCGATAGTCAGACCGAGATGATAAAGGAATGCTACCGTGATATCAAGCACGGAAACAAGCTTTTCTGTCAAGCTCCCACGGGTATAGGCAAGACGGTATCAACACTTTACCCAGCGGTAAAATGTCTCGGCGAGGGCGTTGCAGATAAGATATTCTATTTGACGTCCAAGCAGAGCATACGCAGAGAGGCGTATTCCGCTATGGAAAAGATGAACGGCGCGGGAGTTGATCTGCGCACGTGTATGCTCTCATCTAGGGAGTCTATGTGTCCAAACGTTGCGGCAAAGCTACGCGGAGGGAAGCTTTCGTCGAGCTGTAACCCCGATATGTGCCCTTACGCCAAGGGATATTACGATAAATTCTCGTATGCACTCGCGGACATAATATCATCGGCAGACAGATACGATAGCCACGCGATAAAGTCAGTAGCGCAAAAGCACGGGATATGTCCATATGAGCTCTCGTTGGATCTCTCGGAGCTCTGTGACGTAATTATTTGCGATTATAACTACGTTTTCTCGCCGACGGTTTTCCTTAAACGCTATTTTGAGGAAGTTGAGAGCAGGGGAGAAAAATACGTATTTTTGGTGGACGAGGCTCATAACCTCCCCGATCGAGCCCGGGAAATGTTTTCAACACGGCTTTCTACGGAGAATTTTGAGGCGATTTTACCGCTTGTTAGTGAGGATTCCACACTTGCGGCGGCGTGCATATCCGTAATCAAGGCGTTTGAGAACGTGGGGCACTTGTGCGACGATGATACTCACTACTACGGTGATGGCGAGAAGGTAGGATACAGCGTTACGAAAACTATACCCGAAAGCTTTACCGAGGCGCTCTCAAGCTTTAGAAAAAAGTGCGAGAGTTGGCTGAAATATAACGCCGACAGCCCCGCGTACATTACGGCTGAGGAGCTTGGCTTCAAGGTGTTCGAATATATGAAGATAGTCGAATGCTATGACAAGGGCTATATCACTTTTATAAATAAAGTGGGGGAATCAGTGTCACTTCTTCTGTACTGTCTTGATCCGTCAAGTCGGCTTGAAGCGGCACTTGAGAAAGCGCAGGCATCGGTTTTGTTTTCAGCAACCTTGACGCCTACGGATTACTTTGCGGACATACTTGGGGGCGGAAAAAAGACGGTTTCGGTCAGCTTCCGCTCACCGTTTCCACATGAAAATCTTTGTGTCGCGGCAGTTGATAAGATAAGCACCAAATATGAGGACAGAGAAAGATCCTATAAGAAGATATCCTCTTGCATAGCGGCGACCGCATCCGCAAAAGCAGGTAATTATATGGTGTTTTTCCCGTCCTACTCTTATATGGAGAAGGTGTACAAGATATTCTGTGACAAATATCCAAAGGTCAAGACGGTCTTGCAGAAAAAGAATATGACACCGCAGGAAAAGGAAGAATTTTTGGATACCTTCAGGGACGACGGCAAACTGCGCGTGGGATTTTGCGTACTCGGAGGCTCGTTCTCCGAGGGAATAGATCTCCCCGGAGACAGACTGATAGGCGTGGTAGTCGTAGGAGTAGGTCTCCCAGGCCTTTCAAACGAAAATAATATAATACGCGACTACTATGAAGAAAAGTGTGGGGCGGGATACGATTACGCATACACCTATCCGGGAATGAACGGAGTGTTTCAGGCGGTCGGTAGAGTAATACGCACGGAGACGGATAAAGGCATTGCCGTGCTCATAGATGACAGATATGCCGAGCCCAAGTATAAAAATCTTTTTCCTGACGAGTGGAAGGGCGTAAAATATGCAGGAAATGCACAATCTCTTGCAGAAATAGCCCGAATTTTTTGGGAAAAACAAGGATAATTCGAAATTTTTGCAAAAAAATGAAATTTGACTTGCTTTTTTGATATATATATGGTATAATACACCTATGCTTTAAAAAAGCCTGATTATTTAGAAATTTTCGGAGATTTTGAATGAAGAAATACTGTGAGATGAATAGCGCGGAGCTTTGTGCGGCGTATTCGGATTTGAAGAAGCAATATGAAGATATAAAGAAGCTTGGAATGTCCCTTGATATCTCAAGAGGCAAACCGTGTACCGAGCAGCTCAACCTTTCGGACGGCATGCTTACATGCGTCAGTTCTGCGGAGGATTGCAGGACAGAGAAGGGCTTTGATTGCAGAAATTACGGACTTTTGGACGGTGTTCCCGAGGTCAAAAAGCTTTTCTCGGAGCTTCTCAATATCCCGACAGAATATATTTTCGCGGCAGGTAGCTCGTCACTTAATCTGATGTATGATACACTCAGCCGTGCTATGCTTTACGGTGTAGTCGGCAGTGAGAGACCGTGGTGCCGTGAGGAGAAGGTAAAGTTCATCTGCCCCGTTCCCGGATACGACAGACATTTCAAGGTAACGGAGTCGCTTGGATTTGAAATGATATGCGTAGATATGACGAGCAGCGGTCCCGATATGGACGCGGTCGAGGAGCTTGTAAAGGACCCGTCGGTAAAGGGAATATGGTGCAATCCAAAATATTCAAATCCCGACGGAATCACCTATTCCGACGAAACGGTGCGCCGTCTTGCTAAAATGAATACCGCGGCACCCGATTTCAGAATCATGTGGGATAACGCATACGCCATACACGACCTTTATGATGAGGGCGACGAGCTTCTTGACATATTTAAGGCTTGCGCGGATGCGGGAAATCAGGACAGAGTGTTCTATTTTGCCTCTACCTCGAAGATAACCTATCCTGGTGCGGGGGTTGCCATTCTGGCGGCAAGCGAAAGCAATCTGAAGCAGATAAAAGCTATTATGGGCATACAGACCATAAACTTCGATAAGATAAATCAGCTCAGACACGTCAAATTCTTTGGCAGTGCCGAGGCGGTGCGAGAGCACATGAAAAAGCACGCCGAGATAATAGCGCCAAAGTTTGCTATGGTAAATAGTATACTTACCCAAGAGTTGGGAGAGCTCGGCATAGCGCACTGGACCGAGCCTCGCGGAGGATATTTTGTAAGTTTCTTCTCGGAGGAGGGCTGCGCAAAGCGTATATATTCACTCGCAAAAGAAGCGGGCGTTACGATGACGGGAGTTGGAGCTACTTATCCTCTCGGCGAGGACCCTCACGACAGTAACATCAGAATAGCTCCCACGTATCCCTCTGTGTCGGATCTTGAGAAGGCTATGAAGACATTTACAGTTTGCGTTAAGATGGCTACTTGTGAAAAATATATGAAAAAATAAAGAATAGGGCGACCATGCGGTCGCCCTGATTTTCAAAAACAGGAGAGAACTCGTGAAAAAAACTCAACGGGATATAAATCCTTATAAAAACAGTGACACTAACAAGCGTTATTATACTTACGATTACTATTTACGCAAGACCTTTGGCGGTAAGTGTATGAAGATACCGATCGATGCGGGCTTTACCTGTCCCAATATCGACGGGAAATGTTCGGTCGGAGGATGTATATATTGCTCACCGAGGGGTAGCGGAGACTTTGCGGAGAACTGTAATATCTCGGTAGAGGAGCAGTTTGATATTATAAAGGAAAGACTTTCTTCAAAGTGGCATACTGACAAATACATACCGTATTTCCAAGCCCATACGAACACCTACGCGCCCACAGAGCTTATCAAGCAAAAAATAGAGCCGATAATGCAGAAGAAGGGAGTGGTAGGTCTGAATATTGCCACCCGCGCCGATTGCCTTGAGGATAGCACGGTGGAATATCTTTGTGAGCTTGCCGAGCGCACGGTGCTTACCGTTGAGCTTGGATTGCAGACCGCACATGATAAAACCGCCTCACTAATAAACAGAGGGCATACCTATGCGGATTTTCTTGAAGGATATAACAAGCTAAAGAGCGCGTCGGATAAGATAAAAATATGCGTCCATCTCATATTTGGGCTTCCCGGAGAGGATAGGGAAATGATGCTGGAATCTGTCAGGAAAACCGCGGAACTGAATCCTCATCAGGTCAAAATCCATCTGTTGCACGTCTTACGGCATACAAGGCTGGCTCAGATGTACGATAGGGGAGACTACACGCCTATGGAGATGGACGAGTACGTGGACGTGATAGCGAACGCTCTAACTTTGCTTCCGTATGATACAGTCGTCGGCAGACTTACGGGTGACGGCATGCAGTCCGAGCTTTTAGCTCCCGATTGGAGCAGAAAAAAGACGGCGGTGATAAACAATATAGATAAAAAAATGTTTTCACAGAATATGTGGCAGGGAAAGCTAAACGATTCTTCAAACCCTCCCTGACGCGACTGTAAAGTGTATATTTTGAAAACATTTTGTGAGTATGTACAAATCACAAAATGTGTATTGTGCAAATGGTACAAAATGCAATATCTATTTTTGTAAATACTGTGTATTTACATCGTTGTGTTTTTATGATAAAATTAAATAAATAGAGGCGTAAATTTGCTTCTGTAAAAAATTCAATTCATAATAGAAGGAGAAAAATAGTTATGAAGAAAATTCTTTCAATGTTGCTTGTAGTAGCAATGCTCATCTCCACGGTCATCGTTATGGCAGTACCTGCAGCAGCGGTTGACGGAGAGTGGTCCGTATATTCGAGTAAGGACGATGATTTACTTGCAGAAGAGGGCGAGGAAGTTCGTTCCGTTGCAGGATATCAGTACACCGAGGAGGGGCTTAAAATAGTTCCTGCTGACTGGAAAGACTGGTCTCCTTACGTTACCGCTCAGACCACCGGCAAAATAGACATCAGAGATGGTGTTTACATGCAGATAAGAATAGATGAGTTTTCTTACGAGGCAGACGACAAAGTGTTCGCTTTCAATGTATGGGATTCACAGAACGCTTCCATAACTTCCTGTGGTGATGACTTAGGTTATGGTGTTTCTGCCATGATAAAGCCTTCTTTGGACTATGACGCTGAAACGGGTGAAGGCGGAAGAGGTATAAATAGCCTTCAGTGGTTCCGGTTACTTGAAGCGGGAGAAGGATATACTCACAGAGTTTATGATGCCAGTGATGAGGCTAAAAACTCCGTGCAGTATGACGATGAGGGAAGACCAATTTATACCTTCGAGATCAAGTGGAACTCCACCGATGAGATATACGAGGCATACCTTAACGGTATGAAGGCTCCCGATAAGTTCATTAATGCTATGGGCAAGCACTTTGCAAACGGTAAGGCATATGTTGGCTTCACCGCAATGAACAACAAGCTTAACGGTACCGCAGGCTTCACTATTCTTAAGTTCGGCACGTCTGAGGCAACAGCTACCACTCCCGTAGGAGATGACTCCAGACTTCCTGAGAACACATACAAGGAAATAGCAGAGATTGCAGATCCCGATACAGTTGAGGTAGGTCAGCCAGCAATTCTTATAACCGGTGACAAGTACAGCTCCGATCTTAAAATGGTTCCCAGCAAAGGAGTACATGGTTCAATCGTTAATACTACCGATGATGGAGCTATCCGTTTGATGGCAAACAACGCATTGGACGGTATAGTCATCAACGTAAAGAACAATGTTTCCTATGATATCAAGGATTTCCCGGTAGTTATGGTTTTGACACGTAATTTCTGTACTTGCGTGTGGGGAGATTACGATGATGATGGAGAAATTAGTGAGGAAGAGAAAGAGTGTTCCTGCGGTGAGTCCGTTGCTATGTATCCCTTGATGGGTGATCTCATTTCGGCTGCAGATGCTAACAAGATAAATAAGTTAGACGTAGCTTTTGAATGGTACAAGGTCTATAATGAAGAGACCGAGCAGAACGACTCATTCCTTTATTTCTACAAGGATCTCTCCCTTGATGAGAGATTTGAAGGCAGGATCAACGGTGTCCGTGTTGACTTTAGCAAAATTGCATACACTGAAGGCAGAGGAACATTTGATATCTGTATGGTTGGATGCTTCAGAACAGTTGCAGATGCAGAGGCTTTCATTGAAGATTACATTGTTGATAACTTCGGTGAATTGATCGTTGAGGAGCCCATAGACACAGACCCCATAGACACAGATCCCGCAGACACAGATCCCGCAGACACAGATCCCGCAGACACAGATCCTGCAGACACAGATCCCGCGGACACAGACCCCGCAGACACAGATCCCGCAGACACAGGTGATGATGAGAACACCACAGAGAAGAAGTCTGAGCAGACAACTGAAAAGAAGCCTGATTCCAATAATAACAACAATAAGCCCAAGGATGAAGGCGGATGTGGTTCTGTTGCAGGTATCGGTGCTATCGCAGTAGTTGCTATGGCAGCTGCAGGCATGGTGTCTTTCAGAAAGAAAGAAGACTGATATAATTAAATAGTTTGTGTTAAATGGTGATACAAACTGTAATTGCTCCCGTTGCCCTTGTGGCAGCGGGAGCTTTCATATAAAAACAAAAACTCGGTTGTTTGTATTCCAACCGAGTTTTAATGTTTCATTTGTATCCGTGTGTTCGTATGTAATTTAGCATTGCTTGAAATCCTTTTGAGTTCATGTGTATTCCGTCGCCGGAATCATACGTTGGATTCAATTTGCCGTTGGTTTGTTTTAAGATGCTCGCGGTGTCAAGATATTTGATCGACTCACTTTCGGCGATTTCCTGTATCCACAGATTTGCCCTGTTTATCCTATCGTTTGAAAGCTCGGGATTTTGCTTTTCATACGATTTTGAAACGGGGAATATTGATTGAAGAATGATTTTGGTCTGCGGGGAGGACTCCTTTAAGGATTCAATCAGCTTGCAGTAATATTCTTTGAATTTTTCTTCAGAGCAATAGGACACGCCGTTCTCAATACCAACCGTGATTACCATATATTCAGGCTTAATGCCGGAAGCCGCCGAGGCTATCGATACACCTTCCTTATCATCCGAATAAATTATTGCGGTGGTGCTTAAATTATAATCAAGTGCAAGGCTTCCTTTTGCATCGGACCATATCTGATGAGGATATGCCAAAAGTTCAAGCTCTGCCATGCTCGATACAGTTGTATCTCCAACGAAAATAATACTGTTTATGTAGTTCTCCCCGTAATCGTGTGTTGGCTTTAAAGCTGCAGGGGAAGAGCATACGATCTCAGTGGCATTTGAGCTTTTTGAAAGCTTTTCGACATCCACTCCTCTTATCAGAAGCATTGTGAACGACACCAGACAAGCTATGCAAAGAACGCATATAAGCGGAATAAAAAGCCTTGATAGCTTTTTTACGTCAATCTCTTTCATAATAGATCTATTCTCGCCAATACGTTAAGAAAACATACTTTTGTATGTTTCCTGATTATTTTTGGACACCTTGTTTTTCTTTCCTTTGTGTATCGTTGATTTTTCATTTGCGTTACGTTGCGCGGAGACTCTTTCCAATTTGGCAATGACAAATGCGAAAACAGCATAAAAAACCGCGAATATAGCGGTGAGCACGCACGACACTGCAAAGGGAACCGCGCAAAGCATAACAAAGAGAAAGAATCCTCCGATATAACATATCGCATGGAGTAGCCAGCCGATAGCTTTTGATATGGAGCTTATTTTTCGGAGAGCCGCACCGAGAGCCATAATATAAGAAAAGAGCAATATGTACCAAAATTGACTTGTTACAATTACCTTTTGACTTGTGCCGCTTGACAAAAGAGAATTCACAATCATTATAAAGGCAGACAGCATAGTGTAATATACCGCGCCGCGGAAGACAAAATATTTAAAAAGCTTTTTCAATTCCATAAGCTTATGTTCCTTTGCATAAGATTTTGATAAGTCTGATATCACATATTTGAGCAAAACAGACTTTACACAGTATATTGTAACATAAAAAAACGAACATTTCAAGAGTTTTATAAATTGTTTACAATAGGTGTTTTGCTGTGGATTTAAAAAAATGAATTTTATGAATATTTTTTCATTTTTGAATGTAACTGACCTTGACAATTTAACAAATATTATGTATAATAAATATGATTGACTAATTTTGTATAAACGGATATTTTTCCGTATTCCAATTTTTATTATTCAGCAGGATTTTGTTCTGTACGGAGGACTTTTATGACTAAAATTTCAAGAAAAGAAGCAAGAGACGTACTTTTTGGATTGCTTTTTGAAAAAGAATTCAAAAACGGGGAAAACCCCACAGAGATATACGAGCTTTCTTGCTCTAACAGAGAGATACCGTCGGACGCTTATATAAAGGACGTCTTTTTTGGCGTTATATCAAGGTCCGAGGTCATCGACGCTGTTATAAGCAGATATTCAAAGGGCTGGCGTGCAGACCGTCTTTCCAGAGTTTCAAGAACGGTGCTCAGAATAGCTATCTACGAGATGCTTTTCGTTGAGGATATTCACGCGAACATATCCATAAGCCAGGCGGTAGAGCTTTCCGTCAAATATGGAGAGGATAAGGCAAAGCAGTTTGTAAACGGAGTGCTTTCGAGCCTTTATAAGAATCTTGAATCTACGGGGGTTCAGGGCATCGTTAATCAGGCAGTCGCTGACTTTGAGGCTAAGAAGACACCGGATAGCGAAAATGTCTGATAACGTATTGTTTTTAGGAATAGATACGAGCAATTATACAACGTCAGTTGCATTGTGCGATGCTGACGGAAAGGTTTTGCTCAACCTTAAGAGACTTTTGTCCGTCAAATCAGGCGAGAGAGGGTTGAGACAGAGCGACGCACTTTTCGCGCATACAAAAAATCTTCCCGAGATAATGCGTGAGCTCAAGGCTTTTCTTGGCGACAAGTATCCCAAAGGAAAGATAGTGGCGGTCGGTTGTTCTGCAACGCCGAGAGATGTTGAAGGCTCGTATATGCCATGCTTTTTATCGGGAGTTGCTGTGGCAGAGGCTATTAGCGCGGTGTTGGGGTGTGAGGTCTGCAAATTTTCACATCAGAACGGACATATAATGGCATCTCTTTATTCTTCACAAATGACGGAGCTATTAGATAGCGGGGTGCCGTTTGCGGCATTTCACGTGTCGGGCGGCACCACGGAGGTCTTACTTGCGGAGTGCAAAGAAAACAAGCTTGACGTGAAGCTTGTTGGTGGCAGTTTGGATATGAACGCAGGTCAGGCTATTGACCGCACGGGCGTACTTATGGGACTGAATTTTCCGTGTGGACGGGAAATGGAGAGCCTTTGCGAAAGCAAAGGGGATATACCTCGCTCAAAAACCAAGATATCCGTAAAGGGACTTGAATGTAACCTTTCTGGACTTGAAAATCTTGCCGCCAAGCTTTACGAACAAACGGGAGATAAGGCGGTGACGTCGGCGTATTGCTTTGATTTTATAGCGGATACACTTCTGAAGCTGACCAAAAACCTTCGAGAGAAGTACGGAAACATTCCAGTGATATACGCGGGTGGAGTCATGAGCAATAAAAGAATCGTGACGCGCCTTGGCGAGCTTGAGGGCACTCACTTCTCAAAGCCCGAGTTTTCCTCGGATAATGCCGCGGGAATATCCTTGCTTTGCCGCAGAAAATATTTGCAGGATAATATTTAAAGATGAGTAGGAGACGTTATGCAGGACAGAGCTGTTTTCAGTGTCACACAAATAAATGAATATATAAAAATGACGCTTGAGAGTAATGCGGTGTTGCGCAATGTTTTTCTTCGTGGGGAGGTCTCCAATTTCAAAAGCAACTATTCGTCAGGCCATCTGTATTTTTCCTTGAAGGACGAAAGCTCGTCGATACGCGCGGTGATGTTCAGGGGAAACGCCTCAAAGCTCAAGTTCAGGCTTGAGAGCGGAATGAAGGTAGTGGCTCATGGAAAGATATCCTCATACACTGTAAGCGGTGACTGTCAAATAATTATTGACGATTTGCAGCCAGACGGTGCGGGAGCGCTTGCGATAGCGTTCGAGCAGCTCAAGAAAAAGCTTGACGGAGAGGGGCTTTTCGCTCCTGAAAAAAAGAAAGCCATTCCGAAATTTCCAAAGAGCGTAGGCGTGGTCACGTCGGCATCAGGTGCAGCTCTGCACGATATAATAAACGTATCGGGCAGAAGATGTCCGTCTGCTGACATAGTCATTTATCCCTCATACGTGCAAGGAGAGCTTGCCCCGAGGAGCTTGTGCGGCGGAATACTCTTTTTCAACAACAAGCACAAGGTTGACGTTATCATAATTGGCCGGGGAGGCGGCTCGGCGGAGGACCTCTGGTGCTTTAACGATGAGAATTTAGCGCGAGTGATAGCAAATTCCGAGATACCCGTCATATCGGCGGTAGGACACGAGACGGATTTTACTATATGTGACTTTGTGGCGGATATGAGAGCTCCGACGCCATCTGCGGCGGCAGAGCTTGCGTTGCCCGATACGAGCGAGATAATGTCGAGGGTGAAAAATCTTCGTTATCGCGCAGACAATGCCGTATTAAGACAGATCTACGTGCTAAAAAGCAGGCTCGACGTACTGCGCAAGAGCGCAGAGCTGCTTTCTCCCGAGCAGATGCTTAAGGACAAGGGCGTAAAGCTTGATACAATAAAGGATAAGCTCGAGACTTTGACCAAGAGCAGCTATGAGCGAGCGCAAAACAGATTTAAAATGATATGCACAAGGCTTGAGGGAGTTAATCCGTTGTCTGTGCTCTCGCACGGATATTCGCTGATAGAGAACTCAAGCGGTGAGATAGTCTCGGGAATAGGGAACGTCAAGTGTGGCGAGAACGTGCGCATACAGTTATCGGACGGAACTCTCGGAGCACAAATAACCGAAATATCTCCAAAAAATAATTCAGTCAGCAAAGTTGTGTGAATACAAGCTTTGCGGAAAGGTCGGAATATGTCAGACAAAAAGAAAATGAGTCTTGAAGAAACTATGTCAAGGCTTGAGGAAATAGTTGGGGAGCTTGAAGGTGAGAAACTTCCTCTTGAGAAATCTCTCAAGCTGTACGAGGAAGGAATAAAGCTTGTTGGACAGTGCTCGGCAGAGCTTGAGGCGGCAAGGAGAAAAATACAGATACTTCAGCAGGGTAAGAATGGTGAGATAGAGCTTGTAGAGATCCCAGAAGCAACCTTTGCCGACGAAATTTGATTTTTTAAGTTCAGAGACTATAACCGAAAGGATTTTTATATGGAATATAATGCAGATATCGCGTTTGACGTGCTGAGATCAACGGTAGAAGCCATCGAGCCCGAGCTGGAAAAGATATACAAAACAGAGGACGGACCCGCTTCAAAGCTATATGAGGCGGAGAGGTACAGTCTTTTGTCGGGGGGAAAACGAATACGCCCTGCGCTTGTGCTTGAGACGTGCAGAATGCTCGGAGGGGACGAGGAGGCGGCATTACCGTTTGCCTGCGCCGTTGAGATGATACATACGTATTCGCTTATACACGACGACCTTCCTTGCATGGACGACGATGATATGCGTCGCGGAAGGCTAACAAATCACAAGGTGTTCGGAGAGGCATATGCTACGTTGGCGGGAGACGGATTGCTTACAGACGCGTTTTCCGTGTGCGCTATGAACCCTTACGTATCTGGTGATTGCGCGGCGGCGGCAGTGGCGCTCCTATCGGGCGCGGCAGGAAGCTGGGGAATGGTCAAGGGACAGGTCATTGATATGTACGGTGAGGAAAATCCTCTGACCGAGCAGGAGCTCACAGAACTGCATATGGGTAAGACAGGAGCTATGATATGCGTTTCTGTCCAGCTTGGTTGCCTTGCGGCAGGGTTGTCTCCAAATGATGATATGGTAAGACGACTGACCTCATTTGCGCAAAAAATAGGTCTTGTCTTTCAGATAATCGATGATATTCTTGACGTGACCTCAACAGATGAGGAGTTCGGCAAGAGGACAGGCTCGGACGCGAATAAAAACAAGACCACGTTTATATCGTTTTTCAGTGTAGAGGAGGCGAGGCAATACGCCGCATCTCTCACTCGGGAGGCAATACGTGAAATAGAGGATATTGACGCGAGTGATAGGCTTATTAGTTTGGCGGAATATCTTTGTGACAGAAAAAGATAAAATGAGTAGCGGGACTATCCCGTGAGAAATAAAAAAGAAGGAAGAAATAAATGGAATTTATATTAGAGCTTGCGACAAATTTTGCTCTTATAAGCGCCGCGTCGGGTTGGATAGTGGCGCAAATATTTAAATTTTGCACAGGAATATTCAAGATAAAAAAGTTTTCAGTGAAAGAGTTTTTGTTTGGTACGGGCGGTATGCCGTCCTCGCACACTGCCGCGGCATCGGCACTGTCTTGCGCTTGCGCTATACAGTACGGACTTGGCTCGGTGTCCTTTGCCATAAGCGCGGTGCTTATGATGATAGTTATGAGAGACGCTATGGGCATGAGAAGGCAGGTAGGCGAGCACGCAAAAGCCTTGAATCTCATTTTTCAGGAGCTTGTTGAGGCTAAAAATGATAAAAATCTTACTCAAAAGGCTTTGGATGAGCTTGCGGGGCATACACCTCTGCAGGTTTTTGCGGGACTTTTGGTCGGTATAGTTGTCCCGTTCTTAATAGCGATGTTGCCTGCATTTAACTTGTTATGAGAGCAGACGTATATCTTGTAGAGCAGGGGATAGTTGATAGCAGAACACGTGCCGGCAGATTGATATCCGAGGGTAAGGTGCTCATAGACGGGAGATCTATCCAAAAGCCGTCCGAAAGTGTTTCTGATGTTGAGCACAAGATAGAGATAACTCAGCCAGACAGATTCGTTGGGCGCGGAGGCATAAAGCTCGAGGCGGCACTTGCCGAGTTTAAAATAGACGTAGATGGAAAAAGATGCATCGACGTGGGAGCATCGACGGGCGGATTTACCCATTGTTTGCTCCAAAGCGGAGCCGCGCACGTTTTTGCGGTAGATTCCGGCAGAGAACAGCTACACCGAGATCTGCTTGACGATCCAAGAGTAAGCTCTATTGAGGGTTATAACGCAAGAGGGCTAAATCCGCAAGATTTCGGTATATTTGACGTTGCCGTTATGGACGTTTCCTTTATATCGCAAACACTTATACACCCCGCGCTTGCGACTGTGCTTTGTGACGGAGCTGTGTTTATCAGTTTGATAAAACCTCAGTTTGAGGTCGGACGGTCGGCTATTGGAAAAAACGGCATAGTAAAGAGCCCCAAGGACAGAGAAAACGCCATTGTGCGTGTCTTGGAGTCCGCAAGTATTTGCGGATTTGACGTCTGCGGCGTTATGCGATCGCCCATTGAGGGCGGCGACGGGAACGTGGAATATCTCGCATGCTTTAAAAGACGGTATGAGAGAAAAACAGAGCTCAAAACCGAGAGCTTTAAGTTAAGTACGTTGTGTCGCTTATGACCCTGAGGGAGGGACCCTCACTTGAACAAGAAAGGCATTATTCATGAAACCCATAAAAAAAGCTTTGATAATTACCAATTTTAACATATACGATAAAGCCAACGCAGCCCTGACGGTAGCGGAGAAGCTGTATTTTCTAGGTTGCGAGGTATGCACCCTGTTGTATAACAAGGACAAGATAATCAAGCTCAATAAAAGCAAAATGAGATTTACCTTTGTGCCTGCCGAGGAGGCTTATTCCGCGGTTGACGTAGTAATAGTCCTTGGCGGTGACGGATCCATTCTGGAGTCTGCGAGAAGAGCGGCGCCGTTTTGCACCCCCGTGCTTGGACTAAATCTCGGAAGACTCGGATATATGTCGGAGCTTGAGCTCGGCGAGATAAGAGAGATATCCCGATTGCTTACGGGAGATTATAAAATAGAGACTCGCTCAATGATAAACATTGAGATACTTGACGGCGAAGGGGCCGTGCGTAAAAACGAATACGCGCTGAATGATGCCGTCATATCCAACGGCTCGGTCTCGAGAATAGTAGACCTTGAGCTTTATGAGGGTGGAGTTCATATAGCGAGCTATCGCTCAGACGGAATGATAGTAGCCACTCCGACAGGCTCTACGGCATATTCCTTGGCGGCAGGCGGAGCTATTGTAGACCCAAGGCTCAACTGCCTTTGCGTAACACCCATATGTCCACACTCTCTGTATGCTCGTCCCCTTATTTTTACAGATTCGGCTAGCATAGAGATAAAAAATATATGTCAAAGAGAAAAAAGCCTGTTTTTGACGATAGATGGCAGAGTTAATTACGAGCTTGCGATAGGTGAGCGCGTACGCATAACCCGTTCACCCTTGCATACGGATTTTATAAGATTCAAGGACGATATATTCTACGACAGATTAAGACAAAAGATGAATGATAAATAAACGGAGATTTTAAAATGAAAAAGGGAAGACAGGAAAAGATACTTGAGCTTATAGCAAAGTATGAGATAGAGACTCAGGACGAGCTTATAGAATTTCTGGGTGAAGAGGGGTATAACGTAACGCAAGCGACGATCTCAAGAGACATAAGAGACCTTGATCTTGTCAAGGTGGCTATGCCTGACGGAGCGTACAAATACGTGGTATCTCACGCTATTAAGAAGAACGTGAGACAGACGGGACTTCTGGCACACCCAATAGTTGATACCGTGCTGAGCATAAATTGCGCGCAGAACATCATAGTGTTCAAGACAACCGCGGGAATGGCGCAGGCGGTCGCTATATCAATAGATCGCATACCCGATTCCGAGATACTCGGTTGCGTTGCGGGAGACGATACTATCATCATAGTTACACCCGATAGCGAGGCGGCACCAAGAGTTGCCGCAAAGCTTGGAAAGCTGTTCTCAATATAAAAGCATATCATTATTAAGTAGAAAGGAGTGTATTTATGCTCAGGAGCTTGCATATAGAAAACATAGCGGTCGTGAAGAGCGCGGACATTGAGTTCGGTAGCGGTATGACTGTGCTTACGGGCGAGACGGGCGCGGGAAAGTCCGTTATCATAGACAGTATAAATATGCTCACCGGCGCAAAGGTATCCCGTGAGGTAATAAGATCGGGAGAGGACCACGCCTTGTCTGAGGCAGTTTTTGACGGCGTTCCCGAGGACCTCAAGGTGTTTCTTTCGGAGCTTGGTATTGAGTGCGAGGACGGTGAAGTCATAATCACTCACAAGCTGACCTCCGACGGAAGATCTTCTATAAGAGTAAACGGCAGGACAGTCACCAAAGCAGCGCTCAAGGATATATCCAAGCAGCTTATATCTATTCACGGTCAACACGACAGCCAAGCTCTGTTCAATAAGTCGTCATACACGGATATGACGGATTCGTACGGAGACTGTTGGAGTATGCGTGATGAATACAGGGAAATATATAGGGAGCTCGACTTATATCGTAAAAAATTGTCGGAGCTCAACTCCGACGAGGAGGAAAAAGCAAGACGCAAGGATATCCTTGAATATCAGATAAAGGATATTGACTCAAAGAAGCTGAAGGACGGCGAGGAAGAGACGCTTGAGGCAGAAAAGCTCCGCCTTGCCAACATAGAAAAAATAAATAAGCATCTGAATTTTGCACATAGAGCGCTATGCGGCGGAGAGAGAGGCGGAGACGTTGCCTATTTGCTCTCACGCACATCGGATGCACTCAAAAAAATAATCGACGTAGTACCAGACGCGTCAGATGTTTCGGAAAAGCTTATGGATATGAGCTACGAGGTGTCCGACCTTGCGGACAGAATAAAGGCCCTTTCAAGTGATGACGGAGAGGACCCTGAAGCAAAGCTTGATAAGATAGAATCAAGGCTTGAAGTCATATCATCTCTCAAGCGAAGATACGGCAGAGACATCAAAGCCATACTTGAATTTAGGGACAAGGCGGAGCGGGAGCTTGACGACATTGAGCTTTCGGACGAGAGGGCGGAGCAGTATAAAAAGACAATCGCCGAGCTCGAGTCCCGAGCGAAAATTGCGGCAAAGATACTTAGCGAGCACAGAAAGGCCGCTGCAAGAGAGGCAAGCGTCAAGATAATGGACGTGCTTTCATATCTTGATATGCCAAAGGTGAAATTTGAGATAACTGTTACCGAGACCGAGGAGCTTACTCCCACGGGACAAGACAAAATAGAATTTTTGACCGCCACTAACCCCGGAGAGCCTATGATGCCTATGAGTGATATAGCATCGGGCGGAGAAATGGCAAGAATAATGCTTGCAATCAAGAGCGTATTGAATGAAAAGGACGGAGTTGGCTGTGCCGTGTACGATGAGATAGACACGGGAATTTCAGGTAAGACCTCACGTAAAATAGGCGTGAAGCTTAAAGAGATAGCTGTCCATAGTCAGATACTGTGCGTCACACATTCAGCCCAGATAGCTACCTTGGCAGACAATCACTATCTCATATCCAAAAAAGAGGTAGACGGCAGAGCGCACACGAGCATAAGACTTCTTGGCCGCGATGAGAGAATAGAGGAAGCGGCAAGGATACTCGGGGGCATCAACATAACCGAAGCGCAAAGGCAGGCGGCAAGAGATATGATTGACGACACGGAAAAATAAATTCAAAAATTGGGAATTACTATTGAAATTTCAACTGTTATATGATATAATAACCGTTGCGGTTTTTTAAAATTAAAATTAATTCGACTCGAAAGGCAGAGCTTATAAATGCTTAAGATCAAATCATTAATTGCAGAGAAAATATATGAGGGAGTTGTCGATATCAATCCCGAGGCAGAGATAAGCGCTCAGGATATCGCGGGTATGCTCGAATATCCCCCCGACGCGACTATGGGCGACCTTGCGTTTCCTTGCTTCAAGCTTTCAAAGACCCTTCGTCGCTCACCCGTTCAAATCGCGGCAACGATCGCGCAGGAGCTTAAGGCAGAAGCTATAGCGAGCGCAGAGGCGGTCAACGGTTATCTTAACATAAAAATATCAAACGAATATCTCGGAGAGAATGTTTTACCTGAGATACTTCAAAAAGGTGAGAAATACGGTGCTCCCGCTATCGGAGAGGGAAAAACGGTCGTGCTTGACTATTCTTCCCCCAATGTTGCAAAGCCCTTTCACATAGGACATCTCGGTACGACAGTGATCGGTCATGCGCTCAAAAAGCTGCACGAGTTTGCGGGATATAAGTGTGTTGGCATCAACTATCTCGGCGACTGGGGAACTCAGTTCGGTAAGCTTATCGTGGCTTACAAGCTCTGGGGTGACAAGGAGCAGATAGAGAAGGGCGGCATAGACAAGCTCGTTGAGCTTTACGTTCGTATAAACAACACCATCAAGGGCGACGAGGAAAACGGTATTCCACAGAGAGCCGACCTTGCCGATCAGGCAAGAGAGGAATTTCACAAGATGGAGATCGGGGACGAGGAGAATATCGCACTTTGGAAGTGGTTCGTCGAGATAAGCCTTGAGGAATATCAAAAGACCTACAAGCAGCTTGGAATCGAGTTTGACAGCTACAAGGGTGAGAGCTTCTACACCGACAAGATGCCCGCTCAGGTCGAAAAGCTCAGAGAGAGCGGTCTTATGAAAATAGACGACGGCGCATCTATCGTGGATCTTGACGAGTACGGAATGCCTCCGTGCCTCATTCTCAAGCGCGACGGCTCGACTCTGTATCCCACGCGTGATATAGCCGCGGCAGTATACAGAAAAGAGCATTATAACTTTGACAAGTGTATATACGTAACCAGTACCCAGCAGATACTTCACTTCAAGCAGTGGTTCAAGGTCGTGGAGCTTATGGGCTATGATTGGTATGACGAGCTCGTTCATATTCCTTACGGAACGGTGTCTCTCAACGGTGCGAAGCTTGCTACGAGAACAGGTAACGTAGTACTTCTCAAAGACCTCTTTGCAGCGGCTATCGATAAGGTAAAGGGAATCATGGCAGAAAAGAATCCCGAGCTTGCTGGTAACGAAGAGATTGCCGAGGCAGTTGGTGTCGGTGCGATAGTATTTTACTATCTTACAAATAACCGTATCAAGGACATAAACTTCAATCTCGAAGATGCACTTTCCTTTGACGGAAATACAGGTCCTTACGTTCAGTATACTTATGCACGTACCTGCTCAATTCTTGACAAGGTTGGAGAAAGCTACGGCGGTAAGATTGTTATAAGCAACGATGCAGAGGCGGCTTTGCTTAAGACACTTTGTCAGTATGAGGAAAGAGTTTTGTCTGCTATTAAGGATTACGAGCCTTCCGTGATAACAAGATTTATTCTTGACGTTGCGGTAGCGTTCAATAAATTCTACCACGAATGCTCAATACTGAACGTCGATGACAATAATGTAAGAGGGACGAGAATACTTCTTACAGAAGCGACGAGAAACGTGCTCGGCTCCGCATTCTCACTCATATGTCTCAAAAAGACGGAGCGCATATAAATATTTTTTAAGGTTAATAATTGAAAGGAATATATAGATATGTCAGGACATAGCAAATGGGCTAATATCAAGCACAAAAAGGAAAAGACCGACTCCGCGCGCGCTAAGGTGTTTACAAAGATCGGTAAGGAGATCACGATAGCCGTAAAAGAGGGCGGCGGAGACCCCACCTCAAACTCCAAACTCCGTGACCTCATTCAGAAGGCGAAGGCAAAC
>CAJGCF010000023.1 GCA_904501865.1 uncultured Clostridia bacterium
AACTGCAAGTGAGGAGAGCTTTGCTTTATCGAATTTTTCACAGTATTCATAAAGCGCCGCGTCGCCCTTTTTCCTTACGTTGTCTATTATATCTGCGACCGTGTCCTCAACGTTCACCGAGGGCACCGCACGGGCGAACACGTCCTCGTTCGCCACCTCTCCGTATTTGAATATCTTTATCATTTTCTTATCCTTTCCAAAAGCAGTTGCCCTTAAAGTGATATCTGTGATGCTAGTCCCCGCGATATCTTTCCTATTATCTCTCCCTTGAACTTACTGCTTGCCTTGTTGGCTATAAGTCTTGCGCTTATCGGTACTATGTCCTCAATTACCTCAAGATTATTCTCCTTGAGCGTTCTTCCCGTTTCAACTATATCAACTATAACGTCGGAAAGCTTTAATATGGGAGCAAGCTCAATAGAGCCGTTGAGGTGTATGATATCTATCTCGCGTCCTATCGAGTCGTAATGAGCCTTTGCGATATTGGCAAATTTTGTCGCTACCTTGAGCGCACGCCCGGGCACGTCCCTGAAATCAGCGGGAGCCGCAACGGCTACTCTGCATTTTCCTATATCAAGGTCTAAAAGCTCGTAAACGTCGGGCTTATACTCAAGAAGAATATCCTTGCCCGCGACACCGATATCCGCCGCGCCTCTCTCTACGTAGATAGCTACGTCGGAGGGCTTTACCCAGAAATATCTGATTCCGAGCTCGGCGTTCTCAAACGTAAGCTTTCTGTTCTCTTCCTTTATGGAGGGACACTCAAAGCCCGCCTTCTCAAACATATCATAGACCTTCTCACCAAGTCTGCCCTTGGGCAGAGCCACGTTAAGCATATCCATCAGGCTTCCTCCTTCGTAAGATCCACTATGCTCTTATATTTAAGCTTTTCTGGGACTTTCTTGCCCGCCAAAGCTCTCTCGCCACTCTGGGCGACCTCTCTCACAACTTTTGATATAACCCTGACGTCAATGTTATCATCATAAAGCACGAAAACGTCGGTGTCGTATTCGCAATAAATCTCGTCAAGCTCGGCTATGGCATCAAGGTAGACCGCAAAGCCGATAGCTCCGGAGCCCTTGCCCATTTTTTGCATAAGGCTGTCGTATCTTCCGCCCGAAAGCACCGCCGTGGGCACTCCTCTGACAAAGCCCTTGAACACTATGCCGTTGTAATAACGCATATCGGCTATGACCGAGAAATCTATGCGTATTCTCGCGCCAAGCTCCGACGCAAGTACCTCTATTATACTTGCCAAGGCTCTAGCCTCGTCTGCGCATTCAGTATCCTTGAGTATGCTCAGCATTTTCTCACAGTCAAGCTCGCTTGAGACAAGCTCCTTGAGCGTTTGAGCGCGCGCGCCGTCTACACCCTCGGCGCGACACACCGCGTCGATTCCGTGCAGATTTTTTTCGCCTATGCAGACCAGCACATCCTCTCTGCCCTTTCGGCTGAGTGACAAGCTATCAACTATCCCTGATATTATACTCATATCCGAGACATCAAGCACAAAATCGTGGGATATCTTTTCAAGGCTTTTTGCAGCGAGAGTCAAGACCTCACTCACACAATAATCATCGATATCTCCAATACACTCAAGTCCCGACTGCATTATCTCCTTAAAGGAAAGAGCTCCCTTTGGCACACGGTAGACGTTTTCATTATAATACACCTTGCGGACGCCGTCCGTGCTATCCTTGCTGTTCTTTACTATGGAGAGCGTAACGTCGGGCTTTAGCGCCATAAGCTTTCCGTCGGTGTCAGTAAAGGTTATTATGTGGTCTGACACAAGAAAGCTCTTGTTTCGCACGTAAAGGTCGTATTCCTCAAATTTGCTCATTTTGTATTGGGAATATCCGTATCTCTCGTAGAGCGCACCAAGCTCGTATGCAGTCCTCTCACTTTTGTTCAAGACAGTTTCCATAAAATTCATAAAAGGCTATCCTTTCAGCTGCTATGCTTTCAATTTTGCTCCTCGAGCTCCTTGAGCACGAGTCTATAGCCACCGCTTCCATAAGTCAGGCACTTGTTTACTCGGCTGATGGTAGCAGTGCTCACGCCCGTTATCTCCTCTATCTTCTGATATTTCTCGCCCGCGTTGAGCATTTTTGCCACAAGGAGTCTCTGCGACAGGTCTTGTATCTCCTTGATCGTGCATATATCCTCAAAAAATGCGAGACACTCCTCCTCTGTCTTAAGACTCAATACCGCTTTGAAAAGCTCGTGAGCTTCAGGGGTGATAGTGGGTTTCATCTCAAATTCCTCCGTAAATACAGTAATTTGGTAAAGCCGTTTCTTTTCACTTTATCATTTTACCACGCTAAAGCGATAAAGTCAATAGCTTTTTCAACTTTTATCAAAAAACAGCAAAATAATCAAAAGCCAACTCAATTTTCCCGTCATATTGTAGGCTTTGACCATAAGTTGATACCACGGAGGCGAAAAATGACTTAAAAAATATTTAAAAAATATAAAATGTATACAAAATATATTGACAAGGGATTTTTTTTGTGTTATACTGACAAAAAGACGATAGAGGCGCACTTGAATATCAGTATCCGTTGTGATAAAGCCGGCGCAGGCTTGGCTTCGGTGAAAGGATTCGGTGCCGAAGGAAATCCCCAAGCGCAAAGGGTTTTCTGGCACAACGGAATAACATCCGTTATGCTGTCGCAGAAATGCGGAGTGCTATCCACTACTTTTCGATGCTTCGGGAGTAAAGGTTGGCCGTTTTTGACGGCTATTTTTATTGTGAGGCATACCCGGTAGCAGTGGGCGCTCATGCTCCCTGCTTTTTTTACGTCGTCTGAAAAACACAAATATCGGAGGATACAAATTATGAAAAAAACAGTATTTACAGGTGCGGCTACTGCGATAATAACTCCATTTAAGGATAATAAAATAGATTACGAGAGCTTTGCAAGGCTGATTGAATGGCAGATATCCGAGGGCATCGACGCTATCGTCGTGTGCGGAACCACGGGTGAGGCCTCTACATTGACCGATGAGGAGCATAAGGAAGCTATAAAATTCGCGGTCGACACGGTAGCCGGAAGAATACCCGTAATAGCGGGAACAGGCTCAAATGACACAGATTACGCCATAGAAATGACAAAATTTGCCTGCGAGGCAGGTGCGGACGCCGTGCTCGTTGTAACTCCCTATTATAACAAGGCAACTCAAAAGGGTCTTATCAAGAGCTTTACCGCTATCGCGGACGCTTCCACAAAGCCCGTTATACTTTACAACGTGCCCTCGCGCACAGGCTGTAATATCCTGCCCACGACCGCAGCGGCTCTTGCAAAGCACGAGAACATCGTAGCTATCAAGGAAGCAAGCGGCAATATATCCCAGATAGCCGAGCTTGCAAGACTTGTAGACGGCAAGATGGATATATATTCGGGTAACGACGACCAGATAATTCCTATTCTCGCCCTCGGCGGCAAGGGAGTCATCTCGGTGCTCTCAAATCCTATGCCTCGCGCTACAAGCAAGCTCTGTCATAATTTCCTTGATGGTAATATTGCCGAAAGCCGCAAGGATCAGCTTGAGCTCCTTCCCTTCATCGGCGCTCTGTTCTGTGAGGTCAATCCTATTCCAGCAAAGGCGGCTATGGCAGAAATGGGCTTCTGTGAGAACAGTCTAAGACTTCCACTCACCGAGATGGAGGACGACCACAAGGCAAAAATGATCGAGATAATGAAGGAACTTGACCTTATCTAAATAAAATTGAAAGGCTTTATGAAATGAAGATACTCATAAACGGTATCGGCGGCAGAATGGGCGCCGAGGTCAAAAAAATGGCTCTTGACGGATATCGCGGCGCAGAGTTGGTTGCAGGCTGTGACGTCACATCTCAGGACGTTTTCGGGATACCCACGTACACGGATATCTTTGCCGTCAAGGAAAGCGTGGATTGTATCATAGATTTTTCACATCATACGGCGACAGAAAAGCTACTCGCGTACGCGTGTGAGAAAAATATTCCCGTAGTTTTGGCGACCACGGGACACGATGAGGCGGAGACAAAAATAATAGAGGACGCCGCTCGGAAAATACCCCTTTTCCATTCAGCGAATATGTCTCTCGGCATCGCGCTTTTGTGCGAGCTTGCAAAAACCACCGCAAAGACATTCCCCGACGCAGATATCGAAATAATCGAAAAGCACCACAACCGCAAGCTCGATGCCCCGAGTGGAACGGCACTTCTCCTTGCGCGTGAGATACAAAAGATTCGCGATAGGGCATTCTTTACCTTCGGCCGTCAAGGTCAGGCAAAGAGAATGAAGGACGAGATAGGCGTTCACGCCATCAGAATGGGCAATATCGTGGGTGAGCACGAGGTCATCGTGGGCACGGACACCCAGACCATTACCCTCAAGCACGAGGCTCACAGCCGTTCTCTTTTTGCCGAGGGCGCTATCGCCGCGGCAGAATTCCTTATGGGTAAGAGCGCCGGGCTTTATGATATGTACAGTATGATAAACGACTGAAAAGGCTTTGTAAAAATGAAAAATCTTATTTGTAACAATCTGTCTGTAAACCATAGCGACCACCTGTGTATTGACGGTGTCGACACGGTCGAGCTCGCGCAAAAGCACGGCACTCCGCTTTACGTTATGGACGAGAACAGGATACGCGAGCGTTGCCGCACGTACAGAGACGCTATGGCAAATGCCTTTGGCGAGGGCTCTTATCCCCTCTACGCCAGCAAGGCGGCTTCTTTCCGTCAGATGTACAGAATAATTATGGAGGAGGGGCTTGGAACAGACCTCGTTTCCTCGGGTGAGCTGTACACCGCCGCCTCTGTGGGCTTCCCTCTCTGGAAGGCATATTTTCACAGCAACAATAAGACCGACTTTGATATCTCCTACGCCATAAGCGAGGGAGTCGGATATTTCGTTGTGGATAACGTCGAGGAGCTTGATGCTATCGACAGAATAGCAAAAGAAAAAAACACAAGACAGAAGATACTTCTCCGCCTCACGCCGGGTATAGACCCTCACACCTACGAGGCGGTCGCCACGGGAAAGGTAGACTCAAAATTCGGTTCAGCTATTGAGACGGGACAAGCCGAGCAGATAGCAAAATATGCTATGGGACTTGATAACATAGAGCTTATGGGATTTCACTGTCACGTAGGCTCGCAGGTCTTTGATTCTGACGTTTTTCTGCGCGCCTCCGAGATAATGCTTGAATTCATTGCTTTGATGCAATCAAGGTATGGATTCGTCACCCGTGAGCTCGACCTTGGCGGCGGATACGGCGTGAGATACCTTGAAAGTGATCCGGAAATAGACATTTCTTCTAACATTTTTGAGGTAGCGGCGCACGTAAAGGCAGTTTGCGCACGACATGGCATAGACGTACCGTCTATACGTATGGAGCCCGGCCGAAGCATAGTTGCCGACGCAGGACTCACCGTATATACCGTGGGAACGGTAAAGCGTATCCCCGGATACAAAAATTACGTCTCTATAGACGGTGGTATGGCGGACAATCCAAGATACGCACTCTACAAATCCTCCTACACCGTATGCCTTGCAAACAGAATGACCTCGGACGCTCCAACGTTTAAGTGCACTCTGGCTGGCAGGTGCTGTGAGAGTGGAGACCTTATACAAGAGGATGTAATTCTCCCCGCTGATATAAAGAGAGGAGATATCATAGCGGTCCTGACCACAGGAGCGTATAACTACTCAATGTCGTCAAACTACAACAGATTACCAAAGCCCCCTGTTGTAATGTTAAAGGACGGCTCAGACTACGTCGCCGTACGCAGAGAGTCCCTTGAGGACGTCTGTAAAAACGATATATAAAAGCCAAGAACCCCGCCGACAAAAAATCGGCGGGGTTCTTCATTGAAAAAGACAAAAAATTGTTTTTAGGGATTTTTACTTTTTGCCTATTCAGTGACTTTGGTTCTGCGCTAATTGAGGCAACCCATTATTCTTTAAAAAAGTCCCATTATAAAATATATGACTCCAAAGACCGCTCCCGCAAGCGTTCCGTAAAGCAGAACAGGACCCGCTACGGTAAATATCTTTGCCCCGACACCGAGGATAAGCCCCTCTGCCTTTGAGTCTATCGCAGGAGACACGACGGAGTTTGCAAATCCCGTTATGGGTACGAGAGTTCCGCCGCCCGCTCTTTTTGCTATCTTTTCAAACAAACCAAGTCCGCTCAACAGTGCCGCGATAAATACCAATGTCACCGAGCAGAGCGTGCCCGCGTCCTTCTCCGACATTCCTGCTATGTCACCGTATAAAAACAGTAAAAATTGTCCTAAAGTACAAATAGCTCCGCCTACGCAAAACGCCCATATGCAGTCCTTTATGAGCGGAGAGGCGGGAGCGTGAGCGTCTGCATACTTTTTATAAGTCTTTTTTTCAATATTCATTTTTCTTCCCCGTCCTTTTGGATATATTGATATTATTCTTCCGCATCCAAGCAAAAAAATGCCTTTTTTTATATGTCAATTTATTCAAATAAGGGTGTTGGCAAATTAATTTTCTCAATATTCTTGACATCGCGTGAAAACAATTATATAATTAGTATTAGTAATAACCCTACTGAAAGGAAGATATAAATTATGTCAAAATGGGACGATTTCAAAAAATCCTTTGGAGAGTTTGCCGACAAGGCGGCGGCAAAGACCAGAGAACTCTCCGATACCGCGTCACTTAAAATAAAAATAGCTAATAAGGAGGCTCAAAGGGACACCGAATACAAGGTGCTTGGAAAGCTTGCTTATACAAAGCTCAAAAACCTTGAGGTCGAGGACCCCGAGGCACTCACGGCGCGTCTTTCCGAGACCTTGGAGAAGCTTGACGTCATAAATGCTGAGCTCGCCGAGCTAAAGGCAGAGGACGAGGCAAGAAAAGCCGCTCGCGAAGCAGAAAAAATGGCTCGCGAAGCAAAAAAAGCCCAAGAACAAAATGATGACGAGCCCGACGAGGAGCTCAACACAGCAGTAATGACCGAGTTTAACGAGGCGCGCAAACATGCTGACACTGAATACGACAAGGCCAAAAAGGCTGCCGAGGACGCAGCTGAGCAATAAGCATCATTTCATTAATCAATTTTTTAGGTGTTTTATGATTGCCCTCTTTATAACTCTTTCAACAATCGCATTCTTGCTCGTGGCGACATTTGCCATCTCGCTTGTGTGCTTTCTCAAGGTGTTTTACTCCCCTACCCGAAAGAAAACAGACGAAATATCTATTCCCGACGGCGAGATATACGAGGAGCACCGCGACATAATGGTAAAATGGACTCTCGAGATGCGCGCTATGCCACACAGAAACGTGTCAGTGCGCTCCTTCGACGGTCTTACCTTGCGCGGAAAATATTATGAATATGCCAAGGGTGCTCCCATCGAGATACTGTTCCACGGATATCGCGGAAACTCGGAGCGAGACCTTTGCGGCGGCATCGCGCGTTGCTTTTTGCTTGGACATAATGCTCTTATCGTTGACCACAGAGGCAGCGGCGAGAGCGACGGACACGTTATAACGTTTGGGATATACGAGAGTAGAGACTGTCACAAGTGGGTAGACCTTGTCTTATCCGAAATAGATCCTGATGCCAAGATAATTCTCGGCGGAGTATCTATGGGTGGAGCCACGGTTATGCTGTGCTCCTCGCACGAGTTTCCAGAAAACGTCGTGGGCGCGGTCGCGGACTGCGGATATACGTCAACCAAGGCCATTGTTAAGAAGGTCATGCGTGAAATGAAGCTCCCCGCAGACCTACTCTATCCATTTGTCCGTCTCGGTGCAAGGCTGTTCGGCAACTTTGACCCCGACCTCACCTCTCCTATAGAATCAATGAAAAAATGTCGACTCCCTATCGTGTTTTTCCACGGCGACAAAGACGATTTCGTGCCTTATGAGATGAGCGTTGAAAACTACAATGCGTGCGTAGCACCGAAAAAGAAATTCGTGACGGTAGAGGGTGCGGGACACGGTCTCGCCTTTGTGGTAGACCAGCAAGGATATATTGACCACTTAAGAGAATTTTTTGACCCTATAATTGAAAATAAAGCTTAAAGGGGCTGTTTCATTTAGCGCAGAACAAAAGCCACTTTTATTAGCCTACACAAAAAACAACTTAAAAATATAGTTTTTGTCTTTCAAATGTCGAAATCCGCCGAAAAAATCGGCGGATTTCGACATTTTATGTGGCTTTTTATCGCGTTTTGGCTCTCCGGCGTACCCTTGTGTGCTTACGAGAACCAAACCACGCATTCTGCATCTAAATGACCCAGCCCCTTGTTTATATATCAAAGTCCTCGGCTATACGCTACGGCTCGACCAATCTTTCCGTTTACCCGCAAAAGACCTATATGGCAGAGAGTCTTCACTATAGAATATGCCTCTATTCCGCGAATCCCCGTTTTTTCCGAATATTGCTTTACTGTAAAAATTTCGGGGAGCGTATCGGGCACAAATATCTTATAGTCCTCTACTCCTTTGAATATATGAGCTCGAAGGAGATTGACGGGTATAAGCTCGTATTTTTTATATCTCGGACGCGAGCGCGACGTCTTTGCAATATTTTTCTTGTATTGCTCCGCCTCCATAATGAGAATGACTAATGAAAAGCGCGGGCAATCTATAAAATTCTCAAATGCGTAAAGCTCGGACGCTATGTCGTTTATCTTTCCGCGCACACGAGAACGGTAACGCTTTTTGATGTCTCCGCTCTCGGAATCTATAAGATTTATCCATTTTGTTTCTGCTATGGGGTGAATAACAACTATATTATAGCTCGTATTCTCAAGCACCCAGGATATCTTATTTTTGAGAGGAGCAAACTGCCCCGTCTGTATTTCATATATGGTGTTTCGGTCAAGGATATCAGCAACGAAGCGTCTCTTTTTTCTCTCATTATCTTTGGTATCCGCGCCCGAATTTATACAGCCCTTCGAGCCGTCGATGACTACCTCGTGCTTTTGACAGTCGGGACATATAAAGCGCTTTATCGCCGCGTGCATCTGCTTTTCACCAAGAGTTCCGATTCCTGCGGAGGAGTTTTCATCAGACACTCGACACGCCTCTCCCATAACGTCCAAAACTATACGGCGAAAGCGCAGCGTATCACTATGAGATATTTCAAAAAAAGAATATTTTTCCTGATAACTCATAAAAAGGTCTGCCTCCTTTGCAAAAATAATAGATTTTTAATCTAAATTCCGTCAATACTAATTTTATCACAAAATTACAAATTGTCAACTTCATTTCATTTATTGTTACACATTAAATTCAGTCTCAGCGACAAAAATAATAATGCGGCCTGAAGCGGCGCAATTTCATTAAAGGAAAAAAAGACATGATAAAAAATAAATTCAAAAACATTCCGCACCGAGCGCTTTCTCTTGTCGTATGCTTGGTGCTTGCGATAAGCTTCTGCGCGGGACTCTTTACTGTCACGGGCGCGGCGGCAAAAAATCAAGTCGATTATAAAAATATGAAGGTAATTCTCGGCGGTGTTCCCTTCGGAGTCAAATTCAACACCGAGGGAGTGGTCGTGGTCGGCTTCTACGACATCGATGACCTCCCCAAAGCCCAAAACCCCGCCTATCTTGCGGGAATAAGGGCAAAGGACGTTATTACCAAGGTCAACGGACGGGAGCTCAAATGCGCATCTGACCTTACAGACACGGTTGAGAGTTCAAATGGAAAAGAGATAAGTCTTACTTACGTAAGACACGGAGTTGAAAAAACAGTAAGCATTGTTCCCGCCTACTCCAAAAGCGAAAGCAGGTATAAAACGGGCGTCTGGGTGAAGGACAGCGGAGCGGGCATAGGAACGGTGACCTTTATAATTCCCGAGACCAAAGACTTTGGCGGACTCGGTCACGGTATATGCGACAGTGAAACCGGCGAGCTGATACCTATGAGTCAAGGAGTAGTTATGGACGTCACAATAAATGCCATTAAAAAAGGCGTGTGCGGCGTACCCGGTGAGATCAAGGGTTACTTTGGCACGAACGAAACAGGCACGGTTACTCAAAACACCTACTGCGGACTGTACGGTAAATTCAGCGAGATTCCCTCGAATTGCAGTGAGACGGTCAAAATAGGCACTCGCGACGAGGTTCGAGAGGGCGATGCATACGTAGTCTGCACCCTTGATAACGGTCAAAAACAAAGATATAAGATAGAAATATCATCTATCGACAAAAATTCCGAGACGTCGAAATGTTTTGTCATCAATATAAAGGACCCCGCACTTATTGAAAAAACAGGCGGTATAGTTCAGGGAATGTCGGGCTCCCCGATTATTCAAGACGGCAAGCTGGTCGGTGCGGTAACTCACGTTATGATAAACGATCCCACCACGGGATACGGTATTTTCATTGAAAATATGCTGAATGCGGCGCAAATGCCGCAGGCGCGGGCGTCGTAACACAAAAATTGAATAAAAATATTGTCCCTATTTGAACACGCCCTTTTGGCGCGTCATATAGGGACAACAGTTTTTTATCCAAAAAATATTAAATTTTGTATATAAATGTGTTGTCCCTATTATATCACACTCCGCCTTTCTTGGACAATGTTGACGAAGAAATTATCGTGCATCTTTTTTGAAAAGATGCAGATTATGTTAGCACCTACAAATTCAACAGCATTTTAATTCTTATGTTACACAAGAAAGAAGCATTATCCTCTATGTATAACCAATGGTATTATTGATGTTGATTCCATCCCACGAAGAAAGGTGCACCACTGCTACTCAACAAATTGGAATTTGTTTAACTATTTTCTAAAATGCATTTCTTTGACCAAGCAAACAATGCTTCGGACATCAAATTGAAATCTACCTCTCCACCATTTTTTAAATATAATAACGTTTCAACGATAAGTCGTTCATCAGTTGAAACAACATCTCGCAATTCACTTTTGTGTTTTATGTATCTGCCCGTTTGCTTAAAAGCGATGGCTTGCACAACAAAAGAGGCGGATTTATACAACGCTTTCAAAATATCTTTGCTCTTTTCGTGCAGCATATTGTGAACGCATCCGTGATAGATGTTACAAGCACCGATTTTAATTGCTCTGTTGACAGCAGATTCATCGATCACCGCAAGGAATTCATCAAGACTACCTTGTATAGGGGTTGTGTCATAATAAAACTGAAAAAGGTCGGAAGGCTCCCAATTCAAAAGCTCCTCCTTGCCCGAAACAAAGCCACAAATCAGTTCTCTGTTAGGAAGGGTATCTAACATTGCATTGTATTTTTGAATATCCGTGACGGACAGTTGATCGAGTATTACGACAATGTCTATATCGCTTGTTTCTGTTGCTTCGCAACGACCGTAACTACCTTGCAAACCAACGAACCATACACAGTTTGTAAAAGTCTCATTTAATGTCTGCAAGAATTTCTTCATCCAAGCAGTAATATCTATCATTTTAATCACCTCGTCAAATTCTTATTTATCAGTGAGTTTATTATATCACACTTTCGTAAATAAATCAAGGCGGAGCCTTGTATAGACGCTCGAAGGCTCGCTATTCCGTCACTGCGTTCCTTACATCAATTAGCAGAAAAGATGCACGCTGGCGCGTGACGAGATACAGCCCCAAAGGGGCTGATGATATACACGACTGCGTCGTGATGATATGCCAGGCCTGCGGCTTGGATAAACAAAAACAGAACTTTTGGTAGACAAAAGTTCTGTTTTTGTTGTGAGTAGACTAGGAAAAGGATACAAAATTAAAAGCGGATGCATTTTGAGTAAAGCGGATTCAATTTTAATAATGGGTTGTCAAAACTACCGATTAACAATCAAAAACTACCGATTAGTTACATGATGTTGTATTTTTGAAAGGATATGCTATAATTACATTCGTAAATCTACGCCTTTGGAGGATAGTTATGGAAGCCATAAATACGATCAATCTAACTAAGAAGTACAAAGATTTGGTGGCTGTTGACCAACTGAATTTACAAATTGAGCAGGGTGAATTATTTTCGTTGCTCGGTGTTAACGGAGCGGGTAAAACAACAACGATCAAAATGCTTTCTTGCCTTACAAAGCCAACAAGCGGAGATGCTTTTGTTGGGGGGGCTAGTGTAGTTCGTGATGAATTAAATGTAAAACGTGTTATAGGTGTTTCACCGCAAGAAACCGCAGTGGCTCCCAATTTGTCTGTGAAAGAAAACTTGGAGCTTATGTGTGGTATTCACGGATTTTCAAAGAAAAAGCACCAAGCAAAAATCAAGGAGCTCTCGGAGCAATTCAACCTATATGATATTCTTTCAAAAAAAGCAGGAAAACTTTCTGGTGGATGGCAACGTAGAGTTAGTATTGCTATGGCACTAATAAGCGAGCCATCAATTTTGTTTCTTGATGAGCCCACATTGGGGCTTGATGTTATTGCACGGAGTGAGCTGTGGGACATAATTCGCGCTTTGAAAGGTAAAGTAACAATCATACTTACAACTCACTATATGGAAGAAGCCGAAGCACTTTCTGATCGTATTGGTATCATGAAGAGCGGAAAACTATTGGTTATTGGAACGGCAAATAAACTTATGGAAATGACAGCTACGGATAAATTTGAAAACGCCTTTATTTCGATTGTAAAGGAGGCAAGAATATGAGAATGTTCACATTTGCCAAAAGATGTGCAAATGAAATTTTACGCGATCCCTTAAATTTGATGTTTGGATTGGGGTTTCCTATTGTTTTGTTGTTACTCCTCAGTGCAATACAAGCCAATGTGCCCGTTAAATTATTTGAAATCGAAAGTCTGACCCCGGGAATTACGGTATTTGGTCTATCGTTTTTGACACTCTTTTCAGCTACATTGATTGCCAAAGACAGAGAAAGCTCTCTGTTGCAAAGATTATATACTACACCACTTAAATCGTCTGATTATATCTTGGGATATATGTTGCCTATTATTCCGATAGCAATAGCGCAAAGTGCAATGTGCTATCTTATTGCTATCGCTCTCGGATTACCAATTACAATAAATATTATATATGCTATCTTGATGATAGTACCCATTGCCGTTTTTTATGTTGCACTTGGGCTATTATGCGGTAGCGTATTCAATGTCAAGCAAGTCGGCGGCATTTGCGGTGCACTTCTTACAAATCTGTCCGCGTGGCTTTCAGGTGTGTGGTTTGATCTTGAGCTTGTAGGCAGTACGTTTGGCAAAATAGCGAATGTATTACCGTTTGTTCACGCCGTTGAACTTGAGCGAGCTATGATAAAGGGAAATTTCCCTGAATCATTACCACATATCTACCCTGTTCTTGGATATGCGATAGTTATAATGGTAGGCGCGATTTTACTCTTTTTGGGACAAGCGAAAAAGCAATAGAGAATGATGAATAGACCATATTTTAACGATGATTCAAGATTTTAGTAACACTGCAATTTCAATGAGAGAAAAAAGAGGCCATCCGCCGAAAGCGAAAAAACTCTCGTGAGATAGGCTCTTTTATCGAAAAATATGATTTTTATGTTTTCAAAGGGGAAAACACACCTAAAAAGCAATAAAAAAACGCAGAATTGGAACAAATAATTGTATCCTTTTCTGCGTTTCTTTATGGCGGAGAAGGAGAGAACCTACTCCGCACTAAATATAGGCAAAATTTTCCTCAAAAAATACTATATATTGTGTTTTTCTGAAAAGTCGGCACATTTTAGGCACAAACACTTTTTTGTGTGCCTACTTTTTACACATTTCAACTTATCTTGATATTATTATACCACAAAACCCAATATATGTCAATAGTTTTAATGAAAAATCTGTTTACTTTTTTTAACTTTTTTGCTCGTGTTCCGTCTCCGTCTCATCCAAGCTCTCACTTTCACTAAAAGCGAAATCATATCTCTCCTTCAACTTCAGATACATCTTCTTCTCTACGAACTCAAGATACAAATGCAAGTACTTAATTTTGTCCTGGATATGTTTGGGCTCTACTGTATTGTAGCCCATCGCTCCGCGATTATATCCTTTGAACATACGGTAGAACATCATCGACAGCTTGAACAAGGTGTATATCACCCTTCCCACAGATACGTCATTTGTGAGTGTAAACACAGGCACCGCGGCGATTATAGCAAACAAAGCCGTCGTCAGTATGTGTTGCCAACCGGTAGTATGCTTCGCTATGTACTCCTCTCCGCTCTGACCGACACCGCCGCGTTCGTTCTGTGCCCTTCCATCTGTCAGAAGTATGTCAGGCGTCAACTCTATGTGCCTTACCTGATTCAGAGCGAACACCTTGGCAGCCTTATCAATGGACATTATACGCTTGAGCTCGTCAAGCTCCATCTTGCTGTAAGACTCGGACCACGTCTTATATTCTATTTTGAGGGTCTTGCACCGCCTGCGCATATAGAACTCGTACTCAATGTCTATCTGCCAGTCACAGAACATATCCATAAGTGATATGCCTGCTTTTCTGACTGTGTCCCTCAGCGTAAGATATTCATCGTGAACTTTAAGGTAATCATCATCGAGCTTTCCGCCCTTGGTTCCTATCTGCGCCATACAGATGTCTGCGAGTATGAAAAGCACTATGGATACGAGCGCATCGGTAATAAAGCTCGTAAAATTAACGAACAGACCTATATCAGTCCAAATAAGACCGACGAGCAGGAAAAGAATAAGAACGCAAGCGTAAGACGCCATATTCTCGCCTATGACTTTCATCAGAGTCTTTTGCCGACGGTTGTGCTCTTTTTGCTTGTGAGTCTTTAGTTCTTCTCTTGTAGGCTCACGGAATGAGCTTTCTTCTCTGCGGCTCTCTTTCGAAGAGCCGTTTTCTTTATCCAAATCAAACATCCTGATCTATCCCCCTGTAATACATTTCCTTGGCCTCATCCGCAGCGGACTTGCAATACATAGACGCAAGCTCGAGGACAAAAGCAACGGCGGCGCCGATGAGACCTACCACTAATATAGCAATAGCGTCATCAATTATACTTTTTATCCATAGCATAAGCAATAGCATAATTCCTATGGATATCATCACCGTTAATGCGTAAGGAAGCTTATGTATGAACTTTCTCACAAGATTGCGGCAAACTATAAGGATTATCATAGCGGCAAAGAATACCGCCACCCCACCGAGAGCGAATTTGCTCTCGGTGGTCTTTATAGAGGGCATAAGCCTTATAGCCGATATCACGGGAGGCGCAAGGCACGAGACGAGCGAGAGCCCGAAGAGTATGTACTGCGCCCACTTGAAGCGTTTGTATCTTTTAGCCATTCTGTTCACCCACATTGTCAAGCGTCACCGCTACGTTCTCTATCTTTTTGATATCCTCGGCGCTCATCTCGGATTTAAGAGACTCCATAGCCCTTGAATACCAGAGGTCTATGGCTGCCTTGTCAGCGAGAGGAAGGCTTGTCCGCGAGCATATAAGCTTTAGTATCTGAAGATTATAGGACTCGGCTAATAGCATATTTTTCCTTTCCTTCTCGGCAGAGCCTTCGAGCGCTTTTATCTGCTCGGAAAGAGCGAGGAGAGCATTATCCTTTTCGACTATTATTTTTTCATAAAGCTCCTCTTTAGCCGCCGCGTCAGCGACTATCTGCCTCATTTCACCAAGCGTCTGCGAATTTGCCTTCTCTGATTTTCGCGCGCTTTTCAAAAACGCATCCATGCCCAACATAGCTTTATTCATTGTCGGATTAGTCTTGGCAAGCAAGATAAAAGCACCGCCTACTATTGCTAACACCGCCACTATACACACAATGACAGTGACCCAAAAGGACATATTATCCTGAATGTCCTTCTTAAAGCCTATCCACAACTGACTCTGACCGAGATACTTATCTCCTACGTCTATGATAGAGTTGACTATAGCCTCAGCCTCTTCTGCGGAAATGCCAAGTCTTTCGGCTATTGAAAGTATCGCCTGTGCTTTCGAGTCAGCGTTCTCAAGCACGTCGATGATCTCACTTGCCGCCTCGCTGTCAAGGATCATCTCGGTGACCATTTCCGACGTATCCTCGCCCACTTGGCCGGACGTCTCAACGACGGTCTCCGTAACTGTTTCCTCAGTGGTATCAACAACGACCTCCGAAGACGTCTCGGTAGCCGCGCAAGGAAAAGCCGCCATGCATATCACAAGCATTATAGCTACTATGTATAAGATGTATTTTTTCATATTTCCCTCCTATCTTATAGAAATTCCAAATTGTGTTTTCAAAGCCTTGTTCTCTTCGCGAAGCTCATTGACTTCACCCTGAAGCTTGTCGAAGGCGGCACAGCAGTTGACAAGGCAAGTCTCCACGTCGTTGTGTATCTGCATAAGACGGCTGCCTGTCCTGCTGATATAACCGCAATCAAAGACGCGTTTTTTGTGGTCAATAAACTCTATTTTAGACTTCTGACCGAGGAGCAGATGATACTGAGGAATGTAACACTTCCCTTCTTTTGTTTTATAGGTATATTTTCCTATCCTGAGCTCGCCCTCAGATTCCACCTCAAAGACGAGCATATCCCCATCAATGAGCTGCTTCCACTCGGTCACAATGCCGATCTTCCCTATGTTATCAAGTAGAACTATCTTCATTTGTCTCCTCCGTAGCCGCTACCCTTTCGAGATATTCTTCTTCGCTTATCTCGTAAAATGGCTCTTCATTAGTTCCCGCGGCAAGAAATATCTGCTTACCGTATATCTCACCGTTAGTGAGCACCTTGCCCTCATCGGCATATAGTATTGTTCTTGTTTTCATAATTTCCTCCCATTAAACAAGTGATATTGTCCAATTAGACCTTGTGGCTATCAATGCAAGCCACTCCGCAGAATTGTAACCCGGACGTGCTATAAAGTTCTCCATGTATACAAAAGCGTCGCTAACGGCTTGTTGAGAAAGTGTTACTGTTAGTCCGCTTGTCGTATCGGATAGAGCGTTGATTATGCTAACTATACTATCGTGTGAGAGTCTGGGAGACCATTGAACATCAAACCCGTTCTTACCTATCACACCCTCAATAATGAGATGTTTTAATGATGAGCAGTTTAGAAAAGCACCATTGGTAAATCCCTGTGAGCCGTCCTCTCTCAAAATAAGTTTATCTATCGTTTTCAGGTTCGATGAATAACCAAAGGTACTGTTTAAGAAATTTGACATTGTGCTATCTATTTCGCCGATTCTCGTAAACTTACACCCACGAAATGTATTTGTCATTGATGCACTATTGGTTGCATTCTTAAAGTCGATATTAATGCCAATTTCTTTTAAATATGCTGGCAAATCCACCGCCATCTCGGACATCATAAACATCCCCTCTAAATTGTGGGGTGCAATATCGTATTTAGGTTTGAATGCTCCCAAGTTCCAATTCGCAAAGGCATAGAAGTAATTTCGCCTTTTGCCATAATCTTGAAAGTTATCCCAAAACCTATCATACTCGTCCAACACGCCTTTGTTATAAACATTGGAAATTCTGTTGATATGAGCTAAAAGGTCTATCACGTATACGACCCATTTACCGCCAGTATTAGTCTTATAGCTTATAGCTAATCTTCCTGTGGCGGTATTAGTTCCAATAGAAAACCTTACTGCTGTATCGCCTCTATTGTCTCTGCGCTTTATCACAACGTATCGAGCCTTGCCTACGTTAAGATTTTGAGATTCCGAATTGGATCCATTGAGAAATATATTCCATTTCGTTTTATTGGGAGCGACAACGCAGTGTGCGTAGGACATTCCGTTTTCAGTTTCAATGGATGATTTCAGATTGACGTCGGTCTTAGCAAAGCAATCTGCGCCAAGATAAACTACGTTACTCTCAGCAGGCTCTTTTTCTGCGAACCTATTGCTTACAATCCTATCTGCATCGGGACTCAAGAGCGTATAAGTATCCTCTGTTACAAATCCACTAAGGCTATCGAGATTTTCTACAAACGCCACATATGCTATGTCAATATACTGCCCAGCCGTCCAATCGAGGTTGTTTATGAGTGCCAGTGTAGAAATGGTATAAGTGCCATCGGCGTTTGCTATGTATCCGTGGGTCGCCTTGCCCCCCCAATTTCCCCTCGCGTAATTCTTTCCACCCTCATAAACCTTTGGTGTGTTCTCTGCTATCTTTTTAAGTTTTTCAGCTATACTCATTTATTGTCACGCCTCCATACCTCTCATTTCATTAAAGAGTTTTGTATTGCGAGAATAACATCAAGGGCATCATCAACGTCTCCCATTTGACTTTGGAGCTCACCGATATCCTTCCCGTGCTCACCGAGAGCTTGTCCGTGTTCTGAAAGTGTCTTTTCATCTTCGTCCAATCGATCATTCATATCCGCAAAGGACTGCTCCTCCTTCGCCTCGTCCTCGGCAACGCGGTCGCACAAGGCGTTATGCTTATCCGCGGCGAGCTCAAAGGGCCGGTCAAACATATTCTTGGTACCCGTTGAGTCCATATTTGCCTCACCGTACGTAGCGCGAGCATTAGGTCGGTCGTTGGCATTTTTTATAGACACCCTGCGCCGCTCTTCAGGCGTTATCTTTATTTTTTCCATGTCTCCTCCTTAATATCTTATTTTTCCTGAGGCATAGTAGATATACGACAGCTCGTACAATCCGAACGGCGCCTCGAAGCCATCCGAATAAAAATAATATTGCTTGCTCACCCATCCGCGAGAGATCTCCGGGAGCACGACTACATTGTCCGAATTGTCCGTAAAGGAGAAATTCGAGAACTGAATATCTCCAAAGTCAAACCTTGAGCTAAAGGCCTCGCCAAGCTCCTGCCAGACGCAGCCGTCAAAGGATAGCTTGACCTTACAGTGTGAACCGGGCACCATCTTGAACACCGCTGTCGTGGTTCCGCATAAGGTGTTTTTGGTAAAGGACTTCATATCGCAATCGTCAAGCCGTAACGAGCATCCGGAACGGTAAGCCACACCCGCAAAGCTGTAAAAGGAACGGTCTATCCTGCCGGTCTCAACGTCTCTGCGATCGGTATTGACTATACAGATATCTCCGTGTGCGGTGCCGAATATAAGCCTCTCGCCCACAGTGATCACTCTTGTAGCACCGAAGAACTCCCCGACGCCCACCTTTTCCTCAGTCTTAACTCCGACAACGTATCTGACACCGTCCTGCTCTGCGTAATAAAGGTCAATTACGTAGCTTTCATCGGAAGGGTGCTTTATGGATGAGGACATTATCACAGCTCCGTCACCAAGATCTCTGGCAGAGTGAAGCGCATACGTATCTCCCACACGTTCGCCCGAAAGGGTTAAAAACTCATCAAGCGTCACGTTACCGACTCCCTCCTTCACCATCAATGGCCAAGCATCTACCCAATACGCCCACCGAGGCGCATAATCTTCGTATGTACCCACGCCCTCAAGGTAGTACCACTCGTATTGATACGAGCCGTCGTTGTGCTGTATCATATAGCGCGAATCGGCAAGATAAATATGTCCGTTGCAGCATATAACGAGATATCCCTTCCACTCAGTCATATTGGCAGAGCTGAGATCCTCCTTTATAAGCAAACGGTCTATATTTGACGAACGGTGCTGAATAGTGCGCTCAAGGTTAACAGTCTCCTTTCCGACAGCCTCAAGCCCTCGCTTTGAAAGAAAGACGGGGTCATCAAAGAAATTGATCGAAAGCCTCGACGGTACGGGACGCCCGGCGGAGCCAAGTCCCGCCGCTCCTTGAGTGGACGGATATATCCTGGGCAGAATGTGCATGCTCTGCTCATCGGTATTATCCGCTCCGACGTGATAATACACACTGCCGTCCTGCACCGTATCACCCTTGATGACCATGAGCATAGACGGAGTCGAAAGAACATCAACGTTAGGCGTGTTGCCCTCTCCGTCATTGAAATAGTTGTACACACCGAAATACGCGGGATCGTTCGCGCCCGTGAGATTTCTGTGTGAATAGAACACCGTGTTCGGCAGGTCGGGATTACCCGTCAAAAACACTCGCCCATCATAGACCGCGGATTTGGTGCAACCGTTGATAGCTTCAAAGGATGTCTTTTTATAGTCGGTGTTTCCGTCGGAAAAATTCTTAATACCCTCTACTGTGGTAAAATGCGTCGGATAAAGCTCAAGCTCGATATTCACGGGCAAGACGTTATTATTCTCATCAACAATGTCAGCATTGTGCAAATGTATGCTATCTACCACTTCAATTTCTTCGCCGTTGAGAGTAATGTTTTTTCTTAGATAATAGTATGGAACGTCTTTTTTATCAAAACCGACAGAAACACGTTTGATGCGCTTTGCAAGCTCGCAGACCTTATATCGTCTCCGGGATTCGTAATAATACTCAACACGCCACGCTCTTTTCGGTGGCTCCTCGATCAAATAATGTATTCTAACTCCCTCGGGTATTGCTCCCTCCGCGATTATCAGCTTGTCTTCCGCCGTGTATCCGGCTTCGTTATTCAGGTCTATTTGATGATAAAAATAAATGTCTGTTAATTTGTCGCATCCCGCAAAAGCTCCTTGTTTTATTTGTATTTGTCCACCGTCTTGTGGCCTGCCCTGGGTATCGGTACCGGAAGAATTTGTATGTAAATAAACGCGCTCAAGATTGGGGCAGTCGCGGAAAGCATCTTCGGTTATTATAAGGTCTCCGTATGTGCGGCTCCACTGAGTACCATCGACATTAAAGAAATTGCCGTTATTCTGCAAAATAAAGATTTCTTGAAGATCCGCATTTCCACCAAGGCTCTGAATTCTAAAGTTGATACCAT
>CAJGCF010000024.1 GCA_904501865.1 uncultured Clostridia bacterium
ATTCGTGGCAAACAGATAGAAAGAACCCCCGAAAACCCAGTGTTTTCGGGGGTGTTTTGAGAAAATAATTATCTCTTGGAGAACTGAGGAGCACGACGAGCGCCCTTGAGTCCGTATTTCTTTCTTTCCTTCATACGAGGGTCTCTGGTGAGGAATCCCGCTGCCTTGAGAGCAGGACGGTAGTTCTCATCTGCGGCTACGAGAGCACGTGCTACTCCGTGACGGATAGCGCCTGCCTGTCCCGAGATACCGCCGCCGTTTACGTTAGCAACGATGTCAAACTTACCCATGGTTCCTGTTACGCCAAAGGGCTGGTTGATGATGAGCTTAAGAGTCTCAAGACCGAAATACTCATCTATGCTCTTACCGTTAATGGTTATATTGCCGCTGCCGGGATATACTCTTACACGAGCAACGGATTTCTTTCTTCTACCGGTTCCGTAGAAGTAGGGCTTTGCACTTGTATACATGACTTTACTTCCTTCCTTTCTTCAGATTAAAACTCGTAGGTCTCAGGCTTCTGAGCCGCGTGATTATGAGCTTCGCCTGCGTAAACCTTGAGTCTGGTGAAAGCTGCTCTTCCGAGAGAGTTCTTGGGAAGCATGCCCTTAACTGCTGTTTCCATAGCAAACTCAGGCTTCTCAGCCATGATCTTCTTGTACTGTACGCTCTTAAGGCCGCCGATGTAGCCGGAGTGTCTCTGATAGTACTTCTGCTCAAGCTTCTTACCTGTGAGAACTGCCTTGTCAGCGTTTACAACGATAACGAAATTTCCACAGTCAACGTGGGGGGTAAATTCGGGAGCGTTCTTTCCGCGGAGAAGGTCTGCAACAACAACTGCAGTTCTACCCATAGGCTTACCTGCTGCGTCGATAACATACCACTTGCGGACAACTGCCTCTTTTTTCTGCATAAATGTAGACATTTTTGTCATCCTCCAAATAAAATATGAGTAATCTTTTTTTAACCTTGGATATTATACCACAAGGGATTTTGTTTGTCAATACCTTTTTTGAAATTTTTTTCGTTTTTTTGATTTATCATTTGTAAAGCTCTCATTTTCTCGTTTTTTCTCGTTTTTTTGATGTGTTTGCTTTCAAATGATATTTAAAAATTTTTTCATTTTCTTATATTTTTCTCAAAAATGTGCGGTTGTGTGATATTTAGGTGTTTATCAATCATAAATTTAAAGCGTGGGAGCTCATTTTAAATATCATAAAAGTACGGAGGTAAAATCTGAATGGCAAACACGTATAAGCCTGAGGGACTTATTTTGGGAACACCGCAAAATCGCGAGCTTTTGGCATCGGGCAGATCCGGGCTCGAGCGCGCGATGAGCAACGATATAATTATGGAAAGCACCGCTCTTCTCTGCGACAAGGATATGAATATTCACGTGGACCTCCGTGGGATTACGGGTATAATTCCAAAGGAAGAGGTCTGTCTGTGCAAAGACGGCGAGGAGATGAAGGACATAGCCGTTATAACGCGCGTCGGAAAGCCTATATGCTTTAAGGTACTATCTATAAAGGAGATAAACGGTCGTCCCGTGGCGTATCTGTCACGCAGAGCGGCACAAATGGAATGCAAGCGCAATTACATATCTAATCTTATCCCCGGAGATATCATTTGCTCCCGTGTTACTCATCTTGAGGGATTTGGGGCATTTGTTGACATAGGCTGCGGTATAATTTCCTTGTTGTCCGTGGATTGCATATCTGTTTCGCGCTTTTCTCATCCACGTGACAGACTTTACTGCGGAATGGTCATAAACACTGTGGTCAAGTCCATTGACGAGGAGAAGGACAGGATTTTTGTTTCTATGAGAGAGCTTCTCGGCACGTGGCAGGAGAACGCTGACTTATTTGCCCCCGGGCAGACTGTAGCGGGTATCATCAGAAGTGTTGAGAGCTACGGGGTTTTCGTTGAGCTTACACCAAATCTCGCAGGACTTGCAGAAATACGCGACGATATTCCTTTCTTGCGCGACGGAGACGCGGTGGGTCGTCTCGCCGCTGTATATATAAAAAGTATTATTCCCGAGAGAATGAAAATAAAATTGGTGCTCGTAGACGCGTACAAGGGCGACGTAGCGTCATCGGGACTTGAGTATTTTGTGGACTGTGAAAAGATATCACACCTTCACAGCTGGAGATATTCTCCCCCCTCTTGCTCAAAGATAATAGAGACGGTATTTTAAGAAAATATTGCGGCATATCCCTATCGGGTTGTGCCGCATATTCTCATTTACTTAATAGAAGATGAGTGCTCAGGGGAAGATTCTTTTACTATTTATATATTATTAATATCTTCTTTGAAAATTTCCCTTGACAAAATGCGACCGACGTGATATAATTATCGTGTCAATTAATTTTTGTTTGCATTTTTTGAATTATTGTTGTGTTTCAATTTAAAATTTATCTTTTAACAAAATTTAAAATCAGCAAAAACCAGATACAGAAAGGATAACGCAAAATGAAACCCTATTGGAGAATTTTGACGCTGCTCCTTACTCTTGTTCTCGCCCTTTCAATGTTCGTGGGCTGTAACTCAGAGGAGGAAGAATCAGAGACCTTTGAGGAGGAGACCGACGATGGCTCCGCGGTAGATTACTTCCCCGACATTGACAAGAAAAATTACAACAGTAAGGTGTATATGTACGTTTTGGGTGACTCTAACCCTAACGAATATTACATTATCGAAGAAGATAAGAACGACGGAAGCCCTATGGCTGAGGCTATCTACAACCGTCAGCTTAAGATACAGAGATATCTCGGTGCAGAGATAGTTAAAGCTTCTGTCCCCTCGGGAACCAACCACACTAACTACACCGAGCTTTTGAAGACTGCTGTAAAGAACAAGGACGGCTCGCTTGATATTTTGGTAACACACGTTAATAGTGGTGTGTCCGCTCTTATCTCCGAGGGTTATCTGTACGACCTTACCGAGCTTAATTCCATAGATCTTGATGCTGAATACTGGAACCAGGAATTTATGCAGTCGCTTGAGCTCAACGGACATCAATATCTCGGATTCAGCGACTATAACATTCTCTACACTTACGTAGTTGCATTCAATAAAAAAATGATGGCTCAGTACGAGGGAAGCCTTGATAAGTCCGCTTATCAGCTTGTAAAGGATTATGAGTGGACTTGGGATGAGCTAATCGCTCTTGCAAACCTTGTTTATATTGATAACGGTGACGGTAAAAAGTCTGTTGAGGACACTTACGGCATCACCGGTTGCCAGTGGGTTTCCTTCTGCGGAATCCTTCAGGCTTCAGATGTAAACATGGTTGAGATGGACGAGAGTGGCAACTACAAGGTAGTTGCTAATAGCGACCGAAACTTCGAAAGAACAGAGATTCTTGTAAATAAGATAAAGAACCTTGCAAAATCAAATAGCTCTTACTTTGATTATCAGAAAACTGGTAACCCCAATGTGCCTCTCACATCGGAAAGAACTCTGATGCAGTTTGCAGCTACCATCTCTCTTGATGACTTCCTTGATTATAACTTAGAGTTTGGTGTGCTTCCCTATCCTATGTATGACGTTGAGCAGGGCAAGGACGCGGGATATCGCGGACTTCAGTGGGGCGGATACATAACGGTTCCCTCATATACGAAGAATATCACTATGGTTGGTGAAACGCTTGAGCTTCTTGCTTATTACGCAGAGCCCGTCAAGATAACTTATTACGAAAAGCTTCTGGGCAAGCAGGTTGCGGATATGCCTGATGATGCCGCTATGCTTAATATCGTCTGGAATAGCGTCTGCACAGACTTCGGTCAGACCTTCAATGGTGTCGGCGGATCCTCTGGAATCTGTTACCTCATTCCTACTCTTACTCACGTAAATGCGAATCAGGGCTTGAGCTCGTATTTTGCATCCACAGTAAGCAGCGTAAACAACGGTATCACAAAGTTTTTAAAAGGTCTTAAATAAAGACAATGTTAAAGCAGGTTGGCTGGCCAACCTGCTTTTTTATATTTTCTTTAGTCTGGCATAGGTCGCCATAAGCTTTTTGGTGCCTGCGGTGTCAAACATGACCTCATACAGAACATCTGCACCCATTGACCGCGCGGAAAGTATTTCTCCGTCGCCGAACGTCATATGCCTAACTCTGTCTCCCGGAGAGAAGGTCTCCGTGGGCTCATTTCTTTTTTTATTAAATATAGGCTTGCCTACCGTTGCCTCGTCTCCTACAGTGACAGTCTTTTTAACCTGTTTTGCAGTGCCATATGAGCCGTAATATTCCGTATCTCTGAAATACACCTTGGCTCCACTGTTTTTGGCGCCGCCGTACATTCCGTTATAATCGTCAGCACGTCTTTCAACGTATAGCTCGGGTATTTCGGTCACAAAGCGAGATAACGGATTATACTGCGTTTGTCCGTAGAGAAGTCTTGACTTTGTGTGAAGGATATACACCTGCTCCTTGGCGCGAGTGAGCGCAACATATGCAAGTCTTCTCTCCTCCTCCATGTCCTCGTCGCTACCCACCATAGTCTGCATGCCCGGAAAAATTCCATCTTCAAATCCTGGGATCATTACTATCGGAAACTCAAGTCCCTTGGCACTATGTATAGTCATAAGAACCACGGCATCGGCAGTATCATCATATCTGTCTACGTCCGCCACAAGAGCGTTTTCCTCAAGGAATCCCATAAGCGTGGGCGTTTCATTGTTGTTAACGTACTCTATGATGCTTGACTTAAATTCGTCAAGGTTATCAAGTCTGTCTTTTTCTTCCTCGCCAGCGGCAACCAAGGCATCTCGGTATCCGCTTTCCTCAAGCACCGCGTCAAATAGGTCGGGGAGGCTCAGGTGTGCCGCCTTTACGGTAAGAGCGTTTATAAGCTGTGCAAAGCCTTCAAGAATATCCGAGCTCCTCGACAGAGCCGTATATTCACTCGCGTTTTCAATGACCTCAAACATAGAGCATTCCTGCTCCGCCGCTATCTGAGCCACGGCACTGATAGTTCTCTCTCCTATCTTACGCTTGGGCTCGTTAATTATGCGCAAAAGCCTCTCTTTGTCGCTATGATTGGCGATAAGCTGAAGATATGCGACGATATCCCTTATCTCTTTACGGTCGGAGAATCTTACGCCGCCAAGCATTCTGTACGGAATAGCGCTCTTGGCAAGCGCGCGCTCGATACTGCTTGATTGTGCGTTGTTTCGGTAAAGGATAGCAAAATCTTTATATTTTCTGCCCTGCTTTGCTACCGCTTTATATACTGTGTCGACTATCTCCTTTGCCTCGAGATTCTGGTCATCAAGGCGTATTACTTTTATCTTCTCACCCTTAGCTCCCGCGGTCCACAGATTCTTGCCTTTTCTGCCCTTATTGTTTGCTATAACGGCATTGGCGGCGTCCAAAATGGTAGAGGTCGAGCGATAATTCTGCTCAAGCTTTATGACCTTGGCATCTGAAAAGGTAGTATCAAAGTTGAGAATATTGCCGATAGTCGCTCCTCTGAATTTATATATTGACTGGTCGTCGTCTCCAACCACCATAAGATTGCGATGCTTGCCCGCTATCATAGAAGTGAGGACGAATTGCGCCTCGTTGGTGTCTTGATACTCGTCAACGCACACGTATCTGAATTTTCTTTGATAAAAATCAAGAATATCAGGCTCCTGTCTGAACAGGCGCACGGTATTCATAATTATATCGTCGAAATCCATAGCGTTTGAGCTTTTGAGTGTGCTTTGATATTCCGTGTATATTTTAGCAATCTTGGAAAGTCTGAAATCCGAACCTACCTCTGCCGCATACTGCTCGGGTGAAAGCAATCTGTCCTTTGCGTGACTTATAGCAGTCATCACGCTCTTGACAGGAAAGTTCTTCTCGTCTATATAGCAACGCTTCATAGCCGAGCTTATTGCTTTTTTTGTGTCGTCCGCATCGTATATGGTGAATTGCGGCTTGTAGCCTATCTTTTCGGCGTTTACACGTAAAATACGCATACATACCGAATGGAAGGTGCCTGCCCATATATCGTTTGCCGCCGCCTCGTCGTCAAGTGCCGCTGACAGTCTGTTTTTTATCTCATTTGCCGCTTTATTGGTAAAGGTTATGGCGAGAACTCTGTAAGGGGGACAAGGAGACAGAGCAAAATCCTGCAACATATCCTCTGCCGCAGACGTTCCGTCCTGCGCGAGAGCATCTTGCATCTCTTTTATGTATTCCTCGTCAAGAAATTCGGGGATTTCGTTGTTATAGTATGCGTTTCCGTATTTTACGATAAAGACCACCCTTTTTACAAGCACGGTAGTCTTTCCGCTACCTGCGCCCGCAAGAACGAGCAAAGGATCATTGACCGTATAAACGGCTTCCCTTTGCATCTCGTTGAGAGATGCGTAGCATTTATCAAAAAGCGCTCGCTTGAGCTGTAAATATTTTTCCTCTATGTTCATGTTTTCCGTCCGTAAAGATTGATTAGGTGTACATTCTGTAATTATGCTTTACAGAATCCTTTAAGCTACTGATAAGATAGCATACCGCAAAGGCGAAGATAATGTTTATAGCGCCAGATATCATTGCCGAGTATGAGAAAAATCTGCCGTTATCGTAAAAAGGCAGCGCCCACACATAATATATATTGCCAAGTCCCGACAAAACCGTCATCACAGAGCAGACAATACCACAAGCCTTAAATTTACGGCTTTCTAAGGCATATTCTTTTTGGGATGCGGCTTTCACTATGTCGGTGTGATTTTTATAAATATCGCGTATAATAAGCAACACGAGCGCAACTGTCACAATAAACACCACAGACTCGACTATATACAGAGCGAGCATAGAATAATACGCGTAGTACGCTCCGAGATCTTTTCTTATGGCATTTGGATAATACTGTGCAAAAAAGCTCTTGGTTGAGAGCCAAACGGCCACGGATATCAACACCCCGACAGTAGCGGTAACCGCCGTCCATTTCCACTTTGGCGAATATTCCTTTATATATATCGCGCAAAGCAGCACCGTAGCGTAGAAAAGGAAGTCTGGTATCAGGTTTATATTATCCGAATAAAAATCAATGGATAAAATTATTGAAACGGATAAGGCGGTAAGTCCGACTGTGAGAACTCTCAACGTATAAAACTGCGGGGTGCTTTCTGCCCTTTCAAGATAAGCGTGGGCAAGATTTGATATAAAGCTCTTGTCTGCCCTCACCTGCTTGCAGTAAGAGAGTGTTTTGACAAGCCATACCACAGACAGTGGAGTCACCAGAATAACGGCAATGGCTCTCAATATAGTCAAAAATTCATAGGGGTTATGAGATATAAGTCCCGTGAACTCGGGGAGAGCGCAAACGACGGTCTTGGCTATCACGAAAAACACCGTCAAGGCATACAGTTTTTCGGTAAGATTTGCGGATCTGCCACTCTTTTTTCTATGTACTGCCTCGCCGTCGTAAAATATGCCCAGGGACAAAAGCCCCTCAAACAAATTTTTGTACGCAGGTAATAGCACCGTTATCTCAAACACCGCAAACACGAATACGAATATTAACGAGCCCATAGTCTGCTCACCCGAGGCAAAATGCTTATTGACTAACAGCATAGACGCAAATCGGGCTATGCTCAACACACATGCCTTACGGAATCCGCAAAACGCCTCGCTTATGCGTGGATTAATATCCGCAAGGTTGATTATAGACATACATAGCAAAAAATAACCTATGAAATCAGGTAGGGGGTCAAGGAGTGACCAGGAGGGCTCAAAAAGCAACAAAAAAGCAAACGGCATAAGTGAAAATCCCATATTTTTATAAAGTCTGCCGTGCATTTGCGTCTCCTCCTTTCACAGAATTATTTTTTGCGTTTCTTTTTATTATGTTGATTATTGTTGTTTTTAGAATTAAGCTTTTCCTGACGTGCCCTGAGCTTGTCCTCAAAGTATGTCTTGGTGCTTTCTATGGCTTTCTCTTCCCGCTCGTCCTGCACCTCATGCCATTTGTTTATAAATGCGAAGCGGGATTTTTTTCTTTGCATATCCTCCTGCCCTGCGGGACATATCATCGCATAGCACTTGAATATGAGTAAAGCATTGAACACCGTGTATATGACCTGCAATATCATCAATAGCGTCATAAAAAAGGATTTATCACTGTCAAATATGGATATTGGGAGCATCATAAGTAGTTGGAGCACGTTAAACACTCCCACGAATATCATATTGCGGAACGCCTTTTCTCTGGTCTGCGGATATTCCACGCGACGAGAAATATCGGCTATACCGTAGAGCATTGATATATTAAAGATGAGGTTGACACCAAATTCTATAAAGTCAAACGCCTTAAGCACCACAGGCTCGCAAAATCCGACAGAGAGACCAAGCTGAAGCTCTGCCCACGCGATAGTCTCATAAAAAGCACAGAGCAAAAGCAGGACGTTTGCTATCAATGCATACAGGAAGGTCGGGCAGTATTTGCGAAGCTCGCATAGTCCCAAAAACATCAAAAATCCTCCGAGCAGCATTCCCGCAAAGACGTAATCTCCAAGTCCCACGTTTGCCACAAACGCAAAGATATATCCGCACAAAAGCAATCCAAATCCCATTTTTGCTCTCCTTTCTCATAACGGCGTCAAGCTCTTGTACCGTCTGAAGTTTTACTGTTTAGTAGAAGCTCCTGCCGCTCCGCAACAGTTTTTATACTTTTTACCCGAGCCGCAAGGACACGGGTCGTTTCTCCCCACTTTTTCTGAGGGAGATTTTTTTATTGTAACGCGGGCAGTTTTCTGCGCACCACCCTCAAATCCCGCCATAACGGGATTGGCTACCTGAACACGCTTTATAGGCTGTGCCGCCTTTGGTACAACGGAGAGTATGGTCCTTACCGTCTTATCGCGTATCTCAGATACCATAGCGTCAAACATATCACCGCTGATTATTCTGTACTCGGTGACGGGGTCCTTCTGGGCATAGTGCGTCTGAAGATTTATCATACCCTTGAGGTCATCCATAGTATCAATGTGCTCCATCCACGCAAGGTCGACATTGCGAAGCAATATAGACCTCTGCACCTCGAGGAACACTTCTTTTCCAAAGAGTTCTTCCTTTTCTTCGTACTTTTCAAGCGCACGTGTCTCAAGAAGCTCGCTTATGTCTTGGCGAGCAAGTGTCCCAAACTCCTCGGGAGTATAATTGAAATCGTCTTCACGGCAAACGTAAGGTAGATTAGCCTTAAGCCCATCAAGATCCCAATTCTCCGCAAGCTCGTCTGCGGTATGAGCCGCAACGCATTCCTTGATATTCGAAAGCATCATCTTCTTAATAGTATCAGAGATGCCGTCTCCGCCATCAAGAACATCGGCACGTTGCTTATATATTATGCTTCTTTGCTGATTCATAACATCATCATAAGACAAAACGTGCTTACGGCGCTTGAAGTTATTGCTCTCTATCTTGCTCTGCGCTCCCTCTATGGAGTTGGATAACATTCTAGCATCAATGGGGGTTGTCTCATCAAGTCCCATTCTGTCGACAAGTGCCATTATTCTTTCTGAGCCGAACAGACGCATAAGGTCGTCCTCAAGCGAAAGGTAAAATCTTGACTCGCCGGGGTCTCCCTGACGTCCGGAACGTCCTCTGAGCTGATTGTCTATTCGTCTGCTCTCGTGACGCTCTGTTCCGAGAATAAATAAACCGCCCGCCTCTCTTACTCTCTTTGCTTCTGGAGCTATTGCCTCCTTATGCTTGGCATAGAGCTGCTTGAACATAGCTCTTGCCTCAAGAACCTGAGGGTCGTCCGTGCTTGAGGTTCCGTTAGCCTCAGCGATTATCTCCTCGGGTATCTCCTTTGCCCTCATTTCCTGCTTTGCAAGGAACTCCGGGTTTCCACCGAGCATAATGTCCGTGCCTCGTCCTGCCATATTTGTGGATATGGTGACAGCTCCAAGCTTACCCGCCTGGGCTACTATCTCGGCTTCCTTCTGATGATATTTGGCGTTGAGCACTGTGTGCTTGATTCCTGCCGCCATCAATCGCCTTGAAAGCTCCTCGGACTTCTCTATTGAAACCGTACCGACGAGAACAGGCTGCCCTTTTTGATGGCACTCTCTTATCTGTTCTATGACTGCCTGGTATTTTCCGTTGACAGTCTTATAAACTCTGTCGGGGTGGTCCTGCCTTATCATAGGTCTGTTGGTAGGCACCTCTACGACGTCGAGTCTGTATATCTCTCTGAACTCCTCCTGCTCTGTAAGCGCGGTACCCGTCATTCCCGAGAGCTTTTTGTACATTCTGAAATAGTTTTGGAAGGTTATCGTCGCGAGGGTTTTGTTTTCCTTTTCTATCTTGACGCCTTCCTTGGCTTCTATTGCCTGATGAAGTCCGTCCGAATAACGTCGTCCGTACATCATTCGTCCCGTAAACTCATCAACAATTATAACACCCTTATCCGTAACCACGTACTGTTGGTCACGGAACATTATACCGTGAGCTCTTATAGCCTGATTGACGTAATGCATAAGGTCGGCATTCTCTGCATCGGTAAAGTTCTCAACTGAGAAAAACGCCTCCGCCTTCTTGGCTCCCCGTGGCGTGAGAACTACGTTCCTAGCCTTTTCGTCGACGATATAATCCGCCTCTATGTTATCGTGGTCCTCCTTGGTGTCCATCTCTTTAATGACAAATTTCTTCAAGGTCCGCGCAAATCTGTCCGCCTTCTCGTACATATCCGTGGCTTCCTCGCCTGCGCCTGATATGATAAGAGGAGTTCTTGCTTCGTCCACGAGTATTGAGTCCACCTCGTCCACTATAGCAAAATTGTGCCCTCTCTGCACCATTCTCTCCTTGTATACGACCATATTGTCGCGGAGATAGTCAAATCCGAACTCGTTGTTCGTTCCGTAGGTTATGTCTGCTCTGTATGCGTTCTGCTTTTCCTCATTGGACATACCGTGAACGACAAGTCCCGTGCTCAAGCCCATAAAGCTGTAAACTCTGCCCATTTCCTCACTGTCACGTCTTGCGAGGTAATCGTTTACGGTAACTATGTGCACTCCCTTGCCCGAAAGCGCGTTAAGGTATGCGGGGAGCGTAGCAACAAGAGTTTTTCCCTCTCCCGTTTTCATCTCGGCAATTCTGCCCTGATGCAAGATTATACCTCCGAGAAGCTGCACGTGGAAGGGGCGCTTACCGAGTACTCTGTCATCTGCCTCTCTTACTGCCGCAAAGGCATCGGGTAATATTTCGTCAAGCGTCTCGCCTGCGGCGAGTCTATCCTTGAGCTTTACAGTAGTGGATCTGAGCTCATCATCAGTCATAGCGGAATACTTTTCCGCAAGACCTTCTATTATAGCAGCGGTCTTTTCAAGCTTTTTTATCTGCTTTTCGCTGTAGGTTCCAAAAATCTTTTCTGCAAGTCCCATCTAAAGATCCTTTCTTTTGTGAGATTTAGGCTCGATTACACATTATAAATTATATTATACTATATTTTCATCATCAAAGCAACGGCTATTTGTAAATTTTCGTAAAACACTTGAAAATTGGCGTGTATTGTTATATAATTTATACAGTTAAATTATTTTAGCCGCGCGCTCTGTTCGCAGGCAAGACAGGAGTAATATGCCACACATCAACATAGTTCTTTGTGAGCCCGAGATACCTCAGAACACGGGCAATATAGCGCGCACCTGCGCCGCGACAGGAGCTTCCCTGCATCTCATACGCCCGCTCGGCTTTGAGATAGATAATGCCAAGCTCAAGCGCGCAGGTCTCGACTATTGGGACAAGCTGGATATCACCTTTTACGACGGACTTGAAGATTTTTTCAGCAAGCACCCTGACGCTTGCGTGTACTATTTTTCAACCAAGGCAAAGCATAAATATTCCGATATAAAGTATCCCGAAGAATCGTGGATAATGTTCGGTAAGGAGACGCGCGGACTTCCCGAGGAGCTTTTATTCAAAAACCCAGACACCTCTGTCCGTATACCTATGCGTGACAGCCTGCGCTCACTCAATCTTTCAAATTCTGTTGCAATAGCAGTCTACGAGATACTTCGTCAATCGGATTTTGAGGGCTTGAGAGTGGACGGTGAGCTTACGGCTTTCTCGTGGGAATAATTCAAGACACGGAGTTATATATGAATCAAAATATTAACGTGACCGTCGCCATGAGCGGCGGTATAGACAGTGCGGTTGCCGCTCTGCTTATCAAGGAGCTTGGATATAACACGGTGGGAGCTACTATGCTTTTATGCTCAAATAATCTCTCTGCTAACACCGACCTCGCAGACGCCAAGGCTATATGCGACAAGCTCTGTATTCCTTACAAGGTATATAATTTTGAGGAGTGCTTCAGAGATACGGTTATCAAAAATTTTATAGACACTTATATGGGTGGTGGAACTCCCAATCCCTGCGTTGTCTGCAACAAGCTTCTGAAGTTCGGAAAGCTTCTTGAGCGCGAAATATCCTCTGGGGCTGATTATATCGCCACGGGTCATTACGCACAAATTGAAAAGGATACAAACGGAAGATATCTTCTCAAAAAGGCAGCAGACGAAAAAAAAGACCAGACTTATATGCTCTGGACTCTTTCACAGCATCAGCTTGCTCACACTATATTTCCCCTTGGAAATATGACAAAGCCCAAAATTCGTGAGCTTGGCGCGAAAAACGGTTTTGTCAACGCCCACAAGAGTGACAGTCAGGACATCTGCTTTGTCCCCGACGGTAACTATACAGCATTTATAGAAAATGAATCGGGTAGCTCCTACCCTGTGGGCAATTATATCGACGAGGATGGAAATATCCTCGGTCGTCACAAGGGTATGATACACTATACCATAGGTCAGCGCAAGGGGCTTGGTATATCAATGAACAAGCATATATTCGTTATAAACAAGGACGCTCACAACAACACCGTCACACTTGCTGATGAAGACAGGCTGTTTAAGAATAAGGTAGTGATACGCGGGATAAATCTTATTCCCTTTGATAAGCTCCACGGAAAGATACGTGTTGAAGCAAAGATACGATACAGCCAGTCATCAAGTTCGGCATATGCCGAGCAAACGGGAGAGGACGAGATAACCCTCACCTTTGATGATCCTCAACGCGCCCCCGCAAGAGGACAGTCTGCCGTGCTTTACGACGGCGACTACGTCATCGGCGGAGGATTCATTCAATAATAAAAAATCATCGCGGTCTTAAGCCGCGATGATTTTTTATCAGTCCTGCTTTTTCTTGGGACTTGTTGTTTTGTTGAGCAGCGCTACGCACGCTATGATTATAACTGTAACAATGAGTATTCCAAGCATTCCCTTACCCATATAAGGAAGCGTGTCTACCATATTATCAACGTTTGACTGTCCGGGTGCGAAGGTCTCCACCTCTACGGTAGCAACTGTCTCAAGCTCCTCTGTACCAAGGATCTCTGTGGTCTCGTTAGTCTTTGCCATGTCTGCTTCCTCCTTCTATCACATTAACATTCCAAGGATAAGACCGCCCGCAATTACCGACGCGATCTGTCCAGATACGTTGACTCCTATAGTGTGAGGCAACAAGAAGTTCTGATTGTCCTCCTCAAGACCTATCTTGTGGACTACACGCGCAGACATCGGGAACGCCGAGATACCCGACGCGCCTATCATAGGATTGATCTTTTCCTTGAGGAAAAGGTTCATTATCTTGGCTATCATAATACCGCCAAATGTATCGAATACGAACGCAACAAGTCCAAGACCCAATATCATAAGAGTTTTCCAGTCAAGGAACTCTGCAGCCGTGAGCTTGAAGGATATAGAGATGCCGAGGAATATAGTGATGATATTCGCGAGGGCATTCTGCGCGGTCTCTGAGAGATTGTCGAGTACTCCGCACTCACGAATAAGGTTACCAAACATTAAGAATCCGATAAGCTCTGCGCTCTTGGGAGCAAATATACCGACTATTACCGTAACTACTATGGGGAAAAGTATTCTTGTGAGCTTAGATACATTTGCGGGTCTGTAAGGCATACGTATCATACGTTCCTTTTTGGTAGTACAGAGCTTGATAACAGGGGGCTGTATTATCGGCACAAGCGCCATATATGAGTACGCCGCAACCATGATAGCTCCTTGATAGTTGGAGTTAAGGGACTGAGATACAGCGATGGCGGTAGGTCCGTCTGCCGCGCCTATTATAGCTATAGATCCTGCATCGTTAAGTCCAAAGCCAATAAGTGCAGCCAAAGACATAGTAAAGAATATTCCAAACTGTGCCGCTGCTCCGAATATCATAAGCTTGGGATTGGAAAGGAGCGGACCGAAATCTATCATCGCACCTATACCGATAAAGAGCAGGAGTGGAAAAAGCTCATTTGCGATACCTGCATTATAAAGTGTGGTTATTGAGCCGTGAGGGCCTACTATTCCCTCGCTGGCGAGCGGAAGGTTTACAAGTATTGCTCCAAGACCCATAGGCAGAAGCAACGTGGGCTCCATTTTCTTCTTAATGGCAAGGAATATCAGCACTCCGCCGATTATCCACATGACTACTGTTTTCCAGTTGTCCCCGGTGATTATATACTGAAAACCGGAAAATAATTCTGTAAAGAAATCCAAAATATTGTCTCCTTTTCCTTGTGCTTTTCAGAAGCAGTCGGACACAAAAACAGACTTTTGTCGCTAGGTGCAAAAAAAGTCTTGCCATTTGAATCATTCGCGGGCATCAGTGATGCCGATATGTCGCAAATGATACGATGTATCGTCGGCTACTCCCAATCATTACCTATCAATTATAACATTTTTATTCTACTTTGTCAATAAAAGCAAGCAAATTTTTAAACATTTTCACAGCATTATATGCATATTGCGTATCTCGGAATTTCTAATGAGAGAATTTATCGCAAAGGCGTGTCCCTCAAGATAATCCGAGTTTACGGTGCTCAAGCTCTGTCGCTTGAGCTCCTCTATTACAGATGCTGAAATGCTTTCTATCTCGTTTTCAATATCGCTTGCGCGGTCGGGGGAGATATTCACGAGATGGTTGAGATTATTCGCCTTATCACCAAGAATGTCCAAGCCACTCATAGCCCTGAATGACCATTTATAGTACGGCATATGGGCGCGGTTGAGCAAAAATATCATCTCCACCGCATTTCTCGCAAAATCCGCAAGAGCAAGTCTTGCCGCACCGCTCTCTCCGTGCAAAAGGCAACGGCGGTAATTATACTGCCCCGTCTGTGCCATATATAATGCGCAGGAGGCTATTTTTTTGAGTCTTACGTCCTCCGGCATACCGTTTTTTATCTTCTCTCGGATACGTGAAAATTCGCCGAGAGGATCGCAAAAAACCTCTCCGTTGGTCGCCTCCGCAAGATAGTGCGAGGGTATGTAAAGCCAATCCATATCCCTCTCGGGCGCTCCGCCACGTCCCGTATAACGCTTATAAAAATCCGATACGGTCATAACGCCCTTGCTTTCGCTCCCAAGCATACTCTTCTGCCTGACGGAGATGCCCATATACTCTGTCGGAAGCTTGGAATAGGCTCTGAATAGTCTGAAACCGAAAATCCTTTCGTCCTCGTCGGTGAGCCATATGCAAAATCCCGGCTCAAAATCGTGATCCCTTGACACCTCGTCGTCAAAGCCAAAGCATTCCGAGCCGTGCCCAACAAGACCAACGGCTATCCTGTGTGCGTACTCGGAAAACTCATTTTCAATCATAGGCTTACCGTATTCCTCATAAAAGGATCTTGAAATATCAATTCCCTGCATATATCTTCTCCGTCAGCTCCCGAAGGTGCTTTTCATATTCAAAATATCCGAAAAAACCAAAAGACGGATAGCACTTTGAGCACAAAAAGGCAAAATTCCCGTCCTTTTGATTGCTCTCGTGGGTAAGCAACGACCAGGCTCGCTCCATAAGGTCGTATATTCGCTCGTCAAACGGATCTGCATCGTGATACATATGTGCAAGATTTACAAGCGTCACCGCTATTTCTCCGTTATATCCGTCTTTACTCTTAAGTATAGCTATTGCCGAATAACACGCTTTCTCGGCATTTTGTGTATCCCCAAGCTCGGCGTATGCTGAGGATATATTGTTATAGAACGCCGCCATTTTGTAGTCGTTTTGGTCAAGACTGCGGTCGTATATCTCCTTTGCCTTTGCATAGTAAGGCATAGATTCACGCACCTTTCCGAACGCTTTCATAGTGGTTGCTCCATTAAGATAGACGGTTCCCGACGACGCGTTATCTTCAAGGGCGTTCTGATCTATTATCTCAAACGCTTCCTCGACCGCGGCAAGAGCTCGTTCTCTGTCCGCCGTGCGCCTGAAATATCCGATCTCCTCATTAAGTATCTCCAAAAGTCCTCGTGTGTCAGAGAGATTTCGCGCCTCTCTTTCCCAGTACTCAAGAAGTCTTCCCGCTCCGTCAAGATCGTTGGTGGAAAACAGCGCGTCCAGCTTTTCTATAACTCTCGCAACGGGAATAACGTCGTAAGATTCCTTGGAGCAGCTTGAGCATTTATTATTTGTGCGCATAGATCTACCCTCCACTCAAAAACTCATTTTACAACTGTGAAAATTATACCATAAACGCGCTCTAAAGTCAAGTATATATAGTTTTTTCGACCAAAATCTCTTGACAGAAATATAATGATATTGTATAATATATATCTCCTCACCGCGCGTGAGCGAATATTGTGAATTTAGGAGGTGATCTTGTGCTTGATGCATTTTACGGTAGGATATCTTCGACCGCTACGGTGATTATCGCTGTCTCGATAATGCTTTTCTGCGGATTTGCTATGACGAGAATCACAAAGCTTTTGCGTCTGCCCAACGTCACCGCTTACATAATCGTGGGTATTCTTATAGGCCCATTTTGTATGGACCTCATTCCCGACAGCGTCATAGTGGGAACGGATTTTATAGCCGACATCGCACTTGCTTTTATCGCATTCAGCGTGGGTGAGTTCTTTAAGCTGTCTGTGCTCAAAAAAAATGGTACCAAGATACTGATCATCACTCTTTGCGAGGCACTCTTGGCTGCACTTCTGGTTTTTGTTCTAACGTTCTTTATACTGAGGCTTGATATAGTATTCTCCGTGGTGCTTTCGGCACTTGCCTCGGCTACCGCGCCCACCTCTACTGCCACTACCATACGGCAGACCAAGGCAAAGGGAGAATTCGTTGACGTACTCCTGCAGGTCATAGCTCTTGACGACGTGTTCAGCCTTATCGCCTTTAGTATTGCTATTTCAATAGCGAGCGTATTTCTGACGGACGGCGGTAGCTTGTCCGCATCGACAATAATACTGCCCATTTTGACCAATATAGGCGTTATGGTGCTTGGCGGTTTCTTCGGGCTCTTTTTAAAGCTTTTGATGCCTAAAAAAAGAACCACCGACAACCGACTTATCATTCTTATAAGCATGCTTTTCCTGTTCTGCGGAATATGCGCCCTGCTTGATATATCTCCCTTGCTCGGCTGTATGGCTATGGGAATGGTATACATAAATATAACCGAGGACGACAAGCTATTCAAGCAGATAAATTATTTCAGCCCCCCTATATTGCTTCTCTTTTTCGTGCGCTCGGGGCTCAATCTTCAGCTTGATTCTCTTTTCTCATCTACGGTAAGCGCGGGAGCTGTGCCGATAATAATTATCGCGCTACTCTACTTTGGAGTGAGAATGATAGGAAAATACGGCGGCGCGTTTCTCGGCTCTTTGCTTGTTAAAAAGGACTCAAGCACGCGCAAATATCTTGGCCTTGCTCTCATACCGCAGGCGGGGGTGGCTATCGGTCTTGCGGCAATGGCTGCGAGAACTCTCGGCGGCACGGTGGGAGAAAGCCTACAGACAATAATACTCGCCTCAAGCATACTTTACGAGATAATCGGACCTGCCTGCGCAAAGCTATCATTGTATCTGTCGGGCTCTTATTCTAACAAGATAGAGGATATCGTACCCATTCAGGCGCTTGACGAGGCAGGCAATCCCAAACGCGAGGTGGACATACTAATAGAGAGGATACAAAAGATACGCTCCGAGATCCCCGAGGGTGACCAGCCTCATGTGTCCCCAGAGGAGCAAGCCTTTCTTGAGGCGTCGGAAGAACAGTACGAGGCCCTCTATGAGCTTCAGAAACGTCGGCTTGGCCGCAGAAAATAATATACGGAGGAAATATTGTGTTAGTTATTAATTTGACCGAGGTTACCGACCCCATAAGCAAGCTGCTCGGAGATTGGTCCTCACAACTCGATATATGGTCTATCATATTGAGAATAGCTCTTTCTGTCTTGTTCGCGGCTATCATAGGCTGGGAGCGCTCTACCAAACGGCATGCGGCAGGTCTTCGCACCTTTATGCTGGTCTCTCTTTCTGCGACCGTATCAATGCTGCTTGACCTTTTCCTGATACAGTCCTTTAGCGTGGTGTTTCCCATAATATCGGCTGGATTCGTTATAGGAATAGCCATAATTAGCTCGAACTCCATACTTTATAGCTCAAAAAGTCAGATCAAGGGCCTTACGACCGCCGTTGGTCTGTGGTCGGTAGGGTTTTTCGGACTTCTGCTCGGCGCGGGCTTTTACACCGTATCCATCATAGCATTTATCGCGCTTTTGGCGTGTCTTTCTCTGTTCCCCTCTCTCGAGCGCAGATTCAAGAACAAATCCAATCACTTTGAGGTGCATCTTGAGCTCAAGAACAAGGACAATCTTCAGAATTTCGTCACTACCATAAGAAAGCTCGGTCTGCGCATAGACGATATTGAGGTCAACCCCGCATATATCAACTCTGGACTGAGCGTTTATTCGGTAGCCCTGACAATACAGAGCGACGACCTCAAGAAATACAAAACTCACACAGAGATAATCGAAGCACTGCGTTCTATCGAATACGTGCATCACATTGAGGAGATGACTTGACAAAAAGGCTGTACCGCGCTTGTGGTACAGCCTTTTGACTTTTTTAAAAAATATCATATTTCATAGTGACAAATCGGCGCATGTATGGTATAATTTATGTGTATTTGTATTTAAGGCGTCGCTCGTAAGATTTTTTAGACGCTAATTTTGATTGAGTGGCAAAATTCATCAAAAATATCGGTGTCGCTGTGGCGGCGGAATGAGGATTTTTATGGAATATTTGATTTTAGTTATATGTATCGTACTATTGTGCATTTGCGCGGCGTGCTTCGTGTCCGTTATTGCTATGTGGAGCAAGCTAAAACAGTTCTTTAATAACAACGAGGGCTACGACAAGAAGTCGGACGAGCTTCGCGAGAGCATTTACAACGAGTTCTCCCGAAACCGCGCCGAGCAGAATCAGGCTGCTCTTACTCAAAGACAAGAGGTATCGGGAAAAATAGCCGAGGTAAACAAGAGTCTTGAAAAGCTTAGCGAGACCAATCAGGAGCAGCTTATGCGGATATATCGCGAAATAGCGTCAGGTATGAATGCCATTCGTGAAAAAAACGTGGAAATGACCGAAAAGCAAAACTCCAAGATAGAGTCCGCGCTTGAAAAGATCCAACAGGGTAACGAGAAAAAGCTTGAGGAAATGCGTGCGGTAGTCGATGAAAAGCTGACCTCTACTCTCACCCAAAGGCTTGATAGTTCATTTAAAACTGTTTCCAGCCAGCTTGAAAATCTTTATAGGGCTTTGGGAGAGATGAAGGAAATGTCGGGCGGTATTACAGAGCACGTGTCCACGCTCAACCGCGTTCTCACCAACGTAAAAGCAAGAGGAACCTGGGCTGAGGTGCAGCTCAAGAACATTCTTGACCAGACTATTCCCAATATGTACGTTGAGAACTACGCTCCCAGTGCTTCCTCCAAGGACAGAGTCGAGTTTGCCATAAAGATACCCTCAGGAGACAACTACTCCGAGGTAACCTACCTCCCTCTCGACTCAAAGTTCCCTATGGAAGACTATGTCCGTCTTTGCGAGGCGGCTGACAGAGCTGATCCCGATGCCGCCAAGCAGGCAAGAAAGGCTCTTGAGGACAGAATAATCCACGAGGCGAGAAGCATCAGAAAATACATAAGCGTTCCAAAGACCACTCCGTTTGCCATAATGTACCTCGCAAGCGAGGGACTCTACGCGGAGATCGCATCGTCGCCCAACGCTATCCCGGAAAGACTGCAATCCGAGTTCAATATTATGGTCGCGGGGCCCTCCACTGTCACGGCTCTGCTCAACTCTCTCTCAATGGGCTTTAAAATAGCCGCAATCAACGAAAAAGCCAACGAGGTGCGCAAGATACTCTCGGCAGTCAAATCACAATATGACACGTTCTCGGGCGTTCTCGCCAAGGCTAAAAAGAAGATAGACGAGGCAGGCAAGTC
>CAJGCF010000025.1 GCA_904501865.1 uncultured Clostridia bacterium
ATGAAGGCTATGGGATATCTCTCAAATCTTTGCACACCTATCTCAGTGCTTATCACAGGCGCGCTGATCGCAACACAGAGCGTCAAAAAAATATTCTGCTCCTGGAAGCTTTACTATTTCAACGTTATGAAGCTTTTTGTGCTCCCGCTTATAATTTGCCTTATCTCAAAACTTGTAATAACTCTTATCCCCGTTGAGGGACTTGAAATATACGCAATATTCGTGACCGCCGCCGCGGCTCTTCCCGCAGCATCCTCCGTCACTATGATGTCCGAGACATATGGGCTTGACGCAGGCTATTCCTCTCTGGCAGTAGGTACGTCGTCGCTCCTGTCGGTGCTTTCGCTGCCACTGACTATGATGATAGCTCAGTGGATACTCAATTTATAAAACGTTCAAGCGGTGAGACGTTACAGCTCACCGCTTTTTTGTATGCCAAAAGGGGCTGCTTCATTTAGCGCAGAACAAAAGCTACTTTTATGAGCTTAGACAAAAAAACAACTTGAAAATATAGTTTTTGTCTTTCAAATGTCGAAATCCGCCGATTTTTTCGGCGGATTTTCCCATTTTATGTAGATTTTTAGTCGCGTTTTGGCTCTCCGGCACTTGTACGCCTACGAGAACCAAACCACGCCTTCTGCATCTAAACGACTCAACCTTTTTATTCGTTAGTGTCGTTGTAATATACTATCTCATCGGGAAGATGAAGATTGAGCTTTTCTCTGGCTACACGGACTATATAGTCATAATCGACGGGACAGTCTATCAAATATTTAAGCTTTTCTATCTGGTAATTGTAATCCTCTATCTGCTGCTCAAGCAGCTCCTTTTCCCTTTGAAGCTCACTGTATCTCATAAGCCCCGTCACAAACATACCTATTGATGCGATAAGCAAAGATACTATCGTGATCCTCAAGAACACCTTGGAAAACGGAGTTTTCATTCCCTTTTTCACGGCTCTCTCAAAATTTTCTCCCGATTTCTCTATGATATGCTCGTAGGTCTCATTTGCCGAAGCTGATGCGTCCTTCTTTTCTATATCTTTGAGTTGAATTGGCATATTTTGATATTTCCTCTCCACCGCACTCATCACAAGTTTGAGCTGTGGCGTCATTATTCAGTTTAGCCTGCCGTTTGCGCTCACGGCGTAATACTATTCTATCTATTATTTTACCAATTATTTTGCCTATTGTCAAGTGATATAGCTTAACAAATAATGAAACTGCCGCATTTATCGGTAACAAAAGCATTTTTATAATAAATTTGAGGAGCTTTTTTAACAGACAAGTGACCTTGGCACTGAGTAGCAGCATCACTCTACCCAGTGTAAAGTAATAGGTCACAAGTCCCACAAGCATTCCGACGTAGACCATTCCTCTAAACACTCCTCCGCTTGTATGATAGGTCAAGGCTATGGATACTATCCCAAACACTATCCAAAATATGATATCAGATACAAAGGTAAAGGCGTACAAAAGTAACCTTCGCGGACGTGAATATGCCGACATACTCTTATGCCTGACAAAGTCTACTCCGAGAAATATTTTTACAAATCTTATAAGCTCATAAAATATGCCGAGAACCACGCCACATAGAAAAGACCTTATCAAAAGTCCACCTAAGAGCTCCTGTGACAGATCTATCATTTGCTATCCTTCCCGTCAGTCCGCTCTTTTTGAAAAGAGCCCCTTTTTTGTAGTGGACTTGTTCTCAAAATAATACAGTCCGTTTATCTTTCCCTCTATCTCGACCTTACCCTCGGTTATGTTCAGGACCGTGATATGAAGTCCCTCGCCTTCAACCGCCATACTGCCACAGACAGTCTCAAGCGCAACTCCGCTCTCGTCAAAGCTTACAACGTCGCTGACTCCGCTTATGTTTATTCCGTCCCTCGACCTCGACGCAAAGGAATGCGTCATAGACGTATCGTTCATAAAAAAAGCACCTCCGCACAAAAGTATCTACTGATACAATGTATGCGGAGGTTCCTCCGATTATTCAATTACCTCATAAAGCGAAGCTGCGTCTGCCTTTGCGGTGAACTCCTTTACGTCGAGAACTCTTACCTTAAGCGTTCTCTGTCCGAATGTCACCTCGATAACGTCGCCCTCCTTGACGTCGTAAGACGCCTTGGCAGGTCTGCCGTTTACATTTACGTGCGCTGCGTCGCAGGCATCGTTAGCAACCGTTCTTCTCTTTATAATTCTTGAAACTTTCAGATATTTATCGAGTCGCATTCGTTAAATTTATTAGCCGTTTACTTTTTCCTTAAGTGTGCTGCCTGCGCTGAAAGCTACGTACTTGGAAGCGGGGATTTCAACAGCTGTTCCTGTCTTGGGGTTTCTACCTGTTCTTGCTGCGCGAGCCTTAACCTCAAAACCGCCGAAACCGGTGATCTTTACATCGTCGCCTGCTGCGAGAGCGTCTGCGATAACTTCGAGAACTGCGTTAACTGCTGCTGCTGCATCCTTCTTTGTCATTTCTGCCTTTGCTGCTACTGCATCTGTGAGCTGTAATTTGTTCATGATAAACCTCTTTCTTTTTTTAAAATTTCAGTTTGATAGCTGAGACGGACAAAAGTACCATCACAACGCCAAATCTGATTGCTATGTTTAGTTAATTATAACATATTAAAAAAGCTTTTGCAATAGCTTTTTTAAAAAAAGTTGTCAAAATTTTGAAAAAATCAGTATTTTTTTGTATTTTTTTAGCCTTTTTGACTATTTTTTATGTTTTATGTTGTCCCAAACCTCATCAAGCTCGGTCATCGACATGCTCTCAACACGTTTTCCTTGTGATATCACACAATCCTCAACCTTCTCAAATCGGTCGATAAATTTGTTGGTAGCGCAGTAAAGTGACTCCTCGCTATCCACTCCGAGCTTCCTAGCAAGGCTTGTCACCGTGAGCAAAAGGTCTCCCATCTCCTCCCTAATACCGTCCGAGTCACCCTGCTCTGCCGCAACTCTTATCTCCTCTATCTCCTCATACAGCTTATCAAACACGGCATCGGTGGTCTCAAAGTCAAAAAAGCTTGCCTTTTTGCCTACCTTCTGCGCCCTCATAAGCGCAGGAAGCATAGGCGGTATGGCGCGAAGCTTATCCGTGAGTGTTTCTCTGTGCTTCTCTACACCCTTTATTTTATCCCAATTTTCAAGCACATCTGCACTGTTATCCAATTTTAACTCACCAAAAACGTGAGGATGTCTGTGAATAAGCTTTGCGCATATATCGTTAGTTACGTCATATACGTCAAACCTGCCTGCCTCGTGCTCTATATCTGCATGGAATGCCACCTGAAGCATTACGTCCCCAAGCTCCTCGCGCAAGAGCACGGGGTCTTCGGTATCTATTGCCTCGATCACCTCATAAGTCTCCTCAATAAAATCCTTGCGTATGCTCTTGTGAGTCTGCTCTATGTCCCAAGGACAGCCTCCCTCTCCTCGCAATATTGATATTATGAGCACTAGGTCCTCAAAGTCATATTTTTCTCTGCCCAAAAGATAATCTATTCTTGATTTTCTTTCCTCTGACATTATCTTGTTAGCCATTTTTGCTCCATTCCGCCGCAGGTGCGGCATTTTAAGTTATCTCATTTGTTTCATCATTCACAGACACGAGATGTGTTTTTTCAATGCTCGGTCCGATCAACTTCTTTATATCCTCACGGCTTATAGCTCGTGTTAGCGTACACATAGGCAGATATATAGCCGCCGCAATGCCTACCGATAGGATAGTAAACAGTGGAGACTCTCCGACTCTGCTTTCAAGCGCGTAGTAAAGCACTCGCGCTCCGCAAACCGCGCCAAGTGACGCGCCAAACGGACGCCACATAAGATCCTTTGCCGAGAGCGGCGCAGGAAGGTATTTGTTCACGTAATGTAAATTTATAATCACGATAGTAAAATCGCACAAAAGCGTGCTTATGGGCGCGCCCATAATATTTACCTCTCTGTTCCCTATCAAAAAATATGCGAGAATTATTTTGATAGCCGTGCCTGTCGCCATTGACCAGATAGGCACTGTCGGTCGTCCATATGCCTGTAGCACCGAATTGCTCACGGTAACAAGACACGACATAGTCACCGAAAGTCCAAGCACGGACAGTAGCGGTGCCGACATACTCACCGCATCAGGCTCGCACGGAAATATCAGAGCCAATATTGGCTCTGAAAACATACACAAGCCGATAGATATGGGCATAGAGACTATCAAAGCAAGCTTTACAGCGTCGCTCGTCGCCCTTATCTGACCTACCGGATCCCTTGCGGCTATTGCCGAGGAGAGTGCAGGCACCAGCGGCAATGCCACCGAGCTTATCAGAGCAGGTGCCACACTGAATAGTGGAACCGCCAGAGTTGTGTAGTTACCATAAGCCGAAAACGCTTGATTCTCCGAAAATCCCACAGTCTGCATTCTGCGCAGTATCATAGTCATATCTATGACCTTAGTAAGACTTATCACCGCGGACGATAGCGTGACCGGAATAGCAGTTTTCATGAGCTCAGCCGCTATTCTTCCATCTGTCCTACTTTTTACGGTAGGCGTTTCACGCCTGTTATTTATTTTTTTTGATAAGGCGAGATAGAGTGCTGATACAGCCGTACCCAAGGTCAAGCCCATCACCGCAAACGCGGCGATCATTTCAGTATCAAAGCCAGCACTGAATGCGATATGAGCAAACAACAGACCTATAAATAGCTTCCCGAGTGCCTCTATTATCTGTGACACTGCCGTTGGAATCATTGTACCAAGTCCCTGAAAGTAGCCTCTGTACGCGCTTGAGATACATATAAAAAGCACCGTGGGTGCTATCGCCATTATACTATACATAGCTTTACTGCTTTTGAGCAGCATAGCCAAGGGATTGGCGCAAAGGAGCATCACCAGAGTGCCTATGATACCAAGCACTAAAAAAAGGCTCATAGAAACCTTGAATATTTTACGTGCCATGCCCCTCTCGCCCGACCGCGATATCATTACCGACATAGCGACGGGCAATCCCGCGGTGGATATTACGCAAAAGAGCGCGTATATCTCGTATGCGGAATTAAAATATCCCATGCCCTCGCTCCCCAAGAGTCTGAGCATGGGAATCTTATAAACAAGACCTATTATTTTGACTATAACGGCAGACAGAGAGAGCACCAAAACTCCCGAAAAGAAATTGTTTCCTTTCTTTGCTTCGTTGATTTTTACATCCCGAGCCTTTGTTTCTTCCTTTAAAATTATCTCTCTTTCCTTGACTGCCAAGCACACACCTCAAAAATCAATCAAAATAGTGCGAAAGAACTGATTTTGCGTTATGCCGCAAGAGTTCTTCGTCTATTGAAGTATATGTGCCGTTTTCATAAAGTATGTTACCGTCGCAAAGTGTCATAAGTACATTGCTCTCACTTGCACTGTAACATAGCGAGGACTCGCAACTGTACGACGGAATATTGTCAAACGCTTGCATATCTATAAGGACAAGGTCTGCCTTCATGCCCTCGGAGACAAGTCCGCAATCATCTCTGCCTTGGGCTATAGCTCCGCCTCTTGTAGCGTGCTTAAGCATATCGCCCGCACAGGTGAGAGCCGGGTCAAGCTCCGCACCCTTATGTATAAGTGCCGCGTACTGCATCTCGCGCAGGATACTCAATCTGTTGTTTGAGGCCGCGCCGTCAGTGCCGAGAGCGATATTCAAGCCCGCCTGTTTCATTTTGCGATAAGGCATTATTCCGCTTCCAAGCTTTAGGTTGCTCACGGGGTTGTGCACAACGCTCACACCGCGCTCCTTCATAATTCTGATATCGTCATCACTTACCCACACACAATGAGCGGCGGTCACGGGAACGTCAAGAGCTCCGCAACGCTCGAAAAATCTTATGGGCGTAACTCCGTGTCTTTCAATACATTCATTATGCTCCGCTATCGTCTCAGAAGCGTGGATATGAAGCCCTGTACCAAGCATTTTTGCGACCTCTGCAACATATCTTACGCAACCCTCAACGTTTGTGTATTCGGCGTGCACAGACATATCTATCTTGATTCTACCGTTGGCTTTATTATGCCAACGGTAGAATACGTCAATAGCCTCAAGCACTCTCGTATCCTTGGAGAAATCCGCGTCCTTGTCAAAGGATACCACCGCGCGTGACAGATTTGCGCGTACTCCGCTCTCCTCTACCGCACGCGCGGTATCGTCGAGAAAGAAATACATATCTGAAAACGAGACTACTCCGTTCTTTATCATCTCGGCTATTGCCAAAAGTGAGCCCGTGTACACTCTTTCAGGATTAAGTCTGTCCTCTGCGGGAAATATTCGCTCATTAAGCCAGCGCTGAAGCGGCAAATCATCACCATAGCCTCTGAAAAGCGTCATAGCGCTATGGCAGTGGGCGTTATAGAAGGCGGGTATCACAAGATTTCCATTTCCCTCGATAATTCTGTCCGCACGCTCGTCAGACACATCCTTGCCCACGTACGTGATAGTATCGTCTTTTATTAGAATGTTTACCGTCGAACCCTCAAAGCCGCAACTTTCTGGCAGACAGACGTTTTTGAAAAGAATACTCATCCTTTTTATCCTTTTATTTATATTGTTCAAACAAATTCGTGATAAAGCGAGCCCTTGGAGATAACCTTGCTGTCTATCCCCTCTATATGAGAAAACATATCGAGTATCTCCATAGCTTTTCCGTAATGCTTATCTCCCGCGCTTATACCCGAGAGATATTTTCTGAGATAAGGAGCGAGGATATTTAACTCATACGCGTGGGTGGTATCGACCATCACGTCACACACGTGTAAATGTGGAAATATATTTTCTTCTTCATTTTTGCGGACTCCGTCCCAAACCGAGAAGGTAAACTCAGGATCAGAGCCTCGGAAATTGGTATCCCTTACAAGTCTGCGACAAAGTCTTATGAGATTTGGTTCAAATGTTTTGCCCTCTACTGCAATAGAGCTCTGAGGGCACACGCACATTATCGCCCCTCCCATCTTCTCAATGACGGAAATCACCTTGGGATAAAGCACCTGTATACCTTCAAGGAGGAAAACGTCGTCATCGTCTGCGACAAAGCTCTCCCGCTCTTTTCTCTCGCCCGTTTTGAAATCAAATATGGGCTTGGTCGCGCTTCCCTTTGTGAAGAGCTCTGTGACGAATTTTTCAAAAAGCTCCGTATCAAGTGTATCGGGAGAATCAAAATCCACCTTTGAGATATCCAGACTATCAAGCTCTTGTCTTGAAAATACTTCCTTATAGAAGTCGTCGAGAGATATTATGTGCACTATCTTCTGACTGTCACCCAGATAGGATATGAGCTTTTTTGCCGCGGTGGTCTTACCTGAACAGGTGGGGCCCGTAAGCCCAATGACGCGCAGATTTCTTCCGTCCACAAGCTTTTTTACTCCAAATGAAAGCTCTTCTTCAAATAGTTCATCACAATTTTTTACGAATTTCTCATTCGTTTTCAAAAATCCTTGCTTTATTCTGTTTTCCAAATCCACACCTCCTGAAATATCGGTCGGAAGCGTGCGAGTCTTATCAAAAGCTCATATTAGTCCCCTTCGGATATAAAAATCACGTGCCGCCTGTATCTTGGCCTCAGTCTTGTTATCCGAAAGATATTCGTACGGATACTTTTGATTAAAGAACCTTTCTATCGTACGCTTCTCGCCGTTTTGGGGAGAATAGTCCACAAATTTGGACACGGCACCCGCGCCGCACGCAAAAATGGAATGTATCTCCTCCATCATATATATGTTATAAAGTCCCTTGCTTCCATCAAGGGCAAAGCCTACGTTCTCGTAATTGCCGACGGTATTTTTCTGGCGGTACATATAGTACGGTCGGTATCCCTCGTGCTGAGCGGTTATCTGTGAATAATCAACGCATTTGCCTACATCTCCGCCTCTTACGGAATATATATGACTGCAATTTTTAAGAAGGTCGCTCGCCTTTTTTACGCTGAACGTATGTACAGTTATATTCTCGGGTCTGAGCGACACTATTTTATCAAAGGAATTGGCAAAGCTGGCGAATTTGTCCCCGGGCAGTCCCGCTATAACGTCGGTATTTATAGTCTTAATACCCGACGCACGAGCCATATCGTATGCACGGAGAAAATCCTCTGCCGTGTGAGACCTTCCGATTATGCGAAGAACGTCGCCATTGAGCGTTTGCGGATTAACGCTGATACGGTTGACTCCGTGCTCCTTGGCTATCCTCATCTTCTCCGCATTTATAGTATCGGGTCTACCCGCCTCGAGAGTATATTCCTCAACGGCAGACACGTCAATGTTATTATCTACCACCGACAGAAGCCAATCAAGCTGTCGCTCATCAAGGATAGTGGGTGTTCCGCCGCCGACGTATATTGTTTTAACTCTGAGCCCCAGCTCTTTTATAAGCTCAAAGGTTCTGTTTATCTCGTCTCCAAGCGCTATAAGATAATCAGGAATGGTCGAGAGGAGCTTTTTAGAAGTATATGACACGAACGAGCAATATGCGCATCTCGTAGGACAGAAAGGTATGGATATATAGACGCTACACTCCTTACTGTCCGCTTTCTTGACAAGCTCTGCCTCGTTGAGTGCTACCTCGGTTGCAAGTGCCGCCTTTTTGGGTATGACGAAATAGTCGCTTGCCAGAGTCTTCTTTACTCTTGTCTTTGACATACCGCTCTCAAGCATCTCGGTCGCTACCTTAGAAGGTCTTACACCTACAAGCATACCCCACGACGGACGGTATCCTACCACCTCACCGCAGACTGAAAGCACCGCGTCTCCCACGGCAAGCTTTTTCAGTCTGTCATAGGTGATATCCTCCCGGCGCTCGTATATCTTTTCACAACAAGCGTACTTCTTGTCAAGAGCAAGATCAGCATTGACCTTTACTCCGTTCTCGGTCTCCTCAAGCTGCAGAGAAAGCTCGGGCACGGCTTGGTCGGGCGCTATATCACCCTCGGTTTCGTGCTCGGAAAATCTTTCCCCTGGGAAAAATATCATACAAAGTGTCTGCACGTAATATTGATTTATATTTCCGCTCACCTTAAGTTTCATTAATTTTGATCCTTACTTTCTTTTGTAATAAAGTATCTTACGCTTTTTTCTTTTTTAGGACCTCGCTGTCCATAACTATTGTAACCGGGCCGTCGTTGATGAGCTCTACCTCCATATTAGCGCCGAAAACTCCCATTCCAACGTGTTTCAATTGTGCGGATATAAGCTGCGCAAAATATTCGTAGAGTCGGTTAGCTTCATCCGGGGAGGCTGACTCAAGAAAATCAGGTCTGTTTCCGTGTCTATAATTTGCCATTAGCGTGAACTGAGATACGACAAGCGCCTCTCCGTCTATATCCTTCACGGACAGATTCATCTTATCATTTTCATCACAGAATATTCTAAGCTTACATATCTTCTCGGCGAGGATCCTTGCGTCTTCCTCGCTATCCCCCGTGGCAACGCCCAGAAGGATCATAAGTCCTTCACCGCAACTGCCCACTATATTTCCTTCCACCTTGACACTCGCACGCGTCACTCGTTGCAATACAGCCTTCATTTTTCGGCTCCTTCGTTATGAAAATCCTCTCGCAACGCTCTCTACACCGTCAAGCGAACGAAGCCTTGCGACTATTGAATTGTAATGCTCTATATTCTTACAGCTTATCTTCAGACTTATGATACATCTGCCATTATTGCGCTTTTGAGAGTTGACGTGAAGGATAGCCACCTTCATATCGGCAAGTGCCACGGCTATATCGGCAAGCATACCCACTCTATCCTCGGTAAACAGCTGCAAAAGAGCCTCGTAAACGTCCCTCGAACCCTCTTGTCCATCGAGAGCTTCCCAGTGGGCCTCCACCCACCTGTCCTTGTTCTGCTCGTTTTTCATGCCCTCAACTACATTGGGGCAGTCTTTTTTATGGATAGATATTCCATAACCCTTTGTGATAAAGCCAACAAGCTCATCTCCGGGCAGAGGGTTGCAGCATTTGGCAAATTTGACCTGACAGCCTCTCTCTCCGTCCACAACGATACCGCTGTTAGACTTGAGATGTCTGGGCTTTGTGACCTTTGCTACTATATCCTGCTCTGTCACCTGGACAGGCTCAGCCTGCATTTCCGCTATCTTGTTGAGCTCTTCCTTGAGCTTTGCGGAAAATTTGTTCACGGATATTCCGCCGTAGCCTATGGTATTATAAAGGTCATCTGTGCTGGCAAATCCTGTCCTCTGGGCAATACGCGCGATAATATCCGCCTTTTCCTGCTCGCTTATCTTGACATTGTATTTCTTTATCTCTCCGTCGACCATGGCACGTCCGAGAGAGATGTTTTCTCCTCTGCTCTCTTTCTTGAACCACTGTCTTATCTTTGCCTTAGATTCACTGGTCTTTACGATATTGAGCCAATCTCGGCTCGGACCCTTGGAGTTTGACGAGGTGAGTATCTCTACTATCTCTCCGTTTTGTACCACTCTATCTATAGGCACTATCATTCCGTTTATCTTTGCGCCTATCATCTTGTTTCCGACCGCCGAGTGTATGGCGTACGCAAAGTCAATTACAGTTGAATCCAAAGGAAGCGCGATAACGTCTCCCTTGGGTGTGAACACGAACACCTCGTCGTGAAAAATGTCGGTTTTGAGCGCGTTCATAAACTCATCGGGGTCACGGGCCTCGCCCTCGGTCTCTATGAGCCTCGAGATCCACTCAAGCTTTTTATCCATATCCTCTTTGGAGGATGCTCCCGACTTATATTTCCAATGCGCCGCAATACCGTATTCCGCAATATGATGCATCTCACGGGTCCTTATCTGAACCTCAAAAGGAATACCGTCACGTCCTATTACCGTGGTATGAAGCGAGCGATACATATTGGGCTTTGGCGTTGAAATATAGTCCTTAAATCTGCCGGGAATAGAGTTGAACATCTCGTGGATAAGTCCGAGAGTCGCATAACACTCAAGCTCCGTCTCAACAATTACTCTTATGGCGTAGAAGTCGTATATCTCGTCAAAGCTCTTGTTTTGATTAAACATCTTTTTATAGATGCTATATACTGTTTTAATTCTTCCCTCAAGCGTAAAGTTTATATTGTTCTCCCTGAGCTTGCTTGAAATGACAGAACGCACATTTTCGATAACGTTCAGGCTTTGGCCGTACTTTTCCTCAATAGCGCCTCTGACCTCCTCGTATCCTATCGGGTCAAGGTACTGGATGCCGAGATTCTCAAGCTCCTGCTTTATCTTTTGCATACCGAGTCTGTGCGCCAAGGGAGCGTACACCTGCATAGTCTCAAGCGCCGTCAGTCGTCTCTTATGCTCAGGCTTTGCACCCAGCGTACGCATATTGTGAAGTCGGTCGCAAAGCTTGATAAAGATAACTCTGACGTCCTTTGACATAGCCAAAAGCATCTTGCGGAGGTTCTCTATGTGTTGCTCCTCCTTGTCCTCTATCTGCAAGGACACTATCTTGGTAAGTCCGTCTACAAGAAGCTCTACCTCATCTCCAAAGACCTTTTTTATCTCGGCGATATTTATCTTATCGGGACAGTCCTCGACCGTATCGTGCAGCAATGCCGCACAAATAGAATCGGTGTCAAGCTCAAGTCCCGCGACTATCTCGGCAACTGCCAGAGGATGAGATATATAGGGCTCTCCGCTCTGTCTGAACTGACCTTGATGAAGCGCGTTTGCATATTCGTACGCCCTTTGTATCTTCTCAAGGTCATATCTTTTTCCGGTAACTCTTAGAATGTCAAAAAGTCGGTTGGCATTGAACTCTGTGTTGTTGTTCAAAGTGTTGGGTTCCATAAAAATCTCCGTGTTGCCGCCGAGGCGGCGCAATTTAGTCAAGTCTTAAGCCGTCACGCACTGTGCGATAAGCTTTTTGTAAGTTTGAGAGAGCTCTATATTTGTCTTGGCGGCATTTTGACACACCTCAACACAAAAATATTCCTCTCCGCTATTCTCAACGTCACATACGTTTATTTCTTTGAGTATTGACGTAATAAATCTGAGCTTTACACCGCTTATGTCCCGTCCAAGCTGTTCGCCTATCAAGGCGTGAAGCATTCTGTAAGTAAATACGGTGTGTCCGCACATGTTCTCGTATCTGAAAAATTTGTAAACGTCGGCAATATCGGCTCTGGTCGGAATAACGTCCTCAACAGAGCTTATTGCGGCTCCGCTTATTATCTCTTTATATCTCGAAAGCTCCTTTTCATAAAGCTGCTCCAGAGCTGTCGAAAGCTTTATATCCTGAACTACAAGTTGGAGACTTATCTGTCCCTTAAATTCGTTTGCACTCAGCTGACAGAGCAGGTCGAGCCTCTCACCTACGTAATAATCGAGATTGGCGGCAGACATTCCAAAGCACACCGCCTGATAGCTTTCCTCTCCCGATGAGAGCAAAAGCTTTGAATGCTTGCCAGCACCCATTGAGATTATCTTATCAAGTCTCATATCTCTTACGATAAATGAGGGCGTCTGATTGGCAACGCCGAAGGGCTCGAGCATACTTATCTCCTCCGCGAGAGACAAGCTCAGCTCATCAGCCCATATTTCACAATCTGCCTCGTATCCCACGCAAAAGTCATCTGGGTTAAGATGCTCTCTTGCGTAGTCGTTTATTCTCTTTTTGAACTCGTCTATGTTACATCTCATTACAGACAGGCCTGCGGCGAGCTCGTGTCCTCCGTAACGGACAAGCAAATCCTTACAATGACTGAGAGCATCAACAAGATTCATTCCTTTGACGCTTCTTCCGGAGCCCTTGCCTACATCATCAAAGCTGCTGTATCCTCTTGTCGCGCCGTCAAAGGATATAAGTATTGACGGCAACCCATACTTTTCCGTAATCCTTGACGAAACTATACCTATAATGCCCTGCTGCCAGGAATCGTCATCAAGTATTATTACCCTGTCATTCTCAAAATCGTGTTTTTCCTCTATGGTTTTGTACGCCTTTTCGGCTATGCTGTTTTCCTCCCTCTGACGTTGAAGATTCATCTCACAGAGCTCCTCTGCCATAACAGCCGCTCTCTCAAAGTCCTCCTCAAGCAAAAGCGCGACGGCTTTTTCCGCAGAGCTTATTCTGCCCGCGGCATTTATTCTCGGCGCTATCGTAAAGCTTATAAATCCTGAATTTATCTTTCTTTTTTTGGGGGGATATTTTTCGCCTACCGCGGGACGTGTATTGCCCGCGAGACTCGCCTCTATCAGAGCCTCAAGACCGCAACGTGGACTGTCATCTATGACCGCAAGTCCGCGCTTGACGATTATTCTGTTCTCATCCACAAGAGGCATAACGTCGGCCACCGTACCTATGGCGACTAAGTCTATGTAGCTTCTACACACGTTTTCTATACATTCAAGTCGATCGATATCCCGTCTGCGATATATCTCATACGCGCAGGCAAGCTTGAATATTACTCCAACGCCCGCAAGATCCTTGAAGGGATAAGGGCAGTCGGGGCGGTGAGGATTTACTACGGCACACGCCTGCGGCAGCTCGCCGCTACATTCGTGATGATCCGTAATAACCATATCCATACCAAGACTTTTGGCATATTCCGTCTCGTTATTGGCCGTGATTCCCGTATCAACGGTTATTATAAGCTGTGTTCCGGATGTCTTAAGATTATCTATTGCCATATTGGACAATCCGTAGCCCTCTTTGCTTCTCGAGGGAATATAATAATCTATATCCGCGCCGAGTGCTTTTAAGTAGAGATATATGAGAGACACCGAGGTAACTCCGTCCACGTCATAATCTCCGTAAACAGTTATTTTTTCGTTGTTGTCAAGAGCGTGCGCAATCCTCTGTACCGCCTTATCCATATCCTTAAGATCATAAGGATCATAGAGCATACCTACAGACGCACCAAGAAATATCTCGGCTTCCGCGGCGGTATGGTGCCCTCTGTTATATATCAATCTTGCCGTGACCTCGGACACTCCGAGGGTATCGGCAATACCATTTATCTCTGAATCTGTTTCGCTGTTTCCCGGCGTATACCTCAACGACCAGACCTTTTTCTTATCATTCAAATTCATTATTTCTCCATTTTTTAGACCGCACAAGTTCAAGACAAGCTTAACCTATGGGTCTGTATTTTGCCGCTATCGCAAGGGCCACCTTTATTCCGTCTACCGCGGCACTGGTTATGCCTCCCGCGTATCCGGCTCCCTCTCCGCAGGGATAGATATTCCCTTTGCCGATAGCTCTCATATCCTCTCCGCGCAGTATTCGGAGCGGTGCCGAGGTTCTTGTCTCCGCACCTGAAAGCAGAGCCGTGTCACTCGCAAATCCGCGTATCTTTTTGTCAAAGGATGCAAGCCCATAACGCAAAGATTCAGTCACAAATGGCGGCAGCACGTTATCCATAGACGCCACCTTGAAATTATTGCCCCCCATGTACGTAGGCATAACGTCACGTGGCTCACTTACTGCTATTTTTTTCATAAAATCTCCAACGGTCTGGACGGGGACACTGTATTCTCCTCCGCCTGCCGCAAAGGCAGACCTCTCTATCCTGCGTTGAAAATCAATAGCTCCAAGGACGAGGCTTCCGTTGATGCTTTCATAGTCATCTACTCGCACAGACACAGCCACCGCAGAGTTGGAATTCTCACCGTCTCTGGCGTAGCTGCTCATACCGTTTACAACTACTCCGCCCTCCTCGGATGCCGCCGCAACCACCTCGCCACCGGGACACATACAGAACGTATATACTCCTCTCTGCCCTTTTGTATCGGACAACGTGTATTCAGCCGCTCCAAGCGCTTTATTTCCTGCATATTTGCCGTATAGAGCCTCCTCTATACGAGCTCTTTTATGCTCAATACGGACTCCCACGGAAATGGGCTTGGGTACTATGTTAAAGTTGTTTTCTATGAGCATACCGTATGTGTCTCTGGCGCTATGTCCGAGAGCCAACACCACACAGCTGCAATCAAACGAGCCGCGCGTGGTATGCGCGACAACACCGTTGCTGGTCTCTTGAAGTCCCGTCAACTTACAACGGTATATGACCTCTCCTCCAAGGTCTTTGATATGATTCAATATATTGTCGACCACGCCTCTGAGCACATCGGTACCTATATGAGGCTTTGCCTTGACGGTAATGTCCTCAGGCGCGCCAAATCTTCTGAAAGTCTCAAGGACGTAAGCGCATTTGGGATCGTTTATACGGGTGAGCAGCTTGCCGTCAGAAAACGTACCCGCTCCACCCGCGCCAAATTGGATATTGGAATCTGTATCAAGCACATGACTTTTATAAAACTTCGACACGGCCCTCACTCTATCGCCTATACAATCTCCGCGGTCAATAATTATGGGCGCGTATCCGTTTTCGGCGAGAATAAGCGCGCAAAACATTCCCGCAGGGCCCATTCCGACCACAAGCGGACGCGCGTTCATCTTTTCCTGGCCAAAGCTTATCTCGAATTTGCCCGTTTCAAGAACACGAGCGCCCATTCTCTGAAAGATATCCTTATGAGAATCAGTGTCAGATACAGGTCTGACGCTAACAGAATATACAAGCTTCACCTCGTTTTTATGTCTGGCATCGACGGACTTTTTGTATATATCCAGCCTATACGAAGCAGGGTCAAGTCCCTTGGCGGAAAGTTTCTTCTCTACCTCGCCGAGAGCAAGCTTTTCCGAAACTGACGGGGAGAGTGATATTCCATCAAAAATGTATATATGCTGTTTCATATACAATCAGTTCCCGGCCTCTTGGAAATCTATAACTATCTTTCCGCCTTCGTTATCGAGGTATATCTTTTCAAGCTGCTCCTCCGATAAAATATTGGCAAAGGTTTCTTTTGTGAGAATAACGTCAACCTTTCCTACCTGTGCGCTATCAAGGGTAACAGGATAGCTATCTATCAGCTTCAATACCGAGGGTGCACCATAGATCTTTACCGTGTCGGGAATGGCGTGAGATATAAGATCCTTGCCCTCACCCAATACGTTCAAAGCCACAGAAAGGCTCTTCTGGGCAATTATCTCCACCCTCACCTCAATATCATCAGTGGAGTATTTGATAGAATTAGCATCATACACGACTTCTTCACTGTTCTTATCCCAGAACAGAAGGCTGAATCCTGAAAATTCCACGTTGTCATGAATGGTCGCAACACTGCCGTCCATACGGAATTTTGCAGACTCGATTTTTTCAATTACCGCCTGAGGTCCCGTTATCTCTATCTCATTTGTGCTTTTATCGACGTTGTATGTATGATCTACGACTGCATTACCCACCAATACGTCAAACGGCACGGTCTTAGTCATTTTGAGATCGGCATACAGATTTACGTTCAGCATCTCGGAGTTTACGACAGTAAGGCTGGTCTCGGACGGTGTCTTTACCGTCATAGGCAGGTTATACTGTCCCGCAGAGCCTATCTTACTGACGTCCACAGTTACGGTATAATCAGACTCACTGTATTTTTTGAGGTCTCGGTTGGAGCCCTGTATAGTTACAGCAATCTCGGATTTATCAATGCCGTATACCATCATCCCCGAATCCTCAAGCTTATCAAGTCCCTCAAAATTGATCTTGAGTATCATTGTTTCGGTAACGTCGGTATCATTGACGTTTACCATCCACAGCCATACTAAAAGCGCGACTAAAAAACAGATGATTCGTGGAATAAGATCCAAACGCCTTTTGGGAGTATTTGCAACAGTTATGGCTTCATCTCCGCTTTTTTCAGAATCAATTACAAAATCGTACTGCTTCATTGTTGCGCTGCTCCTCCTTTTACTTCTTCCTTGGCTTCCGCACTATCAGAAGCTACTTTCTTGTCGGCATCAACCGACACCATATCCGTCACGCTCTTTCCTGTCATAAGCTTGAACAGATCATCCCTGAGGTCACTGGACTTATGTCTTCCGCCCTTGCCTATGTCATTATAATGACGCTTCAAAAGCTTGTTGTTGGCAATAGATATTGTTCCCGTCTCCTCCGAAACTATAACGACAACGGCGTCACTTACCTCACTTATCCTGAGTCCCGCGCGATGACGCGTTCCAAGCCCCTCCGCAAAATACGAATTCTCGGATATGGTCTTGGATTTGTTTGATGCGGAAACTATTCTGCAATCTCTTATTATGACAGCGCCGTCGTGCAACGGTGACTTGTTGACAAATATATTACACAAAAGCTGACGGGATACTACTGCATCTATGGGTGTACCCTCAGACATCTGATTGCGGAGTCTGCCAACTCTCTCTATAACTATAAGAGCACCCTCGCCCTTTGACGACAGTTCAAATGCGGCCGCGGATATCTCCTCGACCATATCAAGTACCTTGTCATCGTCCTCTGTGTGACGGTTCTTTATTCTCTTGAAGTTAACGGACGTAGCCGCTCCCACGCCCTCAAGCACCTCGCGCAGCTCGGGCTGGAAAAGTATACACAAAGCTATTATACCAAGAGCATAGAAATTCTTGAGAATAGAGTTTATAGCCACCATTCCCAAAATGTCACTCACAATATACAGCAAAACAAGTAATCCAAACCCTATAAGAGTTCTTCCCGCGTGTCTGTCCCTCACAAACTTATAGACAATGTATATGAGGTACGCAAGCAACAGTACGTCCAGAATATTGACCAACGTTATGTTTGATATTGGGAAAAGGACATAGTCCTTGAAAAATTCCACTATGGAAGAAAAAAATCTGACTGTTTGCTCAGGCATATCCAAAAGTCCTCTCTTTCCTTTTCGTCATCAGCGGTCAAAGACCGAGATGGCTTTATCTGCTTTTGAGGCTGCTCGTCAGCATCTCGTGCTTGACGTTCCACAGCTTCTCTGAATAATCCACGTAATAGTTGTGCGGATTTGTAAAACGTCTTACCTCGTCCCACAAGCCCTCTATCTCTGCTTTACAATGCTCGCGTATCTCATCGAGAGATGGAAGCTCGTATATCTGCTTACCTCCCTTGAATACGGGGATCAAAAGCTCCTGTGCCGTATAATTCTCCATAAGCTTACGCTTCCAGACGTGCTCGGGATCGAATATCTCTATCGGACGGCTATCGTCAACTGTTTCGTCGTATAGGCATATAAGGTCCGCCTCCGCCTTGCCCTTATCGCGTCCGCGCAATCTGTACACCTTCTTGAAGTGAGGCGTGGTTATTTTTCCTACGTTCTCGCTCACCTTTATCTTGGGGATTATCTGTCCGTCCTCTGTCTCCACCGCGCACAGCTTGTATACCGCACCAAAGACCGGGTGGCTCTTTGAGGTTATAAGCCTCTCGCCAACACCAAAGGCGTCTATCTCTGCGCCCTGTCTTATAAGTTCTCTTATAATGTACTCGTCAAGCGAATTTGAAACTATTATCTTGCACTCTGTCCAACCCGCGTCGTCAAGCATTTTACGCACCTTTTTCGTAAGATACGTTATATCTCCCGAGTCTATCCTTACTCCGCATCGTGTGATTCCACGAGGCCTCAATACCTCGTTGAAGGCTTTTATCGCGTTCGGGAGTCCCGATTCTATGACGTTGTAGGTATCTATCAGAAGCGTAGCACTTTCAGGATAAAGCTCACAGTAAGATCTAAAAGCCTCGTACTCACTGTCAAACATCTGCACCCAAGAGTGAGCCATAGTTCCCGTTGCTGGAACGCAATAGACCTCGTCGGTTATAGTGCACGCGGTAGCGTTACAACCGCCTATATAAGCTGCTCTCGCACCGAGTATGGCGGCATCTGCTCCGTGAGCGCGCCGAGAGCCAAACTCGCTTATAGCTCTGCCCTTGGCCGCACGGGAAAGTCTCGCCGCTTTGGTTGCTATCAAGGACTCGTGGTTTATCGCCATAAGGACGTAGGTCTCGATAAACTGTGCCTCGATTGCCTTGGCTCTGACTGTTACCAATGGCTCTCCCGGGAATACTGCCGTTCCCTCGGGCACGGCCCACATATCACCGGAAAACCTGAAGCCCCTCAAATACTCAAGGAACTCCTCGTCAAAGCATTTTCTCGACCTTAGATATTCTATATCGTCATCGTCAAACCTGAGGTTGTTGATGTAATCCACTATCTGCTCAAGTCCTGCGACTATCGCAAATCCGCCGCCGTCCGGATTTTCACGGTAAAAGACGTCAAAATACACTATCTTATCACTAAGTCCGCATTTGAGATATCCGTTGCCCATAGTGAGCTCATAAAAATCACAAAGCATTGTGAGATTTCTGCTTATATCCTTCACGACAGCTCCTCCTTCTCTTTTGGATCACAATATGGCAAGGGCGCAAACGCGCTCCGCTCTCTAAATTTAGAATATATATATTATTATAACAGATATACCGCCACAAAGTCAATAGATTTCTCCAATTATGCTCTGCTTTTTTTGCTTTTTTTATCAAACTAATGTCCACAGAGGAGCCACATTGCAAAAAGCATACAAAAAACGGCTGCAGAATACTCTCTGAGCCGTTTCTGTATTCAGATCATATGAGATCATTTTCTTGGAATTTATCCGACATGTTGAGCAATGCCGCGTACATAACAAAATAGCATACAACTCCAAATATGGCGTTTATCGCATAACTGAGCAGCATAAGTAGCATATTTACAAATCCCTCGGGAAATCCGTAAAACAATATTCCCCACACATCGTTTATAAGCAGTCCTGCCACCTTTACAATAAAGGTGATTATCGCACAGACCATACACGACCTCAGGAGAGGATCTCTCTTGTCATATATTCTCCTTGATGTGCTATCATTGGCGTCGTCCGAGTTGATGACGGACCGCCTGTGTTTATTCATTATACCCTTTACCGCAATCAACACTATAACGAACGGTATCAGCTCTAGGACTGTATAGAACATAACGTCAACAATGTCCCACGCCCAGTTAATCGGTATGCAACCGTAGGTTATCCACGTCACAGCCGTATTTATCAGATATTTCAAGAGTGTCGCCGATATAAATATCAGTATGTGCGGTGCGGAACGAATTGTTTCGAATTTGTAAAAGCAAAACGCTATCACAGCATAAGCAACAGAGATAGCCGCAAGCTCGCACACATTGCCGACAAGCTCTACTATCCATGGGAGCACCGCCTCAGAGAATGCAATGTCATTCACAAGAAAAATATACAGTGGAGAGATGACAAAGCAATAGAGCGCATACAATATTGCAAAGCAAAGCGCACTGTAAGTATATGGTTTTGAACTCGTATATCTGTCCTTATCCGTCAGTTTCATAAAAATCCCTTACTGCTTATAGCAGTTGCCTTTTACCGTTTTTGAAGATTATCTTATCTCGTTTAAAAATTCTTCTATTCTC
>CAJGCF010000026.1 GCA_904501865.1 uncultured Clostridia bacterium
ACCTTGAATTTTACGTAAATGGAGGTACACTTGTCGGTCTGGTACTCGATCTCTGCCTCCGCAAGCGCGGTTTCGTCCTTGGGACACCAATAAACAGGCTTGAGCCCCTTGTAAATGTAGCCTCTTTTATACATCTCTCCGAAGACCTTGACCTCGGTCGCCTCGAAATCGGGAGACATAGTGAGATAGGGATTTTCCCAATCGGCAACGAGTCCAAGTCTCTTGAACTGGTCGGCCTGCTTGTCAACGAAGCCCTGCGCAAACGCCTCACAAGCCGAACGGAACTCGGATATGGACATTCTCTTGCGATCAAGCTTGTTTTTCTTTATGATAGCAGACTCAATAGGCATTCCGTGGTTGTCCCAACCGGGAACGTAGGATATTTTGTATCCCGACATAGCTTTGTATTTGTTTATAAAATCCTTGAGGATCTTATTGAGAGCGTGTCCCATATGAATGTTTCCGTTTGAGAAGGGAGGGCCGTCGTGGAAGGTAAATTTGTCTCCATCGGCCCTTGCCTCTATCATCTTATTGTAAAGGTCTATGTCCTCCCAGTATTTGATAGTCTCAGGCTCTCTTTGAGGAAGGTTTGCCTTCATGGAAAATTCAGTTTTGGGTAGATTGAGTGAACTCGTGTAGTCTTTTGACATAATAATCTCCATTCCGCCGTCTTCGGTAGTACAAATGTTGTTGAAGAATTTTGCGGAAAGGCAAAATTCTTGCGTTAGAAATGGTATTTACCTATCACGGTAAAAACTTTTACGCCATTGTCCTCCGAGCCGAAAGATCGGCACAATTAAAAAATGAGTATATATTTAAAAAATTATAAGCAAAATTAGATGTATTTTTGTGCAGACAGTCGCAATCTTCCGCGTCTGGTCTCTCCGTCAAACGAGAGTACGTCAAATCTGCCGTGACCTCTGATAGAGATCACGCACGGCGCAGTTACGGTTGCGGCACACTTGGTTTCCAAGCAGTGATCTATCTCACATCTTTCTGATTTTATGAGTTCCTGCGCTTTCTCACGTGAAACGTTCGTAAGCGCGCCCACAACGCAGTCAAATCTGTTTGAAGCCACCGTGTCCCGTATCTGCTGAAAATCCCTCTTTACGCAGAAGCTATCGTCGGGAATAAATTCGGATACGGAGACCTTGTCCGACGCTACTCTGTCAATGTTAGACAAAAGAAAATCCAAAATCTTATCGGTGCAAAATATTATGGCTTCAAAGTCGTTGAGGATCACGATATCTCCAACAGCGTGCCGCTCAACTCCAAGAGATAAAACAGTACCGAGATAGTCTCTGTGACCAAGAGGTCTATATCCGCTTCCCTTTATCTTGAGCGCCTTGATGGCAACACTCATCTCATCTGAGAAAAGGCAGCGCGACTTATCCTCGGGTGTCCCATCCATATCCGACACAAACGATGGTAGGACAAACAGTCTTTTTCGCTCGGCGTCGTCAAAGCCGCCCCACAAAAAGATCCGATCCCGCGCACGCAAGGTGATTGCCACGGACAGACAGTAAGCTGCCTCTGCGCAAGACAAAAAATTTCCGCACACAAGCTCTCCGCGCTCCGCCTGACGAAGATGATCTTCAAGACGGGACTTGAGAAGCTTCTGTGCACAGTTGATGTCAGCTTTCATTGCGTGTTCAAATCAAATGAAAGATGACAAAATCATTTGTAAGACCCATAAAGCAATAGACGTAAGCAAAAAAGCAAAGTCAAATGGAGAGCCTTGCAACCAGTTCATTTTCACCAACAGCTGACGCATAGGAATTATGGCGGGTTCGGTAATAAAGAACAGAAAGCGTATAAACGATCCGTCCAAGCCTATAAACCAGCTCAAAACAGCCCGAACCATCATCGCAAACAAAATTATATCTATGAAGAGAGTTACAAAGTAGACTAAAATGTAAATAAGATCAGGCAAAGCTAAAACCTCCCGATATCAAGTGATCAGTCAATTTCCTCGCCGTCTTCGTCCTCTTCTTCCTCAATGATCTCTTCCTCAAGCTCGTCGATGGACAGCTCCTCGTCAAAGCCGTAAGGAAGCAAAACCACGGTGTCTCTGTCAAGCTTCGTGAGTTCTCCGTCGAGCGCCTGAACCGCGCCCATAAGATAATCGAACAAACGAAGGAAGTTGGGCTTGTCAAGCTCCTCCACACATATAACGATGACCTTTCCGTCCTTGTAAGCGTCAACAATCTTCTGGCTGTCGACACAGCTTAAGGGGGTAAAGGTTACCTTTGTGGGAACCGCCTTGACTTCTTTCGAGGGATCTCCGGACAGAACAACACTGACGTCTGATATATCAGAATCCGTATATGCTCCGTAAGTGTTCGAGTCGGACGTTGACTCGGTGCTGGACATCTCCCCGTAATAGTCGTTATTGTAGTCCTCGAAATCGGTAGCGGGTACGTTTTTCTTGTTAAACCACCAGTGCTTTTTTTCCATGATCAATTTTTCCTTTCATTAAGCGGCAATGCCGCATTTGTAAAGTCATATATTATTCTTTATTTGAGTAAATTCAGCTTTTTGAAAACAGGCTACGTCCTATGCGGACAAGAGTGGATCCGCATTCTATTGCTTGCGTAAAGCTTTCAGACATTCCCATAGATAGGATAGGCGCGCCTTCTTTTTTGAGAATCTCGCTCCAAACGTGAGCAGCAATATCTCTTGTCTTTCCGAAATATTCATAATAATGATTTTTGTCCTCGCACCGCGGAGCCATAGTCATAAATCCGAGCAGGTTTAAATTGGGATATTCTTCAAGGCTCTGCGCAAAGTCAGCGACGTCTTGCGGATCAATTCCACCCTTGCTTTCCTCCGAGCCCGAATTTATTTCAATCAGCACGTTTACTACGAGTCCGTGCTTTTGCGCCTGCCGCTGTATTTCCTTGGCAAGCCGTTCAGAATCAAGCGAATGTATAAGCGTGACCTTGTCGATTATATATTTTACCTTGTTGGTTTGGAGAGAACCTATAAAGTGAACTCGCAGCTCCTCTCTGTCTATCTTATCCCAGTGCTCAAGAAGCTGTTGAACGCGGTTTTCCCCTATATCACAGATCCCGAGGGATTTGTGAATGTGGTCTATCTCTTCTGCCGTCGCACTCTTGACTGCCGCGAGAAGAAGTATGTCCTCTTGACTGCGTCCTACCTTTCCTGCAGCTCGTCGTATTTGGTCTCGTGCCGAGGCAACGTTTTTGTCAATATAAGAAAAATCCATAATATATACGCCTTTCAAAGTGCGCTCACTCAAGTATCTTGCCATCGTACAGGTCGTTACCTGAGGTGATTATCAGGTCGTTTACGTACAGATAAGGAGTGTCGTTCACTCGTCCTTCCTGCGCGTCCGCCTCGTAGGTGTTTACGATATAATAGCCATTTCCGTTTCCAATGACCGTAACTCTGCGGAATTCAACTGTATTTCCAACCAGAATGAACACGCCGTCAGTGCCGTTGACTTTGTGTAATGCCCCTTTAGGTATGCGATATCCCGTACAGTCCCCAAGGAATATTTTAATGTTCTGATGTCTTGCAAAATCCGAGGACACAGAAAGATCAAAGCTTGACAGAAGCATATATGCGTGATCCTGATCCTCGTCGCTTACACATATCTTTTCCAGCGTCATATTGATAGAAACATCTCCGCCGTCGGAAAACGACACCTGATATACGCCGCCTTCAACGAAATCAATATAGGTCGATTCGGGCGCGGGCACGACAAGATACCATTTCTGAGTATTGGCTTTTTTGCCAATGGAGTTGTCATTTGGCTCCTCGGGATTAGCGGTGATCATCGCTTTGATCTCCTCTGCCGAGGAATCCTTAAGCTTTTGTGATGAATATATCGACTCATATCCGTCGATGGAATAGAAAAAATTAAAGCTTTGCTCACTCACAAGTGTTTGTGGAGCCGAGTTCAGCGAATCAAGCAGCTGATCCCGTTGGGATTTAAGGGCGGCTGAATCGCTTTGAGATTTTTCTCCACCCGTAGCCACCGAATAGTTAACAAGCGAGGACAGCAATGTTTCTCCTTGTTTTTCTGCCACCGCAAGATCTCCGTCAAGCGCGGCATCTATATAGGAATAATAAGAGCGCGAAATAGCTTCATTTATCTCTCCCAGATCCGATATCGAGTTGCCCAGAGAAAGCCCTGTATCCATCAGGTTGATCCTCAGCGAAAGGGAGAGAAGCTCGCTTTGCTTGTCCGCTACCTCGTCGGACGATAGTCCCGACGGCAGATATATCTCGGCATAAGCCTGCGACACACCGACCTTTTCACCGTCTCTGACAAGATAGTTTACTATTGCTCCTTGCGGTGTGGTCAGGATGGTTTCGTCCCTGAAAACATATCCGTCAAGATACGCGTAATCCGTATCGGTGACGATCTGCGTCCTCTGAGTTGATATCTGTGTGGAAAAATTGCGTGAAAACTGAACCGCGAGATAAATGAGCAAAAAAACAGCTATGACAAGAATCACGGTGTTGACCGCAGATTGCTTATAGGTTTTTACCCTCATTTTCCTTGCCACTGTGACTACCCTCTTTTTGATCTCACGTTATTTTTGTAAACACATAATTATTATAACATAAAACTATCTTTATTAAAAGAGTTTTTGCGAAATATTTACAATATTTTCAAATGTTTTGAGTTGCCCGCCCTCATCAACGTATATTTTGTGGGCGTAGTCCTTGCCTCCAAACCAAGTTATCTGTCTTTTGGCATATCTTCGAGAGGCGCGCTTGAGCTCGTCTGTGCAGGACTCAAGAGTGCTCTCCCCCCTGATATACGGAAACAGCTCCTTGTAGCCTATTGCCTGAGCGGCAGTTTGCGAGCGCTCAAAAACACCTGCGGCAATAAGTCTTTTGGTCTCCTCTACCAAGCCCTCGGCTATCATGGCGTCGACTCTGCGGTCGATGCGCTCGTAAAGGAGCTCTCTGTTATTGAAGCACAGTGTTATCACTCGATGGTCGTATTTGTCAACTATCTCACTGTTTTTCTTGTCAACGTCGCTTTTCTTTTGCCCCGTTGCAAGACATATCTCGATAGCGCGCATAACTCTTTTGATATTGTTTTTGTGTATGGTCTTCGCTGCCACAGGATCAAGGAAAACGAGTCTATCATAAAGCGCGTCCGTGCCGTTTTGCTTGTGAAACGCCATAAGCTCCTTACGTATCTCGGGATCACACGCCGCCTCGTCGGCATTGCCTCCCTTGAGAAGTCGGTCAAGATAAAGACCCGTGCCGCCGCAGAATATCGGTAGCTTGCCGCGAGATACTATATCATCAATTGCACGTTCGGCGTCCTTGACGTAATCCGAGCATGAGTAAGGCGCGTCTGCGGGCAGGATATCAATAAGATGATGAGGGACCGCCCTCAGCTCTTCCTTTCTTGGCTTTGCCGTGCCTATATCCATTCCGCGATATATCTGCATAGAATCACAGGATATTATTTCGCCGTCAAGCCGCTTTGCAAGCTCGATAGCAAGTGCGGTCTTACCCGATGCCGTAGGGCCCGTCACGGCAAGTATTTTTATTTTGTTGTTGTCTGCCACGTCGGAACCTCCTTTTAATTTTGGGTTGGAGACAAACGGCTCTCTGATTATAGGTCAATTATTGAATAAACATCGCATCATCGAAGTTTACAGCATATAAGATGCGAAACTTCGATGAGTGAAAAGAGAAAAGTGAAGAGTGAAAAGAAACGGTTGCTTTTTGCCAAAGCAAAAAGCTTCATTTTGTTTTATCTTTTCTCTCTTATCTCTTATCTGCTGATAGAATAAATCTTTTATACTATCAGCATCGCATCGCCGAAGGAGAAAAATCTGTATTTCTCATCCACAGCCGTTTTATAGGCGCTCATTATCTTTTCCTTGTCATAAAAGGCGGAAACAAGCATAATGAGCGTGCTCTGCGGCAGGTGGAAATTCGTGATAAGTGCGTCCACTGCCTTGAATTTGTATCCCGGGTATATAAATATCCCCGTGTCTGCACTCATCGCGTGCACCACGCCTTTCTCGTCAGAGGCGCTTTCAAGCGTGCGACAGGACGTGGTTCCCACGCATATTACTCTACCGCCCGACGCTCGCCGAGAATTGATGAGGTCGGCGCTTTCCTTAGAAATCGAGAAAAACTCCGTGTGCATAACGTGCTCGTCAAGTCTGTCAGCCTTTACGGGACGGAACGTGCCAAGTCCCACGTGAAGCATAACGGGAGCTATCGCGACGCCTTTTTCTTTGAGTCGTTCAAGCAGTTCTTCGGTAAAGTGAAGTCCCGCAGTAGGAGCTGCAGCGCTGCCCTCGTCCTTGGCATACACAGTCTGATAACGGCTATTGTCACCCAGCTGCTCGGTAATGTACGGGGGCAGGGGCATCATTCCTATGAGGTTGAGAACGTTGTATATGTTTTCATATCTGTCCTTGTCATAAGAAAATCTTATCAGGCGATTTCCTTCGTCAGTCACCTCCGTGACCTCTCCTGAAAGCATACCGCCGCCAAAGACGGATATCATTCCGACACGTGCTCGCTTTCCCGGTTTTACAAGACATTCCCAAGTGTCAAGCTCGCGCTGTCGCAGAAGAAGAAACTCAAGCGTGGCCTCCTCTCTACCCTCCACGTGTCCGTATATCCTCGCGGGAATTACCTTTGAGTTGTTTACTACGAGCACGTCCTCGGGGTTGATGTAATCCACAATGTCGTAAAAATGCTTGTGCTTAATGCTTCCTGCTTCTCGGTCAAGCACCATAAGGCGACTGTGATCGCGCTGCTCGGCGGGGTGCTGTGCAATAAGCTCCTCGGGTAGAAAATAATCAAAGTCTGACGTCAAAAGCTCGGTTGGCGCCTTTTCGTTTATTATAATCTTGTTTTTATCCGACATAACATACCTTTCGTCTGATTCTACGGCAAGCTCGCTATTGGCATATCGGTTTTTTGCCGCATATAATTTCAGTAGACCCGAAACTATAGGTCTTATCATATAATTATAACACGGCGATGTTTTTTTTGCAATACCTTGCTCCCAAAAACACCGTCAAAACACAAAAATACTACAATTATAGAAATGTAGCGAGAAGATTAAGTTTTAGTGACAGGAAAATAAACTTTTTGTGCCAATTTTGTCGGAACGGCAAAGATCCATCAATAGTATTTGTGCCGCCACATGCGGTGGAATGGAGATTTTTATGAGTAAATTACAAAAAAGCATATTTGAGGGCGTCGCCACCGCGCTCATAACTCCGTTTGTAAACGGAGAGGTAGATTACATACGGCTTGGCAGACTTATAGATTTTCAGATAGGCAGAGGGATAGATGCGCTGGTCATCACGGGCACGACGGGAGAGAGCAGCACTCTGTCCGACGATGAGCATAGGGATATACTAAAATTTGCTATAGAAAAGGCAGACGGGCGAGTGCCTATGATAGCGGGCACGGGGTCAAATGACACGAGACACGCCATAGATATGTCTAAATATGCGTGCGACCTCGGGTACGACGCTCTCCTCGTTGTGACGCCCTACTACAACAAGGCAACGCCCGCCGGACTTATAAAGAGCTACACGGCTATCGCGGACGCCTCCACGAAGCCACTTATTCTCTACAACGTCCCAACACGTACCTGCTGTAATATTACCCTTCCCGTCTATTGTGAGCTTGCAAAGCACGAGCGCATAGCGGCGGTCAAGGAAGCGTCGGGAAACGTGAGCGCAATAGCCGAGCTTGCGGCGGAATGTGGAGATCTGCTTGACATATACTCGGGCAACGACGACCAGACGCTCCCGCTGCTTGCTCTTGGAGGAAAGGGAGTTATCTCGGTCGTGTCCAATATTATACCCACCGAGATGACAGAGCTGTGTCGCGCGTGGTTTGCGGGAGACGTCAAAAAAAGCCGAGAAATTCAATTCAAATATCTCGGACTCATGAAGGCTATGTTCTGGGAGGTCAATCCCATTCCCGTAAAAACGGCGGCGGAGCTTATGGGGCTTTGCTCTTCGGAAATGAGATTGCCGATGTGCCAGATGTCACACTCCAATCGTGAGCCGCTCAAACAGAAGCTGAAGGAATACAGATTAATATGATGAATACTATTTAAAGCAATTACTACAATAAGTGTACCCCTGTTTAAACAAGTCTTCCACATTGTCTTTGTACACTTTTCGGTTTTTAGTAGGCATCTCAAACTAGTGCTTGTATTTGATCTTTTTTACATGAATACAGGGAAAGTAAAATTATTATAGCAAAAGCGAAGAATAATGATCGCAAATGAATCTTTGTCATTTCAATTACCTCTTTTCTAATGTCGCTTTAATATATTATGACATCATTTGGAGTTAATTGTTAATGCCGAACGGTATTATTGTCTATAATGAATGAGACAAATATTAAGAGAGAGGACAACTAAAATGCCTGTTTACAGACGCGTAAGAGATTTGCGAGAGGATAAAGATAAAATGCAAAAGGAAATAGCAGCTTTGCTCAATATGCAGATAACAGTATATCAACGCTACGAGCGTCAATTGCCTCTCTGGGCAGCTATCAAGCTTGCTGATTATTATCGAGTTTCTCTGGATTATCTCGTTGGGCGCAAAGACCGTTGAGTTAGAGGCTGATTCATACGAAATACAGAAAGTGAGCGGTGTTCTTAAAACGCCGCTCGCTTTTTGTGTTTTTTTATTTCTTTTGTTGCTTGCACCATATCTTCATAACAAGCTTATGAGGCAGGAGCTTGGTAAGAAGGACCTGGGCGCGTATAGACGCTCCGCAGACAGACACGTCCTTGCCGCGATACATATCGTATACAGCACGGCGAACTACCTGGTCCGAGGAGAAGAATTTGTTATAATATGTTATTGTGTCATCAGTAACGGCACGGTCAAAAAATTCCGTCTTTACCCATCCAGGACATACCGCAATTACTCGAATCTTTCTGCTCTCAAGCTCCTTGTTCATAGCGCGGGAAAGGGAGAGCACGTATGCTTTTGTTGCGCCGTAAACGCCTATATAAGGCACGGGCTGGAACGACGAAAGCGAGCCTAACTGATAGACTCGGCTACCCTCGGGCATATAAGGCAAGGAGAGATAAGTCATAGCCGTCAGAGCTTTGCAGTTGAGGTCTATCATATTCATGTATTCGTCAAGAGGAATATCCGAAAATTTGCCGAATTTACCAAATCCGGCGGCGTTGACAAGAGCACAGATCTCGGGGGATTCTTCCTTGAGCATGTTCTCGTAGATTGTAAAGCTTGCGCGGTCGGAAAGGTCAAGCTCTATGGGACGGATGACCTTGCCCGTCTCGCTCTCTATTTCGGACAGACGAGCCTCTCTGCGTGCTATCACCCATATCTCGTCGCAGTCCTCTATCTTGTCTATCATTTTTACAAAATCTCTTCCCATTCCCGAGGAAGCGCCTGTTATAACGGCTATTTTCATATTATTTTTTACCTTTCTTTTTGTATTTATCTGACCATATGATCACAAAGTATTTGTGCGAATTTTTCAAGCCCCTCCCTGACCGCCAAAAGCACTGTGTCCCATGCGGGAACGTATTCTCTGCGGCGTATATAAAGCTTATATTCGGGATATTTTTGATGTATCATAAGCGGAATCTCATATATGTCCTCGCTTCTGTGGTATAGCGAGATCATAAGTGCGGGAGCGCATGCTTTTATGATGTCGTGCGAGCCGTCAAGAGCTTCTTTTTCCGAGCCCTCGACGTCGTATTTTATATAGTCCAAATTTCTTCCCCGTGCAATCAGGTCAAGAGAGCAGGCTTCAACCTCGACGGTTTTTGCCCCTTTAGATACAGGGATAGAATCAGACGATATAAGCGTTGAGTTTCTATTTCCGCTACCGTCGAATATCAAGGTGTCTCTGTGCGACCATGCGGCAAGCTTGTGGGCCTCTATTTTGAAGCTCCCCTCTCGCTCTGAGTATTCGCAAAGCTTTTTATGATTTCGTCTGTCCGGCTCGAAGGCGATAGCACTCTCAAGCTCTTTGGCAAACGGCTTTATCTCGCGCAGGGTGTCTCCGTTGTACGCACCGAGGTCGGCTATGCTTTTAAATCTCTCGGCTTTAAGTATATCACGATAGACCTCTGAAAAATCCGAGTGGGTGTTCTTCAGGTGTGAAATATCCCCGCTCAATTTATAATTGATAACACTTCTGTATACTTCTTTTGAGCGTTGGTCGCAGAGAAGGTCCTCGACCGCACGTATTTTATCTATATTTTTATCGTAAAGCTCTTTATCAAAGAGAGTTGTGCCGCAAACGGGGACGTCGGGCGCGTAAAGCTCGCATTCCTCGGATATTCTGTATATATTTTCAAGCACGTCGGGCAGAGATGACGCAAACGACAAAAGAACGATCATATTCTCTGATCCGTATTTTTCTCGAGCCTCGGAATATGACAAAACACGCTTGCCGTGGAATTCGTGCCCCCGAACAAAGCCGTCCGATGCAAAAAAGTCGCAGACCTCAATGCCGCGCCGCCGGCAGATAGAGAGTATCTTATCGGCACCGTTGCCCATGCCGTACATTACTATTTTTTTGTGCGTGGTGGACAGATAGCTCCACAGATCTGTATAATTCGGCATGATATTTTCCTTTTCTTTATTGACATTACTTAAAAATAATGATAAAATATACTTGTACAGATCCATTATAACAGAAAAAAACGGCTTTGTAAAGATTTTTGTTTGGGAGGACACGAAATGTCTTGTCTTTTTTGCAAAATAATCGCGGGAGAGATCCCGTCTGCCAAGGTGTATGAGGACGAAAAAGTATACGCCTTCAAAGATATAAGCCCTCAAGCTCCTGTACACGTTCTTGTAGTTCCGCGTGAGCACATTGAGTCCGCGGACAAGATCGACGCCACCAATTCCGCTACCGTGGCGGCAGTGTTTGAGGCTATACCCAAGGTAGCGACGGCGTGCGGCTTGACCTGTGGATACAGAGTCATCACCAATATCGGTGAGGACGGCTGTCAGAGCGTCAAGCATATTCATTTCCATATTCTCGGTGGTGAAAAGCTCCCCGAAAACATGGGAAACTGATAAACTATCGGATATATTGCTATTGGCTAAATATTACTAAAGTGATATAATTGAGTAGAACAAAAAACAACCACAAGAAAGGATTTACAACATGGAAACAACCCTTATAATCATGGCGGCGGGTATAGGCTCTCGTTTTGGCGGTGGAATCAAGCAGCTCGCTCCCGTCGGGCCCTCCGGAGAGATCATTATGGACTATTCCATCCACGATGCTCTTGAGGCGGGATTTAACAAAGTGGTGTTTATCATTCGCAAGGATCTGGAAAAGGATTTCCGCGAGATAATCGGAAACAGAATAGAAAAGATATGCCCCTGTGCTTACGCTTTTCAGGAGGTAGACAATCTTCCCGGCGGATTCAAGAATCCCGAGGGAAGAACAAAGCCTTGGGGTACGGGACACGCAGTTCTTGCTTGCAAGGATATTGTTGACACCCCTGCGCTCGTTATAAACGCTGACGACTATTATGGCAAGGACGCTTACGTTAAAATGCACGACTATCTCGTAAATCAGATGGACGTTGACAACAAGGAAGTTCTTGACATTGCTATGCCCGGATTTATTCTCGGCAATACCCTTTCGGATAACGGTTCCGTTACAAGAGGTGTTTGCACGGTTGATGAAAACAACGACTTGGCGACGATAGTCGAGACGCCCAATATATACAAGGACGGCAAGGGCGGCGCTTATGTTGAGCAGAAGGACGGAAGCAAGACACCCATTGATCCCGAGTCGCTGGTTTCTATGAACATGTGGGCATTCACCCCCGCGTTTATCGACCGCCTCGAGACAGGATTCATTGAGTTCCTTGCGGCAGGCAACGCGACCGAGATGAAGGCAGAGTATCTGCTTCCCACAGTTATCGGTGATATGCTCAAGGCGGGCACGGCTACTGTTAAGGTGCTCAAGACCACAGACAAGTGGTTTGGCGTTACCTACAAGGAGGACAAGGATTATGTTATAGAGTCCTTCAAGAAGCTCATCGCCGACGGTGTATATAAAGAAAAGCTTTTTGATTAATTTATACGTTAAAATAAACACGGCGGAAACTCAACGAGTTTCCGCCGTGTTTGTAATATTAAACTATTCCTTGAGCCATCATAGCCTCTGCGACCTTCTTGAAGCCCGCGAGGTTTGCGCCCTTTACGAGATCATAGCCGAAGCCGTACTCTGCGGCAGCGGCAGCAGCATTGTCGTGAATGTTGGACATAATGGTCTTAAGCTTTTCATCGACCTCCTCGGCAGACCAAGCAAGTCTCTGACTGTTCTGGGACATCTCAAGCGCGGATACCGCAACTCCACCCGCATTTACTGCCTTGGAGGGAGCAACTGTTACGCCGCTGTCGATGATATACTTGAGCGCCTCATTGGATGTAGGCATATTGGAGACCTCTATGTAGTACTTGACGCCGTTTGCGACTATCTTTTCTGCCTCTGCCATACCTACCTCATTCTGTGTAGCGCAGGGCATCATAATGTCTGCCTTAAGGCCCCAAGGCTTTTCTTTTGCATAGAAAGGAACGTTGAACTTTTCTGCGTAGTCCTGAACTCTGTTTCTGCCCGACGCTCTCATTTCCAGCATAAAGTTTATCTTTTCATCGGTAGAAACTCCCGCCTCGTCGTACACGTAACCGTCGGGGCCCGAGATCGCTACTACCTTTGCGCCGAGCTCGGTAGCCTTCTTAACAGCGCCCCAAGCAACGTTACCAAATCCAGAAACGACCACTGTTTTACCCTCAAGTGTATCACCAAAATGCTCAAGAACCTTCTTTGCGAAATATACCGCGCCGTAGCCTGTAGCTTCGGGACGGATGAGCGAGCCGCCGTAGGATATTCCCTTTCCTGTGAGAACGCCGTTTTCGAACGCGCCGCGAAGTCTCTTGTACTGACCGAACAGATAACCGATCTCTCGCGCACCAACACCGATGTCACCTGCGGGAACGTCTATGTTGGGACCGATGTGACGGTAGAGCTCGGACATAAAGCTCTGGCAGAATCTCATAATTTCGCCGTCGCTCTTGCCACTGGGATCAAAGTCTGAGCCGCCCTTGCCGCCGCCGATGGGAAGGCTTGTAAGGCTGTTTTTGAGTATCTGCTCAAGGCCCAAAAATTTGAGTATAGAGAGGTTTACAGAGGGGTGGAAGCGGAAGCCGCCCTTGTAAGGACCTATCGCACTGTTGAACTGAACGCGATAGCCCTTGTTTACGTGCACGTTTCCGTTGTCGTCTACCCACGGAACACGGAACATAATAGTTCTCTCGGGCTCAACGAATCTTTCGAGAAGAGCCGCCTTCTCGTATTCGGGGTGCTTGTCGAAGATAGGAGCAAGAGACTCAAGAATCTCTGTTGCCGCCTGATGAAATTCGGGTTCTCCGGGGTTCTTTGCAATAAGATCTGCAAGAACATTTTGTACGTACTGTGACATAGTCTTGAATTCCTTTCGTGAAAAAGCGATTTGGAGTGGATCTTGCAACATTAAAACACAAAAATTTCAACAAAATCCGCTTTTATGTTGATAATTATATCACATTCGGGGCGTATTTGCAAGTGTTTTGGCGAAAAATTGCAAAAAATATTGAAAAATAGCAATTTTAATAAAAATATTCTGTACCCGTCTTCTATACTATGTGAGATAATTCAAATTTGCCACTGAGGGCAATTAATTCTCAGCTAAAAATTCAAAAGCGGCAGAGGGTACGGTCTTCATAAGAACGTCAACCACAAAGTGTTGAGGCGCTGTGCCGTTCAAATTGAGGACGTAGTTTAATTTAAGTACGCCGTCACGCAAAAGACGGTTATCCACCTTTTTGGAGTTTACGTATACCTTGAAGGGCATAAACGGCGTGTCATACGTGCACACGTGCGTAGCTCCCTGTTCAAAGGACAGATACGTGTTAAGCGCGCCCTCCTTGGTCATCACTACAAGCTCTGGGGCTTTAGGATCGAATATTATTTTTGAGAGAGTGCTCATCTCTTTATCGTCCTCGTTTTCCCGATAAGACAACTCCACGTTTCCGTCTTGATTGAGCTTCAGTGTAGCCTCGGTGAAAAGCTCTATGCTGTTAGTCTCATCGCTGGAGAACATTTTCTGCAGTTCCTCCGACGAAACATTTTCTTCATAAAGTATTCTTTGAAGCACGTCCACGATAGACATATCGAGCTCTCCAAATTCCTCGGGGTCTATCATAAGTGTCTTTATCTGCAAGGAGACCTCTTTTTCCTCACCTGATTTTATTTCTATCATATTATTTTTCCTTAATGCTGTTAAAATATATGCGGGGAAAACACTCTGTACGCGTGTTTTCCCCGCAATACGCCACTGTTATCAATATTCGGCGTTTCCTACTGTTCTGGGATAAGGCAGGACGTCGCGGATGTTGGATACGCCGGTGAGGTACATGATTATACGCTCAAAGCCGAGTCCGAAGCCTGCGTGCTTTGTGCCGCCGTACTTGCGGAGGTTGACGTACCACCAATAATCCTTCTCGTCAAGGCCACACTCTGCCATACGTTCAAGCAGCTTGTCGAGTCTTTCCTCTCTCTGAGATCCGCCTATTATCTCACCAACGCCCGGGACAAGCAGGTCCATAGCCGCAACTGTCTTGCCATCGTCGTTGAGTCTCATATAGAACGCTTTTATCTCCTTGGGATAGTCGATAAGGAATATGGGCTTTTTGTACACCTGCTCGGTGAGGTATCTTTCGTGCTCGGTCTGAAGATCAACTCCCCAATATACAGGGAACTTGAAATCCGCGCCGGATTTTTCGAGTATTTCTATCGCCTCGGTGTAGGTTACCTTTGCGTAATCCGCATCGCGAAGAGCGGTGAGTCGGTCAAGAAGGCCCTTATCAACAAAGCTGTTGAAGAACTGAAGCTCTGCTTGACAGTTGTCCATAACGTGATTGATTATATACTTGATCATGTCCCATGCGAGAGCCATGTCGTCGTTGAGGTCGGCGAATGCGATCTCTGGTTCTATCATCCAGAACTCGGCCGCGTGACGCGCTGTGTTGGAGTTCTCTGCGCGGAAGGTGGGACCGAAGGTGTAGATGTTGCCGAATGCCATAGCATACGTCTCGCCTTCAAGCTGACCGGAAACGGTGAGGTTTGCGCTCTTTCCGAAAAAGTCCTGAGAATAATCTATCTGTCCGTCCTCGGTTCGAGGAGGATTTTCCATATCAAGAGTGGTCACACGGAACATCTCTCCCGCACCCTCTGCGTCCGAGCCCGTGATTATGGGTGTGTGAACGTATACAAAGCCCCTCTGGTTGAAGAAGGAATGAATGGCATAAGCCACCTCGCTTCTTACTCTGAACACTGCGGAGAAAAGGTTTGTGCGGGGACGAAGATATGCCTGCTCGCGCAAGAATTCTACCGAGTGACGCTTGGGCTGAAGCGGATAGTCGGGAGTTGATGCTCCCTCCACCTCTATCTTTGTCGCCTTGAGCTCGAAGGGCTGCTTTGCCTCGGGAGTGAGAGTAAGTATGCCCGTGACGACAAGAGCCGCGCCAACGTTCTGGCTCGCGATCTCGTCGTAGTTATCAATTATATCTCTTTCAAAAACCACCTGAACGCTCTTGAAATAAGAACCGTCGTTGAGGTCTATGAATCCGAACGCCTTGCTATCGCGAAGGTTTCTCACCCAACCGCCAACAACTATTTCTTTACCGCCGAAAGCTTTTTTATCGGCGTATACGTCTTTTATAAGAGTTCTTTTCATAATTCTGATCCTTTTACCTTAAAATCTCTTAAATAATCTGAATATATATCATTATATAATCATTTAGCAAAAAAATCAAGTAGAATTTGAAATATTTATTGATTTTAGGTGTTTTTCTTAAATATTTAATTTTAAATTGTCTCCAAACTGTTGCGAAATGAGGAATTTTGTGGTACAATCTATACATAGATGCACATAAAACAGAGAGGATAGACATGGATATAAAGGCAGTATCAACAGAGGCCCTTGCATATCTCGGGGATAGCGTGCTTGAGATAAGGGTGAGGGAGAAGCTGGTGCGCTCGGGAATATCGGGCTCAGGAAACCTTAATCGCGCTTCCCTGTCGTACGTCAAGGCGAGCGAACAGGCGGCGGCTATGCAGACAATTATTCCGCTCTTAACAGAGGAAGAGTCACTAATCTACAAACGAGGCAGGAATATGTCGGGCGGCAACGTTCCAAAGAGCGCGACTATGTCGGAATACCGCACAGCTACGGGTATGGAGGTGCTTTTTGGATATCTGTATCTTCTCGGACGCGAGGAGAGGATAAACGTTCTTTTCGAGAAAGCATATGAAAGTTAAGAACAAAAATAAAAACAAATATAATTAAAACGGAGAAAAATATGAGCAATCCAAAAATCAAATTCACTATCAAGAATTACGGAGAGATCACAGCGGAGCTGTATCCCGACAAGGCTCCCGCAACCGTTGAAAATTTCCTTTCCCTTGTTGAAAAAGGATTTTTCTCGGGGCTTATCTTCCACAGAGTTATCAACGGCTTTATGATACAAGGTGGAGGATTCAACGCTGAGTTTGAGCAGCAGCAGGCGGATTCTATCAAGGGCGAGTTTATCGCGAACGGCTTTATGACTAACGACCTTCGCCACACAAGGGGAGTTCTTTCTATGGCAAGAACCATGGATCCCAATTCAGCATCATCGCAGTTCTTTATAATGCATCGCGATGCGCCTCACCTTGACGCGCAGTACGCGGGCTTTGGCAAGGTTGTTGAAGGCATAGACGTGGTGGATAAGATCGCTAATGTCAAAACGGGAAGCTACGGCTGGTTTGAGGACGTTCCTAAGGTGCCCGTAGTCATTGAAAAGGTAGAGATCATAGGATAATCAAAAGCAAAGGGCAGACATGGACTGCCCTTTTTTGATGTCTTGCGACACAATTTCGGTTTTCTCGACATATAATGTGTATTGAGAGCTTGGCCTCTCAATATGTAATAGGAGAAATGCAAATGGCAACATTTACAAATCAGGCAACGCTGTCGTACAGAAACACTGTGGTGAACTCCAACGTGGTATCGGGTGAGATAGTTGGTGCTCTTGCGATAAGCAAGGATGCGCTACTTCCCACTTACGGAGTAGATGACAACGTGACCTATATAATAAACATCGTTAATTCGGGCAACTCTGATTATACGAACGTCAGTGTGACCGACGATCTCGGAGCCTATGAGTTCGGCGCGGGAGAGCTCGTTCCTCTCACCTATGTAGCAGGATCTGTAAATTATTACGTCAACGGAATCCTTCAAGCCGATCCTGCTGTGGTTGCGGGTCCTTCTCTTGTGATAAGCGGCTTGAGTATTCCCGCGGGTGGGAATGCTACTGTGATCTATAATGCCACCGTCAACGAGTATGCTCCGCTTTCAACTGGCGGAAGCATTACCAATACCGCCACAGCAAGTTACGGAGCAGGAGAAACGATCAGCGACTCGGCAACCATAACTGTGGAGGAAGGTCCTGTTCTTGATATCGTCAAGGCGATAAGTCCCGCAACCGTTAGCCCCAACGGTCAGCTGACCTATACCTTCACCATCCGCAATTACGGCAATACCGAGGCGGTAGCAACGGATAACGTTGTGGTCACCGATACGTTTGATCCTATACTTGATCCCATAACCGTAACCTATAACGGAACAACGTGGACCGCAGGTACAGAGTACACGTATAACAGTAACACCGGAGAGTTTGCAACGGTCGCAGGCAATATAACCGTTCCGGCCGCGACTTATACGCAGAATCCCGTTAGTGGAGAGTGGACTATTACCCCCGGAGAAGTCGTTCTCAGAGTCGTGGGAACCATCTGACCTCTCTTCCTTTAAAAAAGCCTCTGTTTCTTCTGAAACAGAGGCTTTGATATCACTTCCCTGCGTCGGATTCAAAGGATGAGTCGGTTTTGTTGAGAACCTCCTTGGCTTCCGCGGAGAAATAATCCCTGGGATCCGTGGCAAGACCCTTGACGGTCATTTCAAGATGCAGGTGAGGTTCTTCCGCAAGCTCTACGATAGCGGTATCACCAACGGTTCCAAGCTGCTGACCGCACTTGACGTCTGCTCCCTCCTCAATGCCCTCTGCAAGCGTCTTGTCGAGGTTTTTGTAGAAGGTGAATACGTCGTCGCCGTGGGAAATAGCAATGCAATGTCCCATAAGAGCATCATCCCATATCTTTGAGATAACTCCATCCGCAGCAGCGTATACGGGCGCGTCTTCGGCAGTAGCTATATCAACGCCGAGGTGTACTCTGTAGTCCTCCATTGTCTCGGACCAAACCTGGATAGAGGAATCGTGACCCTTGGTGATCACGCCCTGCGCAGGAAGCGCGAGAGTGAACTCCTCAACGGACCCCGATACGGGTAAGGATTCCGTTTCATTGTGAACGGGGGAGTCTACCGTGCCGTCGACTATTCCGTCCTTTTCGGTGTTGTTTTCTGTTCCCGAGACGTTGGTTCCGTCTGTTTCACTCGAGTACTTTTTCTTTGCGCGATTGGTTGCGATGCTTACGGACAGAACAACGGTGAGAGCCAAGAGCAGACATACTACCGCGACAACTGCGCCGCCGTTGTGCGAGAGCTCCTTGCATTTCTTTGCAAATTTGCTTTCCTTAAATTTTTCGAACATTTCAATTCTCCTTTTTGTTTATGTCTGTACCACGGTGTAAAGTGGTTACAGACATATTTTCAGCCTCTTTTGGTCTATTTATACAACAAGACTCAAAAAAATAAAAAATCGGGCAGTCAAGCACGTGCCGCTGCCCGTTGAGATAGAATATAAAGTCAGAAATTTATTTAAAAATCCGATGCTTCGGTATAGTTAAATAAGAAAGAGTTGACGACGATATGCGCACAACTCAGATCAGCTCTCTCCGATGGCGTCGAAGCTTTCTCTTGCTCGGAAAATGAGAGATATGCACCAAATACCCGCAAGAGCGACTATTGTGTAGATAACTCTGCTTACAACGGACATAGGACCGCCGCATATCCAGGCAACGAGGTCGAAATTAAAAATTCCGACACTTCCCCAGTTGAGAGCGCCGATAACAGTAAGAATAAGAGCTATTCTGTCTATTATCATATCAAAAACCTCGAAAACGTTAGAATACGCCCATGAAATCGGGCTGTTATTATTTTGACACGATTTGTGATAAATATGTACGCAAGAAAAATTTGTTTTTAAACGTGTCGGTTTTGATTTTTTGTCTTGACAAAACGGCGAATGTCTGTTATAATGAAATTCGTAAAAATCAAAACAAGATATCCCATTGAGTCTTAGTTACAATAGGAAGTGCGCGTAGGGCGCGAATAAAATGAATATTATCGAGGTGTGGCGCAATTGGTAGCGCGCTAGCTTTGGGAGCTAGATGCTGCAGGTTCGAGTCCTGTCACTTCGACCAAAATTGCCGATTTGACTGCTTTTAGCGGTCAAATCGGCACAAATTTAATACGTCACCGGAGGCTGTGTACCGTAGTACCGTAATGCCGGATTAGGTGTCCAAGTGAGCTTGGGTTATTGCATTCGCAAAGCCTGAGCTCTATTTTTATTTTCGGAGGTAATTATGCAAAACACGAAGGTTACTCTTGTACCGCTTACGGCAGACGACCGCGAGCAATTTATCCTTGACAATCAATGGGCGTTCAAGTACGGAGCGACCCTGGAATTCGGAAAACGCGATGACCACATTGATTTTGACGGTGAGATCATCT
>CAJGCF010000027.1 GCA_904501865.1 uncultured Clostridia bacterium
GAAAGACAAAAACTATATTTTTAAGTTGTTTTTTGTCTAGGCTCATAAAAGTGGCTTTTGTTCTGCGCTAAATGAAGCAGCCCCTTTAGAAATTGTTTGCGGAAATGTTACTCATTCATTTGCTAAAGCGGTGGGCACGTACTTGTGTGTTGTCAGTGAGAGCATTGTATAGCTTTTCATCACGCCGTTGTGTGTTTTTAACACCTGAAGCTTTTGGTCGAGTGCTTCAACCGACGCGGCGCAGACCTTTAAAAGGCAGTCGTATTCTCCCGTGATCGCGTAGCACTCGAGAATATCGTGGTCACTTTCTACGTACTCGAAAAAGGCTTCGGCATGCTCAATGGATTTGAGCATAATAAGGATAAATGCGACGATCGGCTTGCCGATCTTTTTATTATCGGTAATTATCGTGAAATTTTTGATTATACCTTCATTTTTCATCGAGCGGATCCGCTTAGTTACTGCGGGCACGGAAAAATGCAGCTTTTGCGAAAGCTCGGTCGCGGTCATATCGGCGTTTTGTGATAATTCTTGTATGATTTTTGCGCTTATCTGATCCATGTTTCACACCTCGTATTTTTAACCATATTATAGCGAACTAATTAAAAAAAGTCAATTAAAATGTAGAAAAAGAAAAAATATTAACAAAATATTCAAAAAAGATTAAAAATAATTTGCACAGTCAACGATTGCATTCATATTGGAAATATTATTTATCAAAAATGTTCATTGAGATAAAAATGGCTATTTGACTTTGCCGTGTTGGAGGAGGTATAATTGTAAAAAACAAAATTTATTTATTATTATTTGTGCCGCCTCAGGCGGCGGAATGGAGATCGTTATGGAGAATAGAAATATCCTGAGCACTGCGGCACAGAACGCTATGGCGTCAGGTGTAAGAAGAATGTTTGAATTGGCAAAAAAATACCCCGATGCTATCAATCTGACACTCGGCGAGCCGGGATTTACCACGCCCGACCATATCATTGAAGCAGGAGTAAAATCTTTATTGGCGGGAAAGACAAAATATACTCCCAACGCGGGAATCAAGCCGCTTCGCGATGCAATTGCTTGGAAGTTGAAAAATGAAAATGGGATTGAGTGCGATCCCGACAAGAATCTGATTGTAACGGCGGGTGCAACGCAGGGATTGATGCTTGCAATTGCGACACTTGTTGATAAAGGTGACGAGGTCATTATTCAAGGACCAAACTGGCCTGACTATAAGGGTCAGCTTGATACCGTAGGCGCAAAAACGGTGTACGCTATGGTGAGCGAGGAGAATGGATTCAAGATGACCGCAGACATCATTGAACCGCTTATCACCGATAAGACCAAGCTTATCATCATCAACTCGCCCTCCAATCCTACGGGAGGAATTCTTGATGAGCAGGATCTTAGAGAGATAGCCAATCTCGTGAAGAAGTACGGAATCTTTATAATTTCCGACGAACCGTACGAAAAGCTGGTTTACGATGGCTTTAAGCAAAAGAGCCTGGCGGCAATAGACGACGGACTTGACGATTACGTTATCACTATTAACAGCCTTTCAAAAACCTATGCCATGACAGGCTTCCGCGTTGGATATATCTGCGCTAACGAGAGAATCATGCAAGAGATGATCAAGCTCCAGGAGTTTATGATCGCAAGCATTCCCGAGCCTATGCAGATGGCAGCCGCTGAGGCTCTTTACAACGGAAAAAAGGACGTAGATGAAATGGTCGAATATTACGACCGCAACCGTCGCTTGATCGTTGAGGGACTGAATCGCATCAACGGATTTTCCTGCCACAATCCCAAAGGGGCATTTTACGTATTTCCCAATATCACCGGATTTGGAATGAGCTCTGTTGAGACCGCAGAATACATTCTCGAAAAGACGCACGTTGTAACTGCGCCCGGAAGTGCATTTGGTGATGGCGGAGAGGGATATATACGAATTTGTTATGCCTCTAAATACGAGGATATACAGGAGGCTCTGCGCCGAATGGAAGAGGCGTTTGGAAGAAAAACTGTCTGATTCAATGGCTCGCACGGGAGATTAAGTGCAGTCTCTTATGGAGTATATTATTTGTGGATACAGAAGACTTGTCCGCCAGAGATCTGATCGTGGCTATGGCGATTGATAACGTGGATTTTACAGAATGTGTAGCGGAATATCAAAGACGATGCTAGCACAACTCACCTCATTGTTTACAACACCATAAATATGTGCTATACTATAATAAAATGTATTTTTATTGCTTTTTAATCGAGATTAAAAAATGTCAATCTCAGAAGAATCAGTAAAAAACATTACGAATGGAAGGGTAAGATCGAGGTTATAACTCGTTTTCCAGTTTGCGCAAGGTCTGACCCAATTCATTAATAAAAAATGAGATTCAAATAAAGGAGAAAACCAAATGAAACCTTTTAAGAAAAGGATCGTTTTGTTTTCTGCGATCATTATTTTATTACTGCTTTCGACAGTTATTGGCACAGTTGCGGTACAGGCAGAAGATGAAAGCGAATCCCCCAAGGTAAGGCATGACGGTGTGCAGGTAATCACATCTGGCAAGGTAAGCCTTAAATTTTATTACTGATATAAAAAAATACGTTTGCCCTTGTGGATATGAATACGGCCCCAAAGTAGGAGAGCCTAGCCAGGGAATTGCCCCCGGCACGCCTTGGGAAGAGGTTTCCGAGAACTTCGAGTGCCCCGTCTGCGGTCCCCAAAAGGACGCTTTCGAGGTTGAGGAGTAGTCTGAATTAAATAGAATGAACGGCAATCGCTCGGGAATGGGCGGTTGCTTTTTTATAGAAGAAAACTGACACCACTCGAAAAGCGATGTCAGTTGGTTGCTTAATTATTATTTTTTATACCTTAATGTGCTTTTTGCGCTGTCCGTATAATTTGGGGCAGTTCATTTTTTGTGTTGCTTTTTCGTTTAAATATTATTGACGGAATTTATGCTTTTTCGGTATTTAAGTGGAGTTGTGCCTGTTAGATCCGTAAATACTCGTCTGAAGTGATTTTCCGAGTTAAAGCCGACCATTCTGCTGACGGTGGATATGGAATAATTGCTGTTTTCAAGGTATTCAATGGCAATATTGATTCTTATGGAATTCAAAAGGCTGACAGGCGTTTGACCTAGCTTTTTTTGAAACATATGATATAGCGCGGATTCGCTGATGCAGCATTTCTTTGCAAGGTCTGCGACAGAAAAGTTATTATTCCAGTTATTTGTGATATACTCGATCGCGGTCTGAAGTGTTTTGTCGTATTCGCCGTCGGTCTGTATCATTTTCGGCAGTATTTCCTGCAGGACCTTATAAAAGAGGGAATATGCCTCAAGACTCTCTAAATAGTCCTTTGTGAGCAGGTCGCTTATCTCTATGATCCGATCCTTTATAATGCACTCGCGGTCTATTTTCTGCGGCTCGTAGCAAAAGCTCACGTAATGCATAAAGCAGCTGACGTATACGACCTCTATCTCGGGCTCGCCGTACCATTCGGAGTAGCAATATATGTTTTCGGGGATGAATACAAGGTCGCCCTCGCTTACCGCAAGTCTTTTGTTGAGATATATGTAGGTTCCGCGTCCCTTGAGGATAACGCCTATTCTCGTTTTGCGCCTGTTACTGTTGCCTCGGCAGAAATGGTATTCGTTGAATACGTGCTTTGAGGTCGAAAGCTCGGAAACGTATATTTTACTGTTGTTCATTTTTCTCTCCCGTGCAGAATAGTTACTTTTTTTACAGTATAACATATTGAATTCGATTTTGCAAGATGTTATAATGTAAAAAAAGACACACGTGAGTTATTTTATCAAAAATGTGATAATTGCGCAGATAGGTATAAATCTGCTATAGCCAATTTTGAGCATCTGACGTGGGACGGGAAACGGGAATATGAATATCACTATACCTCAGTTCAAAACAAATGACAAGTTTATTAACAGAGCCTTCAGAACAGCTTACTCTGATATTATAGGAAGTGTATGGAAACATCAAAACGGACTCTTGACAGAGCCCTGCGAGGTCATACTCGCGGGAATGGGTTATTATGAGCCTTGGACACGTGACACCGCGATAAACGTCTGGAACTGTTGCGGACTTTTGCTACCCGAGGCATCAAAAAACACGCTTATTTCCGTGCTTTGCGAGGACGAGCACGGCCTGCGTGTAGGCGGTGAGTATTGGGACGCTGTCATATGGATAACGGGCGCTTGGAACTACTATCTCTATACGGGAGACATGGAGTTTCTGTCTATGGCTTATACTGCCGCTCAAAATACCATTAAGTATTTTGAGAACACCGAATTCGATGAGTCTCTCAATCTTTTTCGCGGTCCTGCTTGCTATGGAGACGGCGTTGCGGCATATCCCGATATTTATGCAGAGGGCGGCATGAGCGGAATAATCTCTTTTACAGATTTTCACCCCGAGCTCAAGGCGGAGAGAGGAGTGGGGATCCCTATGTACTGTTTGTCTACTAACTGCTTGTATTATAACGGATACGTCCTTGCTGACAAGATGGCGGACACGCTTGGATATGACCGCGCTTATGAGGAAAAGGCACGTATGATGAGGCAAGCCATAAATAAGCATTTTTGGCTTGAGGACAAAGGATATTATAGATATATAGTTGATGATTTCGGCAGTTGTGACCATCAGGAAGGACTTGGGCATAGCTTTGCTATACTTTTCGGTGTTGCGAATGAGGAGCAGACTCGCAGAATACTTGAAAATCAGTATATGACCGAGCAGGGCATATCTTGTGTATGGCCTACATTCAAGAGATATTCTCGCTGTGGTGAAGAGCAGTACGGAAGACACAGCGGCGTGATATGGCCTCACGTCGAGGGGTTCTGGGCAGATGCAGCCACCAAGAACGGCAGGCTCGATGTTCTTGAAAAGGAGCTTCGTGTGATGACTGACAGAGCAGTAAGAGATGGTCATTTTGCCGAGATATACCACCCCACTACAGGAGAGATATACGGCGGTATGCAAGAGGACTGCGGCAGAGGAATACGCAGCTGGCGCTCGGTGGTCAAGCAGACGTGGAGCGCAACGTCATATATACGAATGATACTTATGGACATCATAGGTATGAGCTTCACCGAAACGGGAATAACCTTTGCGCCCAATATGGTTGCAGGACTTGAGAATATCGAGCTTGAAAATATAACGTATCGCGGCTCGAACTTGAACGTCAGCGTAAACGGAGGCGGAAAGAAGGTCAAGAGCATATCCGTAAATGGCAAGACATGTGACATGCTTGTTCCCACGGGCGATGAGGTGTATAACGTCGTTATATGTATGGAATAAAAATGAAGAAAAAAGGGACTGCTTCAAGCCCCAATATCAGCTTTTTTACATAACCTTGCTTTGGAAATTTAAGACAATAAAATAGGAGCTTTCCTATGAATTAAGATTTTGTCAGAAAACACCGGAATCCAATTACTACAACAGAAAGGAAAAATATTAATGAAGCCTTCTTTTTTGAATTCAGATAAGCCGTTTCTTATGTCCATGATACAAGAGGAAACAATGCTTGCAGCTATGCACACCATAACAAACAGCCTCTACGAAGGAGCAGATTCATTTGGCATTCAACTAGAGAATCTATTGCCCGAACACAGAACGCCCGACGCTCTGCGCAACATATTCGCTGCGTGTCAAAAAAGACCTATATACATAACGGCAGGTCCCGCGTGGAACTGCAAAGATGAGTCCGACGACGCTCTGGCAGAGCTTCTGCTGAGGGGAGCGGAATGCGGTGCAACGCTCTGCGACATAAGGTCAGACAGCTTTTGTCCTGATCCCAATCAGATAACATACGATGAAGTCGCAGTGTCAAAGCAAAAGGCTTTGGCGGATAAGATACACGCGCTTGGGCGAGAGGTCGTATTTTCTTGCCACCTTCCAAGATTTTTCAATGAAGAGGAGGTGCTCGCGATAGCGCAAGCACAAAGAGAGCGCGGAGCGGATATTATAAAGATAGTCAACCGTTCAGGCAGCGAAGAAGAGGAGCTTGCAAACCTAAATATAATTCACAAGCTCAAAAAGGAACTTGACTGCAAATTTATATATCTTGCAAGTGGATCTCACACAAAACTTGTACGCCAGATGGGCCCCGCTCTTGGCACGTGCGCCTATCTCTGCGTTCAAAACTTCGCACTTCCCGCGCACAATTTGTATCAGCCGAAATTAAGCGCCGCGCGAGCGATACGCGATGCCTTGCTGTTGTCATGAAAAAGTAGTGGGTCGTTATCGAAAAGTATTTAGGAACCATGTCTCTATATGGTACAAGAGGAGGTGCCGATATGGAAAAAGTAAAGGTGATTCAAATAGGAATCGGTCATGATCATGCGGATATGTTTGATAGCGCACGAGCGCAGACTGACATATTTGATTTTATTGGGATCGCGGTCCCTGAGTGCGAAGAAAAGGAATATGCCGACAAAATGCAAAAAATCCAAGACAAATTTGGCATTCGCAAGTTATCAGTGGAGGAGGCACTATCTTACCCAGGTCTCGAAGGCGTAATTATCGAAAGTGAAGAAAAAAACCTCGTAAAGTATGCCATTATGGCGGCTAAACGTGGGTTGCATATACATATGGACAAACCAGGCGGCTTTTCTCTTGAGGAATTTGAAGAGCTCGTTGCCATAGTCAAGGAAAAAAAACTGGTGCTCTCGCTTGGATATATGTACCGCTTTAACCCAAAAGTTCAGGAGGCTATAAGAAAAGCAAGGGCTGGTGAGCTAGGCGAGATCTTTTCCATTGAATCACATATGAGCGTGCGATATTCCGATAAAAAACGTGCTTGGCTCAGTCGTTTTCCTGGCGGAATGACCTTCTTTCTTGGTTGTCACCTTATTGATATCATATATCAGATACTTGGTGAACCGGAGGAGATCATCCCTATGAACTGTGCAGTCGAAAAGGACAGGCTTGACGTTGAGGACTTTGGAATGGTATTATTCAAATACAAAAACGGTGTCTCTTTCGCAAAATCCAGCTCGGTAGAGGCGGGCGGAAATCTGCGCCGTCAGCTAGTTCTTACGGGCACTAAAAAAACTCTTGAAATACGTCCTCTTGAAAACTGGGTAGACCCCATCTATCTTGATTATTGCAAAGAGGAGCCCCGAGGAAATCTTACCGCATCAACGCGCGAGGTAAATGCAGGAGACGGCTTGGGTCATAATATATTTGTAGAAAGCGAACACTTCAACCGTTACGATACTATGATGCGTAATTTTGCCGAGCTTGTCAGAGGCAAGGAAAATCCTTATTCCTACGACTACGAGTTATCGCTGTTTAAGGTCGTTTTAAAGGCGAGCGGCGTTATTAAGTAATGTACCCCCGTCAAGTAGAATTGATATCAATGCCTGAATATAACACATTATTCGCTAATCCATTATAACACGTAATCTAGAACGATGTTGGGATGGGGAGAGATAATCTGTCGCAAAATCTTTCTTCACACTAACTTCCACTTCAAATCCCATTGTGGAATTTACTTTGGGAATTCAAGTATGTTTACAACACAAAAAAATCAATGATATTTTTTGCGTGGACTCTCGACAAATAATATCGTTCAAGTTAAAATCATTTGATAGATATGGCATTGACTTGAGAATAACTTGTGTAAATGCCAATATGGAAAGGAGAAATATAACATGAAAAAGAAAGTATTGCTTATTGGAGGCGGTGGAACGATAGGAACTGCCGTTGCAGAGGAGCTCCTCAAAAAAGATTGCTATGTTGATATCATGTGTCTTGAGAATCATGTATCAGACAATGAAAATTTGAGGTATATAAAGACCCCGGTGACCGTAGAATATCTCCGAGGCTTTTTGGCTGACAAGTATTATGATGCGGTGATGAATTTGATACATTACCCCGATCCCGAGGATTATCTTGCGATGCACAAGGTTATCGCACCCAAAACAGGCCACGAGATCGTCGTGTCATCTATACGCGCTCTTGGTGATGCACAGCATCCGATAACATCAAGCGCACCGACGTTGATTGATCTCTATGAGAGAGGAGATTTTCCTGACGAGGAATTTATAAAGAGAGATACCTATTCCATCTCCAAGGGAGTGATAGAAAGATATTTCAAGTTTGCCACCAGATATAAGAATTGGACTATCGTTCGCCCGATGATAACCACGTCGGACAAGCGTTTCGATATAGTCCAGTACACCTTTGATGAGCCTGTAAGCTGGGCGAGAGAGAACAAGACGATGTATATCCCAAACATCGTGCGCGACAATTATGCAGGTGTTGAGTGGGCAGGAAATTCAGGAAAGATGATCGCAAACCTTATGTTCAATGAGAAGGCAATGTGCAAGGCGTTTATGCTTTCTACAGGCCACAGACTCACATGGGGAGACGTAGCGAATATTTACACAGAGCTTTTGGGACTTAAGGTAGAGTGGCTCGACCCGGATGAGTATAAGGCAAAACTCGGAATGTATAAGTGGCCCTTGAAATATGACCGCGGCTACAATCGCGAGGTGGATCCGCAGGAGATGCTCGAGGCAACAGGACTCAAACCGGAGGATTTCAAAACGCTTAAAGATGGAATTATTATTGAACTCAAGAAACTCGGAGTCCTTGATGAAAACAATAAAAGAACGTTTTGAAAAAGTAATCGGTGAAATATATCGATTAAAGATACCTTTTGACACGGTCTACACCTCGGTGTTTTTAATTGAGAGTCGGAGCGGCGCGGTCTTGGTCGATTGTGCCACGACAGACGCAGACGTTGAGGGATATATCCTTCCGGCACTTGAGAATTTCGGGCATAAAATTACGGATATTCGGGCTATTGTCATTACTCACAACCACGGCGACCACGTGGGCGGTCTTTCGAGGATACTGCATCACGCGCCGAATATTGAGGTCATAAGAAAGGCTTGCACGCCTTTTGACGAGTTTGAGGTATATCCCTTGTACGGACACGCTAGAGAGATGATAGGTCTGTTCGATTCGCGGACGGGAACGCTCATTTCGGGTGACGGCTTGCAGGGCGCGGGAGTTGACAAATACCGCGCTTGTGCAGAGGACAAGGCGGCATATTATGAGACCTTAGAGCGCGTGAAGCAGGACGAGAGGATTGAAAATCTTGTATTCTCACACGCGTATGAGCCGTGGTATGAGGATCACCTTTTTGGACGGGACAAAGTGCTTGACTGTCTGACAAAATGTAAAAAATATATTGGAGAGTAAATTTATGAAAGCAATACTTGTAAACGAAGATAAAAGTCTGCGCTGGGATGACGTTCCCACGGCAATTTGCGGCGAGGACGACTGCCTTGTAAAGATCGAGGCGGCGGCTCTCAATCGCGCCGACCTTATGCAGAGAGAGGGCGATTATCCACCCCCCGCAGGTTGTCCCGAGTGGATGGGACTTGAAATTGCCGGAACTATTATTGAGGTAGGCAAGGGTGCCAAAGAAAAATCGGATTGGAAGGTTGGCGACCGTGTCTGCGCGCTTCTCGGAGGAGGCGGATACGCGGAGTACGCTAACGTAAAATACGATATGCTCATGCCCGTGCCGAAGAATTGCTCTATGGTAGAGGCTGCGGCTATTCCCGAGGCTTTTGCTACCGCTTATCTTAACCTCTTTATCGAGGGCAAGATCAAGGAAGGAAACACACTTCTTATGAGCGCGGGCGCGTCAGGTCTTGCAAGTGTTATTATCCCAATGGCAAAGGCTTTTGGAGCAAGAGTTATTACAACTGTGCTGACCGATGAGATAGCGGAGAATATCAAGCATCTTAACGCTGACAGAGTGGTTGTGACAACAAAAGAGGACATTTCTCTTGTGCTTAAAGAGGAGCTTGAGGCAGGTCACGGCGTTGACGTTGCCATTGACTGTCTTGGAGGCGAGATAATGGGCAAGTGCATCCATTATCTTACACACGGCGCTCGCTGGATAATGATCGCCGCGCTCGCAGGGCAGAAGACAGAGATCGACCTCAAGAATATCTACGTTAGAAACGTCAGAATTATCGGCTCGACCCTCCGCTCGCGCACCCCTGCGGTCAAGGCGGAGATACTTGCTGGTGTCGTCCGTGACGTTTACCCAAAGATCGAGGCAGGGCTTGTAAAGCCTACGATCTACGCGGTATTGCCCATTCAGGAGGCAGAGGCGGCGCACGATCTGCTCTATAAGGGAAAAAACGTCGGAAAGGTCGTCCTGACGGTTGGATAACCCCTTTGGACTTATATGATATAACTGTTTATTACCGCACGATGAAGTTCCTCGACTGGTTCGTTGACGAGCAGATGGAGGAAGAGGACAACGCGGATTCGATGATCAACCGCTACAAGCTCTTCGGCAGTGACCCAAGGGTCTGTACGCACTCGATCAGGAGTACGCGGGCAGAGTTTACACCGCGCCGAGCCTCGTTCTCTGATAAAAGGCTTTCAGACAAAGACAAAATTTGCCGCTCCCGAATTCAAATAGACTGAAAACGGAAGGGAATAATACAAATATAACACAAAATAACAACGATTAAGGAGATAAAATTATCAAATACGTTTGCCCCTGTGGATATGAATACGATCCTGCGCTCGGTGACCCCGATAACGGCATCGCCCCCGGAACCAAGTGGGAGGACATTCCCGAGGACTTCGTCTGCCCCGTCTGCGGACTTGATAAGGACGCTTTCGGGGTTGAGGAGTAATCTGAATAAGAGATATTATATTAAAAAAGCCTGTTCGCAAGAACAGGCTTTATGTGTTGTTTGAGGAAATGTTGCGCTTTGTTGCGGTTGCGTATAACACTTTTTACATCTCTCATTCTCATTGGAGAGTTTTATACATTGCATGAGCTTTATCGGAAACTATCTTGTACAATTTATATTCCATCTTGTTGTAAAATCTCACCGCTCTTTGATTATCAGGCTCCACCGTCAGTTGAACATACTTTCTGCCCGAAACTTTCAAAGTGGCTTCAAAAGCTTCAATAAGTTCTATAGACAATCCGGTGCCTCTTTTTTCCGGGATCAAACAAATCGATAGCAAATCTCCTTTTAAAGTATTTGAAATCTGCACATACGGCTCATCACGAATTTCCACTTCTGCTTTTTTACTAAAAAAAGATAGAGCCTTTTTCCATGCGGTTGCATTACAACTAAGTAACAAAAATATCATTCTCACAACAATGCGCAAAAAATTATGTTTTAAGAATTTATTTTGGTAGTTATTTAGTTCACAATAATATCCCATTGAATAACCTACCACATTGTCTTTTTCATCTACCGCAACTAAAAATAACTCCGGCACACAGTCTAAGTATTCTTTGTAAAACCGTTTCAGTAAATAACATTTGTGAGTTTTGCCAAGAACGGTAGAAAAACTTTTTGGGAAGCATCGGACGTGCACATCCGCTATTTGATGTAAGTCTGTATGTTTTGCCTGCCGAATCATTTTCTGTCTCTCCCTTTATACTACGCATATAATTCTTTTGAGTTACATTACCATTGTATCACGAAAAAGTTCATTTGTCAACCCTTTTGAGTTAACTTTTTTAACTCGAATGAGGTAATATTATGATAGATACCATAATATCTGAACTTGAGGAGTTGAAGAATGAACATTAGCAAGGCGGTTAAGCAAAGGATACTTGAGTTGTGTAGTGAGAGACACATCACAATCAACAAGCTTTCAACGATCTGCGGTCTGACACAATCCACGTTAAACAATATTATGCATCGTAACGAAAGCAAGCCCACTGTTGCCACCATCAAGAAGATCTGCGACGGCTTGGAGATAACTATGGCACAGTTTTTTACTTCGCCCATATTTGAGGAATTAGAACAGGAAATAAAGTAGGAGAGACCTTTTGAGATCTCTCCTAATTTATTTATTTTTGAAATTATTTGCTGAAGTTGAGCTCGTTGCAGGTCTTGCTTCCGTCGTCGTGTCTGACTGCGAGAACGCAACCGCGATAATTGCCCTTGCTGTTCCAGTTGCAAGGAGCAACCTCTACGACGACATCCTGCCCGTTATAAGCCTTGAGCCAATTGTATTGGCTTGCGCTCTTCCGCTTTTGAGATATTTAGCCTTCCTCGTTCTCCATATCCTGCATTTTATGCTCGATAGCCACCACTATGGTCATCTCTGCAGCAAGGATAGAGTCCGAGACAAGCGTACAGCCTGCCGCGCGAGTGTGTCCGCCTCCACCGTAATGCGCGCATATCTCGGAGACGTCAAAGTCACAGGAGGAGCGCATTGAGATGCGGAATCTGTTTTCCTCGGTCGCCTGCTTGATGACCGCCGCTACCTCAACGCCCTTGACGCATCTTGCTACGTCTATTAGGGTCTCAAGATTTTCGTCTGTCGCGCCGTACTGGTTTTTGAGGTCGTACGGGAAGGTTATTATGGCTATTCTGCCGCCGTTATAGAAATTCATTCTCTCAAAGCCCGCGTGTTCGACCTGCATCTGCTTTAGCGACTTTATACCAAATAGCTTATGGTTGATATCCGAAGAGTTCACGCCGCCCTCAATGAGCTTCGCCGCGAGGATATGTGTTGACGGCGAGACGTTATTGTACTTGAAACACCCCGTGTCCGAGCTTACAGCCATATAAATAAGACTGTTTACACCTTCGGGCAGAGCAGGCTTTCGACCGCAGCCCCGGAATAGCTCAAGGAGCAGGGAATATAGCACCTCTCCGCAGGAGGATGCCTCGGGGATAATATAGTTGTTCGCGTAGGGCGTTCCCTTGGCGTGATGGTCTATCATAAGGTCTATCTTGCCCTTGTAGACCTCATAAAGAGTGCCAAGCTGTGAGGGAGATGCCGTATCTACCGAGACTATAACGTCGGGCTCAAGGTCGGCGGGGATGTTTTCTGGCAGCACGCTTGTCTGCACGCCCGAGGTCGCGAAAAGCAATCTTTCGGGTACCTCTGTGGCGCACACGCACCAAGCCCGCTTACCAAGCGACGTCAGAGCGCCCCGCAGAGCAAAGGCGGAGCCCACCGCGTCTCCGTCGGGGTTGATATGAAACAGTATCAGCACGCTACGGCTATGACAGAGTAGGTCCTTTGCCTCGGCGACGCTGAGTGCGTGAAAATCAGTTATTGTGTTTTCAGTCATTGTTATCTCCGCTATGTGACGCGTCCTCGGTCTCCTCGTCGGGCTCGGTTATGGTGATGCCCTCGAGTATCTTGGATATCTTTGCGCCGTATTCTATTGAGGTGTCCTCGATAAAGGTCAACTCGGGTGTGATTCTAAGATTCATCCTCCTTGATATCTGACCTCTGATAAAGCCTGATGCCGCCGCAAGTCCCTTCTTGACCTCTTTTTTGTCTCCCATAAGTGACGAATAGTATATCTTGGCGTATTTGAGGTCGGGAGTGACCTCCGCCGCGGTGACGCTTATAAAGGCGCCCGAGACTCTCGGGTCCTTTACGTCACGAAGTATCATAGCTACCTCTTTCTGAAGCTCGTCATTGATTCTGCCTTGTCTGTATTTTGCCATTTTTTCCTCCGCGCGCTCTCTCCGCGCTACATTTATATTATTGTGTTTTGTTTTACTGTTTTATTCCTTTGCGCCACGCGAGACCACCTTGCCATTCGCCCTGCTTTACACCTGCAAGTCCCACGTCGGAGTAGTAGGGAGAGAGCTCAAAGTGCCACTCGTTTTCGCGCTGTTCCTCGCAGAGCTCACTGCCGCAAAGAGAGATTGAGCTACGCAGAGCTTGAGCTATATCCGCAAGCTCGAAGCCTGCTTTAAAATCAAAGGCTATACGTATGTCTCTGTACCCTTGGAGCACGCTCATATGCAGACGTCTGTCGGGGGAGAGGCTTCTCGCGCTCATACCGAGGACCGTCAGACAAGCAGCGAATGATTCTCCGCAAAAAACTCTACCTGCTTCCTTGATAGAGGATATATCCCCGTCGCGTATAATATCACCTTCAAGAGATACGTCCAAAAAGGAGCACAAGTCCATCGCTGCATCAAGCAGCAGATGAGGAGCACACGCAGAGGTTTGACAAGCCACGCGATGCAGCCCCGAAAGACTTGCGAACATAAGAGAAACGTATGAGTAGACCTCGGGGTCTGTATCTCCCTTTTTGCGCGAGGCGAGGGAGATTATAGCAGGGGAGAGGTGAAGCTCGCCCATAAAGCAAGTGCGTAAGACCGCCGCCACGTCACGCACGGGGAGGTCAAAGATCACCGCGAGGCACAGAGAGGTCGAGCCCGAGAAAAATCTTATGAAAAGAGCCACCTTCTGTTCACGCTCGCCCGAGACTATTGCTATCGGTGAATTGCCAAACAGAGAAAACCTTGAGTAAAGAAAATCAAGCTCGCTTTTGGGTATTTCCAGTTTGTCTGATATAACGCCCTCGGGAGCGACACCGCAGGACCTCGCTCTTGCGGCTATTATTTTGCCAAAGCTATTGTTTGACAAAGAAAACACGTAAGAATCATCTCTTATAAGCCGCACTGCTGTTCCCCCTTATATCTCTCCTCTCATTATAGAAGATTTTTCCTTTTTTGTCAAGAGGGAGAGCGCATTTAGGAGGGGTTCAGCTCAGACAGGTAGCTCTCTTGTCTGTGAGCGTCAACGGAGGAGTATTTTCCCGCCTCTCCTATCTCGATAAGCGTGCCAACGTGCTTGTAGCCTAAAATAGTGGGAGGCAGGTGGGTGACCAAGTCGTCGATATTCCTGACGACGAAAAAGTTGTGCCAGAGCGCAGGAGCACCTGTCACTCTCCCTCTCATCACGCGCGGACAACCGAAGCCAAAGCCGAAAATTCTATCCTTTATATCCTGACGCATATTCATCACGTATTCGTGACAAAGTGCGGCAAGCGCGGCTCCGTGACTGTATCCGACTATGACTATCTCGCGAAACGCGGGGTTCAGGATAGCGTCGGACACGTAGGGAATAACGCTCTGCCACACGCGAAAAAAGCCCTCGTGGCAATTAAAGCGCAAGTCCCCCGTGCCGCCCTCCGTATAGTTGAAGGAGAGGTTATTTATCCAATCCGTCGTGCCGTTGCTGTGCTCGAAGAATATGTACAGGCGTTTGCCGTCTGTCTCAAGAGCAAAGCTTGCATCGTTCTCAACACTCATGTATTGTGCCGAAAGGCACGCGGAAAAGAGCTCAAACAGTATTTTCCTCGTCAGGTCGTCTATGTATTGCCGTTTCATACGGTCACCTCCCATATAGCTATCGATACTACTTATAATATGAAGTATCTTGTCGTTTTGTGTCGGGGATACTTTGCGCAAGGATCTGCTTTTTGTGCATCTTGCATAAACTTGATTTTGGTTTTTTGTTCAATTAGCAGAAAATGCTTTTGAGGGCCAAAAAATGTTGACTATTGTATTCATATCGGGTAGAATTAAATGTATTTCAAAGGTTACTATGGCAGAGGTCATAGCAGGTCCCGAGGCTGATCAGCCTGAAGGAACTCAGCTCGAGACTTGAGTTTTGAGGCACGGTTAAATAATTTTAAAACTCGAGAGCACGACGAAAGTCGGGCTCTCTTTGATACAAAAAGCTCCGCAGAGTAATCTGCGGAGCTATCTTTATTAATTTCAAAAAATTATTTGAGCTTACTCGGCGTCGGAAGCGACCTCGGCGGTTTCTTCCATATCTGTCATCTCACTTATGTACTCGGCGGCATAAGAGCCCTCGGGAGCGTGTATGTAGTTTTTATTGATGCCTGAGAACGCGAACTCACCTATCTCCTCAATAGATGCGGAGAGCTTGAGCGCACCCTCTGAATTGAGAGCGGTACAATCTGCGAACGCGAGGCTTCCAATGCTCTTGAGCGTGGAGGGAGCCGTGATAGCCGTCAACGCTTCGCAATCACCGAACGCCTGGATTCCTATGGATTCAAGTCCCTCTGGGAGCGTGATGGCTTCAAGAGCCACGCAGTCGTTGAACGCGAAGTCTCCGATAGATTCAAGCTCTGTTCCGAGGAATACTACCGATTTCAGCGATGTACAGCCATGGAACGCGTAATCTCCGATAGATGTAACGGATGCGGGAATGACAATAGTCTCAAGACTCGTACAAGCCGCGAATGCCCAATCGTCTATTGTAACGAGGGAATCGGGGAGAGTTATAGCGGTCATTGCCGCGCACTGATAGAAGGCTTGCTTGCCGATAGATACGACGTCACGCTCGGATATAACAGCGGGAACTGTGACCGCGTGAGTTGTGTAAGCACCTACGTAATCGGTAATGATAGCCGTCTCACCTACACCATCAGCAAAGGAAAGAGTGCCTGTTTCTGTTTTATGAGTATAGCTGGGAGCTATATAATCGTTGATAGCATTGTCAGTCTCCTCCTCGCCGCCGTTCGAGCAGGCTACAAGAGACATAACAAGGACTGCCGCAAGCATTACAAGTGCAATTTTTTTCATCAGAAAACCTCCAAGTAGGGAATGCCATTTTTCACACATAAAAATTATACCTCAAATTTGTATAATTGTCAATAGTTTTATCTCACTTTGCCTAAGCAGTTTGTAAATATTTTTACTCTTTTTATTCACAAATCGCCGTCCGAGTGCCCGCAAAACGCTCAAAACGGTAAAATTACCCTGCGACTCTTGTATTTTGGAGTGAAATGTGTTATAATCATTATAACATTTAAAACAACACTTGGAGAGAGTTATGTTATCGACAATATACAGTGCGGGCATATTCGGAATAGACGGTTATATAGTCACGGTGGAGGCCGACGCCCAGCCCAGATTGCCTAATTTTGAGCTTGTGGGCTTGCCTGACCTTGCGGTCAAGGAGGCAAAGGAGAGGGTAAGAACGGCTTGCATAAATAGCGGATATCGCTTTCCTGAGCTTGCGTTTATGGTCAACCTCGCGCCTGCGGACAGAAAAAAGGAGGGCTCGGCCTACGACGTCTCGATATTGCTAGGCATTATGAAATGCGCGGGGATAGTTCGCTCGGATATCGACGTGTCGGACAAGTGCTTTGTGGGTGAGCTGTCGCTCTCCGGCGTACTTCGCGGTATTCGCGGAGTGCTCTCTATGTGCGTGGCGGCGAGAGACGCGGGCTTTAGTGAGTTTTACGCACCGGTTGAAAACGCCCGTGAGGCCGCCGCGGTCGAGGGAATAACTGTATATCCCGTCAATGATATGAGGCAGCTCGTCTCTCACCTTAACGGCTCGGAGCGTATAGAGCCCGTAAGCTACGACAGAGATGGATTTTCCGCTCTTTCGGCAGATTACGGAATAGATTTTTCCGATGTTAAGGGTCAGGCGCAGGCAAAGCGCGCTATGGAGATAGCCGCGACGGGAGGACATAATATTTTGCTCATAGGCCCTCCCGGAACGGGAAAATCTATGCTTGCGAAAAGACTTCCCACTATACTCCCGCCCCTGAGCTTCGCGGAGGCGATAGAGACCACCAAGGTGCATTCCGTGTCGGGTAGTCTGCCTGACGGAGTGTCGCTTCTGTCTGTGCGCCCTTTCCGCTCGCCTCATCATACGATGAGTGCGGTGAGCCTTGTGGGCGGCGGAGTAAATCCCGCACCGGGAGAGGTATCCCTTGCCAACAACGGAGTTCTGTTTCTTGACGAACTTCCCGAGTTTCCAAAGCAGGTGACGGACGCGCTCCGTCAGCCTCTTGAGGACAGACGGGTGACTATAACCCGCGCGAGCGGACGTGTGACCTTTCCCTGTAGCTTCATGCTTGTGGGAGCTATGAATCCGTGCCGTTGCGGATATTTCGGACACCCCACGAGGAAATGCACCTGTAAGCCTATTGATGTGAAAAGATACGTCTCAAGGATAAGCGGTCCTATGCTTGACCGAATAGACATACAGATAGAGCTTCCGTCACTCACGTATTCCGAGCTTTCAAGCAACGAGGGGTCGGAGGAGAGAAGCGCCGACGTTCGTCGCCGAGTTATCGCGGCACGCGAGTTCGCTCGAGCGAGAATGAGCGGAGACACATATATTAATAATGCATCACTCGACTCTGCGGGCATACGCAAATACTGCAAGGCAGACGAGGACGCTATGGAGCTTCTTCGCGTGGCATACGATTCTATGGGCTTGTCGGCGAGAGGCTATGACCGTATTATGCGTGTGGCGAGGACCATCGCTGACCTTGCCGAGAGTGACATCATCCGAGCCGAGCATATCGCGGAGGCTATACAGTTCCGCAGTCTTGACCGCAAGTATTGGGGAATTGAGGAATAAGCATAAAATTTTATTGATTTTGGAAGGCGACAAATGACAGAGCTTTTGTGCAGAATATTTATAAAGAACAGAGATAAAGTAAAGGATGCCTCGGTGCGTCGCGCGTACGGAACGCTCGGAAGCGTAGTGGGCATCATACTCAATATATTACTTGCGGCAGGGAAATATCTGACGGGAGCAATATTCGGCGCGATATCGCTTCAGGCTGACGGAATAAACAATCTCTCTGACGCGGGCTCACAGATAATCTCTCTTATAAGCTTCAAGATAGCGGCAAAGCCCGCGGACAGAGAGCACCCCTTCGGTCATGCGAGAATAGAATACGTAGCCTCAATGATAGTCTCATTCTTGGTGCTCCATATAGGACTTGACCTGCTGGTGGAGGCGTTTGGGAAGATAATCTCTCCCAAGAGCAGCACCGAGTTCTCCTGGATAATGATAATAGTGCTCGGAATATCTGTTGCGGTCAAGATGTGGCTATGTCTTTTCAATCGCAAGCTTGCCAAAAAGATAGACTCGCCTACTATGAAGGCAACGGCGGCAGACAGCCTTTCTGACGCGGCGGCAACCGCGGCGGTGCTTGTGGCTATGCTCGTGCTCAATTTCACCGGCTTTGACGCCGACGGATATATGGGAGTTATCGTTGCGGGCATTATTCTGTTCGCGGGAATAAAGATACTCAACGAGACCAAGAATTCCATTCTCGGAGAAAGTCCCGACCCCGAGGTCGTAAACGACGTCAAGCGTATCGTGGGAGAATTTCCCGATGCGCTCGGCATACACGATATGGTGGTACACAACTACGGACCGGGAATGACCATAGTTACGCTTCATATTGAGGTGGATGGCTCGAAAAACATATTTGATTCCCACGATATGATAGACCTTATCGAGCGCAGGCTCAACACCGAGCTCTCAATACAGGCAAATATACACATGGACCCCATAGTCACAGACGATGCCGAGATAAATGAGAAAAAAGAGCTTGTCCGCGGCATAGTAAAGGAAATAGATAGCCGTATGGATATTCACGATTTTAGATTCGTGCGCGGCATAACGCATACCAACCTCATATTTGATATAAGTACGCCCTTTGAGCTCAAAATGAGCGACGACGCAATAAAAAAAGAGGTGGCGCGCAGAGTGTCAAAGCACGACGAGTCATATTTCACCGTTGTCACTGTAGATAGGGGATAGATCCAACGTTTTGAATATGAATTCCGAAAAACTTGCAAATTTTGCGATATTTTGATATAAAAATGGCATTTTTATGAAAGTTTACAATTTGTTAATTGCAAATTTAACCGAGTTAAGATATAATATTGATATTATTTGAACAGATATGACCTTTTACAGCACAGAACGGAGTGATATATATGCAGCTGTATTCAAAAAATCACACAAGTGATCACGATGAGGAGATAGAGCGCGAGTTTCAATCTATGCTTGACGATGCGAGGAGCGCTTACGTAATTCCCAAGCAGGCGTTTGATAATTA
>CAJGCF010000028.1 GCA_904501865.1 uncultured Clostridia bacterium
AAATATTCATCTTATTTTCTGTAGCTGATTCTCAAGGTATCCGACGGTAAACTCCGCCCACGAGTACGCGCTCATATACTGTCCCGTGAAGGAATTTATTGCCTTAACGTCTCCCTCAAGGAAACGGTAGTAGTCGCAGTCCACAATTCTGGTGTTTACAAGGATTCCCTGTCTGTTTTTCAGAATCAGGTCATTAATGCCCACTGAATTTAAGGTTTTTACAAGACTTGCAATGTAGACCTGTAGGTTTTTTTGCTTGGTACGGTCGTATTCCTCGTCCTCCCAGAGAGTCGAAGCGAGCTCGGGATATGTTGCCGAGGTTCCACGCTTATCAACCAAATATGCGAGTATCTCTTTGGCTTGCTTTCGGTCAAATTTCACGGGGTTTCCGTCAACAAACACCTCAAAGTTTCCAAAGGTTAGTATCTTTATCCTCTTTTCAGACTTCCACTCTATCGGATTTCGGAGATTTTCAAGCTCAGTTCTGACAGCCTCGGGTGTGACGGGCTTCATAATGTACCCGCTCATGCGAAGATCAATGCCCTCCTTCATGTATTCCGAAAATCCCGTGGCAAAGATTATATTGATCTTGGGGTTGATCATTTTCAGATCGCGAGCAAGCTCTATCCCGTTTTTTTCGGGCATATGTATATCAAGAAAAGCTACGTCTATTTTGATCTCCCTTGCCGTACGCAACGCGCTTTGAACGTCACGACACAGATATACAGCGGCTTCGCCAGCCACCTCGTGAAGCGCGCTCTTCAGTAGCTCAAGAGCATAAAATTCATCATCAAGTGCCAGTATGTTCATTTCTCTTCCCCTTTTTCTTAGGTATCTCAACCGTGACGCGTGTTCCAACACCAACAGTACTTTTCACGACAAGCGTTCCCTTGCACATACCACTCAATCTGCTTCTGACATTTGCAAGACCGACGTGCATTTTTCCGTCATTTATCGCCATTTCCGAATCAAAGCCGACTCCGTCGTCCTTAATCTCAATAACGTAGCTTTTCTCGGTGCTATACGTCGCTATTCTGACCGTGCCGCCGAAGCCTTTTTTTGTAATTCCGTGACGCACTGCGTTTTCCACAAGCGGCTGAATGGAGAGCGGCGGAATCTCAAAATCCTTGCACTGTATAGACCAGATCACGTTCAATCTTTCTCGGAATCTTGCTTTTTCTATCTTCAGATAGCACTCAACGTGCTCTATTTCCTTATCAAAAGGTATCAGGGTATCGCTTGTAAGCGTATCCAAATTTCGTCTTAGATACTGAGCAAACTCCACAGTAAGACTTTGCGCTTGCTTGGGAGATATATCACACATAGCGGCAATCGTGGAAAGCGTATTGTACATAAAATGCGGATTTATCTGCGACATCATCAACGCGTTTCTTTGCGCGTCAATGATCCTTTGCTTTTGAAGATATATATTGGTGTAAATCACAAGAACTCCGATCACAAGTCCTATATAAGTGATGGACAGACCGTGTACCAGATAATCAACCATCACTCCAGCAACGGGAAATACCGTATATATTATAAAGGTAAAGCGAGTAACCCCTGCTACGTGCTTTGTGCACAGGGACATAAGAATCACCGCAATCAACGATAGCAGAGGAAACTGCAGATATAAAATCGACATTGATGGGTTGCTTGAGTGGACGTAATGCCCTTGCTCATTCACAGTGAACACATACTCTCCGAAAATGTTTCCAATCAGGAATCCCACAAACAGCACACACAGCACACGGAATATCATCACCGTAGCAGTGATGGCTTTGTTCCTCTCGGGCAAGCTTTCCTTCATATAACTCATAAAGCAAGCAATAACGCAATATCCCGCACAGGTCGCGACGGTGTTCGCGACCAAGGTCATATAAGACAGCTCGGGATGTCCTTCTCCAAAGCACGCCACAATATCCGCCACGATTGCGACAATAATAAATGAGAGCAAGAGCAAGAAGCTCTTTGAGCCTCCTGTTTTATGAAGTATCTCATCAAGACAACTCATAAAAATGATCAGGACTACGACAAGTCCCACTATATCAAGTGCAATATTCACATAAGGAAAGCTAAGGCTCGGCATTTTTTCTCCTTCCCGCATTCTTGCTCAAAACAAATTCTATACGTGAAAATCCGCGCAAAATACCGCTACGGCACTCACGCAAGCATCACCCGCATTATTGGGATAAATCACGGTCAATTTTATTATATTATATTTTTTCGGACATTTCAAGACTAATTCCTTAATTAAATTTAAAGATAATATGAAAAATATTAAAAAAATCGTCTAGATTTTTTAAAAAACACTGTACAAATCGTATTTTTTATGATATAATTATTAACACAAGATAAATTTAATTCGATTTTGTTGTGTCCGCAAATTTAACGATGTGAACTTTTATCTTAAATTCGTTAAAAATTCAGACATTTTTCACACAAAATCCCTATTGACAGATTATACTTGTCCCAGCAGTAAAATTTATCCTTGCGCAAAAAGCAAAATTTCGTTTTTATAAAGACACCCTATTTATAGGAGGATACATAAAATGATGGATACAAAAATTCTTCTGATAGAGGACGAGGCTCTGGTTTCCGAATCCATCAGATCTTATTTTGAGACCGAGGGATACGAGGTCAAGGTGGCAACCGATGGAAGCGAGGGCATCAGCTTCTTTAAAATGTACGACCCCGACATCACCATTCTCGATATCACTCTTCCAAAAAAGGACGGCTGGCAGGTGTGCCGCGAGATAAGAGAGCTCTCGGCAAAGCCCATTATTATGATAAGCACCAAGGGCGACGTGTTTGACAAGGTGTTGGGCCTGGAGCTTGGCGCGGACGATTATATGGTCAAGCCCATCGACAATAAGGAGCTCTCCGCAAGAATAAAAGCGGTGCTTCGCCGTTGTCGCTCAAGCGTTCCTCAGGCTGATGACGAGATCATTGTATTTGAAAACATAGAAATAAGCCTTCAGAAATATGAGCTTAAGCTCAAAGGCAGATCGGTGGATATTCCCCCCAAGGAGCTCGAGCTGCTTTATTTCCTCGCGTCAAACTACAACCGCGTATTTACTCGCGACCAGCTTCTTGACAAGGTCTGGGGCTTTGATTATCTCGGAGACTCGCGCACCGTTGACGTTCACATCAAAAGATTGCGCGAAAAGCTCGAGGGCGCGTCGGCAAAATGGATAATCAAGACCGAGTGGGGCGTCGGATACAAGTTCGAGCTTCTCAACTGATATTCACGCGAGTGAATACCCTACACGGCAAATACGCATAATTAATCAGGAACAACTGTCTATATGAGCTGCGCCAACTCCGTCGAGTTGGCGTAACTTGTAAACTATTGGAGATACCGTATGAACGAAAATTTAAATTCCAACAAAAATCCCGATAAGTCTTCAGACAAGAGCACCAAAGCTTTTAAGTGGGACTGGGAGCACGACAGCTCTCAAGCCGAGTTTGAAAAAGCCAGGGCCTTGGCTCAAGACGCAAAGGCTCAGGCGGCTCAAGCAAAAAAGCTATCTGAGCATATGCTTGACGACACCTGCGCTTCCGCTCCAGAAAGCCAAAGCGAAGCGGCAGATGACACTCAAGCTCCGTCCCCTGATGAGCCACCCGAAGCAACAACAAAACAAGTAAAAGATCCTTCTGCAGAGAAAAACAACGCCGTTTCCACAAAAAAGCATTCTCCCCTCCTCATCTCCTCTATAATACTTTCTGCTTGCTCTATCCTGCTTCTCGTAGCAATATCCGCGGCTGTCATGCTCGGTCTTATAGATGGCTCGGGTGCCGTACAGATACTTGTCTCGGACAACGGCCCTACCGCGTCAGCTGAGGGTGAAGCAAGCTCGGCGCTGCTTGAGGAAGTTATGAATTCCGTCGTAGTAATAAGTACCAATACTCCTGTTGGAACAGGCACGGGCTCGGGAATAATTGTTACGGAAAACGGATATATAGCTACAAATTTCCACGTTATCGAGGACGCGTCGTCAATAACCGTTTTCCTTTACGGGTCAGATGAGGCAATTCCCGCCGAAGTGGTAGGATTCCATGAGGGCGACGATATCGCGGTCATTAAAATAGAGCAAGACGGCCTGCGTCCCGCGACCTTCGCAAAATCCTCTGATTGCAGATTAGGTGAAAAAGTCTATGCCATAGGCTCTCCCGAGGGAGCGGAGTTTGGTTGGAGCGTGACTCAGGGTATAATCTCCTGCCCACTCCGTAGGATAATGCTCTATGATAACGAGGGCGTCCTTGAGAAAAAAATGAACGTAGTACAGACAGATACACCTGTAAACCACGGAAACTCGGGCGGTCCTCTTATAAACGTGCGTGGCGAGGTCGTGGGAATAGTAACGCTCAAGCTCTCGGATAGCGCGGGAATGGGATTCGCGCTTCCTTCAGATGGAGCCTTGAAGGACATTTTTGCGATAATCCAGCACGGTCACGCCAACGACGTTGATTCGGGCATCTCCTCGGGAAGACCCCTTCTTGGAATAACAGGAGTCGGAGTTGTTGAGGGCACGTGGTACGAGGATATGGGCACGCAGATAAGAGAGGTAGACGAGGCGTGGGCAGAAATGTATCCAAATAGGAGCTTTTATGCAGAGATCTCGGGAGTTTACGTAAGCAAGCTCACCCCCGGCCTTGATGCCGAAAAAAAGCTTAAGGTTGGCGACATAATCACCGAGGTTAGCGGCACCAAAGTATATAATATATATCAGATAATGTCGGTAGTTAATAGTATGGATGCGGGAGATTCCCTTTCCATAAAATATTATCGCGACGGTCAATACGACACAACGTCTATAACTCTTGGCTACGCAACAAAGTAAAAAAACAGATGCGCCTGCATAAACAAGCGCATCTGTTTTTTATTGCTTTATTTATCTTTCCTCTCTGAAATACGAGAGGCCCAAGGACGCGGGAGGCTGATTCTCCTTCTTGTCCTTAATGCTCGTGATAATAAGAACTATTATGGTAACCAAGTAAGGCAACATCTTGAGCAGAGGCGCCGTTTCCATAGTCTGTAGAAATTTTAAAGGTATAAGGCTGGGTACAAACGAGCCTGCGATGAAGAGCGCGCCGAATATTACCGAGCCCCATATGCTCATGTGAGGTCTCCAAAGAGCGAATATTACAAGCGCGATAGCAAGCCAACCAAGAGCCTCTATACTAAGGTAGGCTTCGCGCGAACCCGCGTAGTCCATAACGTAGCAAAGTCCGCCAAGTCCCGCGATTCCACTTCCTACGCAGGTGGCAGCGTACTTGTACATCGTAACGTTGATGCCCGCGGCATCTGCCGTCGCGGGATTTTCTCCTACCGCACGCAAATGCAAGCCCGTACGCGTCTTAAAAAGAACGAAAGAAGCGACAAGTGCAACTATTATAGCCAAAAAGACCATAACTCCGCAGTATTTCAATCCGTTTGTCTGCTCCGAAAAAGGAAATCTAAAAGCGTCGAGTGCCTTAAGGTAGGGTATGCTGTTGCCTTCCTTGAGGTCAAAGATAATGAATTTCATCAGTCCCACGCCAAAGGTTGTGAGCGCAAGGCCTGTTACGTTCTGATTTGCCTTGAGGGTTACCGCAAGAAAGCTATACAAAAGTCCCATAGCCGCGGCGGCAAGGAAAGACGCAAGGATTCCCACGAACACCAACACAAATCCGTTCATAACGCCACCAACCACAAGATAATGCAACGCCGCGCAGCCTCCTGCCGCACCCACGCACATAATACCGGGTATTCCGAGATTGAGATGTCCCGCTTTTTCGGTGATTATCTCTCCCGTGGAGCCGAAAAGGAAGGTCATTCCAAGCGCCAGAGCGCTCAATAAATAATCAAAGATCATTTTTTGCCCTCCCTTCTGGTAAATACAACCTTGTAATTGATAAAGAACTCACATCCTATAATAAAGAACAGAATAATTCCCGTTATTATGCTCGGGAACGCGTTGCTGATATTGAATATCGAGGATATTCTGTCCGCTCCCTGCTGTAAGAATACGATAAGGAAGGCGGTCAGTACCATAGTAAAGGGATCGAACTTGGCAAGCCACGATACCATTATCGCGGTAAAGCCTTGTCCACCCGCGCTCTCGGTGGTGACAGAATGGTCAAGAGCTCCGACTATCAGAAGTCCCGCAAGACCGCAGAGTGCTCCCGATATTATCATAGTTCTTATAATGACGGTCTTTACGTTGATTCCGATATATCCCGCCGTCTTCTGACTCTCGCCGACTACAGATATCTCATATCCCTGCTTGGTATACTTAAGATAAATGAACATTGCGACCGTTAAGAGAGCCACGACGATTATTGTAAGCAGATACTCGTTGTCGAGAAGCTTTGGAAGATGTCCGTGCTCAAGACGACCAAGCGTACTTGAACCGTTAGGCGTCCACTTTATCAGGAAATACGCCACAAGATAAGTAGCTACGTAGTTCATCATAAGGGTAAACAAGGTCTCGTTAGTTCCCCACTTTGCCTTGAACACCGCAGGAATAAGTCCCCATATTGCGCCCGCCAGAAGTGCGGCAACAAGCATAACAACTATAAGCAGCGGCTCAGGAAGTATTCCGCCAAGTGAGCGCATACACGCAACCGTGGCAAGACAACCCACAAGCACCTGCCCCTCAGCTCCTATGTTCCAGAATCTCATTTTGAACGCAGGTGTTACCGCCAAGGATATACAAAGCAGAACCGCAATATCTTTAAAAAGCTTCCAGAGTCGTCGCTCGGTTCCAAACGAACCTTCTATCATAGTTTTATAAAATGTCAAGGGGTTTATATCAAGCAGGAAAAAGCACATTATTCCACAAAGCAGAAGAGCTGCCACGATAGCAACTATTCTTATGCCTATGGACTTCCAAAGCGGGAGCTGCGCTCTTTTAACCACGTGAAAAAGCGGCTCTCTGACAGGTCTCTCCTTGGCATTTGCCGCCGACACACCGGTCTCTTGACGATCTTTATTATTTTTCATCATCAGCTCCCCCTTCCTTTGTGATATCCTCGTTCTCCTCGGTGGAGCTCGCCTTCACCATAAGGCGACCAAGCTCTTCCTTAGTTGTGCTTCTCGCGTCCACGATGCCCGTGACCTTACCGGAATCAAGCACCATTATTCTGTCGCAAAGATCTATAAGCACGTCAAGGTCCTCTCCGACGAATATTACTGCCGTTCCCGTTTCCTTTTGCTGTGTGAGAAGATTGTATATAGTGTATGAAGTATTAATATCAAGTCCTCTAACGGGATATGCCGCCATGAACACCTTGGGAGCCATAGCCATCTCTCGTCCGACCAGAAGCTTCTGCACGTTTCCGCCCGACAATCTGCGAACGGGAGTGCTTGTCCCCGGAGTGACCACCTGAAGCTTGTCTATTATATCATCGGCAAGCTTTTTGGGAGGAACTCTGTTGACAAACACATGAGATTTTTCATATCCGCGCAGCATCATATTGTCTACCGCGTCCATATTTCCCACAAGTCCCATTCCAAGTCTGTCCTCAGGCACGAATGAAAGTCTTACACCAAGCTCTCTTATTTCCGCCGCCGTCTTTGTGCGCAGATCTATACGCTCTGCGTCGTCGGGATTTATAAACGCTATCTCTCCGCCATCGGTGTGTTGAAGTCCCGCTATGGCCTCAAGAAGCTCTCTCTGTCCGCTTCCCGCAATTCCCGCGATACCGAATATCTCTCCGCCACGCACCGAGAAGGACACGTCGGAGAGCACTTTAACCCCGTACTCATCACAACAGTTAAGTCCGCTGACAACAAGTCTCTCGTCAAGATCCAGCGACTCGCTTCTGTTTATGTTAAGACTTATCTTCTTGCCCACCATCATTTCCGTGAGCTGATTCTCGCTAGTCTGCGCGGTCTCCACGGTGGCAATGTGCTCTCCCTTGCGGAGTACTGCTACTCGGTCGGACACCGACATTACCTCGTTGAGCTTGTGCGTAATGATGATGATAGCCTTGCCGTCGTCTCTCATGCGCTTGAGAACGGCGAAAAGCTTATCTATCTCCTGAGGAGTGAGCACTGCTGTGGGCTCATCAAGAATGAGAATGTTGGCTCCTCGATACAAAACCTTGATTATCTCAACGGTCTGCTTTTCTGAAACAGACATCTCATATATCTTCTTTTGGGGATCTATATTGAATCCGTATTTCTCGGAAATCTCGAGAACACGATTGTTTACGTCTTTAATGTTGTATTTCTCATCGTTTATGCCGAGGACTATGTTCTCTGCGGCAGAAAAAACATCAACCAATTTAAAATGCTGATGTATCATTCCTATCTTGTACTTAAAGGCATCCTTTGGAGATCTGATAACGACCTCCTCGCCGTCCACAAAAATGTGGCCCTTGTCAGGAAAATATATTCCCGATATCATATTCATAAGGGTGGTTTTTCCGCTACCGTTCTCACCGAGAACAGAGAGGATCTCCCCATGTCTTACCTGTAAATTTACGTTGTTGTTGGCAATAACGCTACCAAAGCTTTTGCTGACGCCAACTATATCAAGCGCAACAGACGTGCTCACTCTGCTACCTCCGAATAAACTTTTCTTGTGATTTAAAAAGCAATCGCGCCGAGGGGACGACGCCCCTCGGCGACCAAAAACTATCAGGATTAGTCTCCGTAGTCCTCGTTAAGAAGTGTGATTCCGTCAATTCTTACGTCAAAGTAAGGAGCGGAACGGTACTCGGACTCGTGGAAATAGCCGTCCTTAACGACCTCGGTATCGGGTGTGAAAGCAGCATCGGTATCAACGTCAGCCTTGTAAGTGGTGAGGGCAGATCCGTTCTTTACGGTAATGAATCCCTCTGTTGCAGTGTCGAATACGTTGAGCTTACCTGTCTTAAGTGCTTCCTTAACCTCAGCGATCTTATCTACTGTGCCTGCAGCTGCAACTGCGGTATTGATGTCGGTGAGAACAACAGAACCTGTCTCAATGGTTCCCGTCCAGTCAACAGCGATATCCTCACCCTCAAGGACCTGATTAACTATGTACTGAATGTAAGGAGACCAGTCTATACGGGAGGAAACTATGAATGTTTCGGGGCAGTCCTCAAGAGTGCTGCCGTTATAGGATACGTTAGGAATACCGTTCTCCTCACATGCTGTGGGAGCTCCCATGGAGTCTGCGTGCTGAGAAATAAGAACGCATCCGCCCTTGATAAGAGCGAGCGCGGTGGTCTTCTCCGCTGTCTCGTCATACCAAGAGCCTGTGAACTGTACGTCCATAGTAACACTGGGGCAAACAGACTTTGCGCCAAGGTAGAAGGAGGTGTATCCGGAAATAACCTCCGCGTATGTGAACGCACCTACGTAGCCCATCTTTGCCTCTGCGGCGGAGATGTCTCCTGCATTAATCATCTCGTTGAGCTTCATACCTGCAGCAACACCTGCGAGATATCTACCCTGGTAGATAGCCGCAAATGCGTTGTGGAAGTTTTCAAGACCTTCTGTGTGTGCCTTAGTTCCTGTTGCGTGACAGAACTCTACATCGGGAAATTCTCTTGCGGCCTTGATCATATAATCCTCATGACCAAAGGAATCCGCGAAGATGATGTTACAGCCCTCGTCAACGAGGTCGCAAGCAGCCTCGTAGCAAGCGTTGGACTCGGGAATATTCTTCTTGAAGATGACCTGTGCATCTGTAAGACCGAGGGCTTCCTTTGCAGCATTGATGCCGTTCATGAAGTTGAGGTCATAGGTGGAAAATTCGTCGTGAAGAAGAATTACACCAAGCTTGAAGTCTTCCTTGCTCGGAGCCTTCTTTTCGTCGTCGCAGGATGCAAAAACGACACAAAGGGAGGCGATCATTGCGATTGCCAATGCGATGGAAAGGATCTTTTTGAACATGTCAGTGTTCCTCCGTTAATTTAGTAATATTTTACAAGGAGCAAAGCTCCTTTTGTAAACAAAATAGCGATACCGAACCCGATACCGCCAGCTTGCGCATAAACGCACAAAACAACCAATAGTCGAACATACGGCAGCTCGGTAGAAACGTTCAAGCCTGATCAAAAGATCTCTTTGAACCTATATCGGTAAAAAATATTGTATTTATATATCAGCAGAATTCTATTCCGCCCTCAACACTCATTGACGCTATTTTTGCCAACGACTCTATTCTGAGACCAAGCTCTTTGCGAAGCTTGTCCCCTCCGCTCTGATATGCCTTTTCTATAATGATTCCCGCTCCAACGGCACAGGCTCCCGCTTGGTCAACCACTTCCTTAAGTGCCCTCAAGGCGTTTCCCTTAGCAAGGAAATCGTCAATTATAAGCACTCTGTCGTTGCTGTCAAGATGTTCCTTTGAAACTATTATGTCATAGGTCTTTCCGTGCGTGTAAGACTCCACCTTTGAGGTATACACGTCGGGACTTACGTTGCTGGATTTGGATTTTTTCGCAAACACCACAGGAACGTCAAAATGCATAGCCACAAGACAGGCGATCCCTATTCCCGATGCCTCGATGGTGAGGATCTTATTCACTCCGCAATCCTTATAAAGCCTATAAAACTCGCGACCAAGCTCACTTATAAAACCCACGTCTATTTTGTGGTTGACGAAGCTATCTACCTTGAGCACGTCGCCTTCATATATTTTTCCATCCCGAAGGATCCTATCCTCAAGAAGCTTCACCTTAACACCTCGTAACTATAACGTAATAAAAATACATCTACATCTTAATTATACATCATATTTTTATCTTTTTCAATACGTTAAAAAATACAATTTGACGCTGTCGCCTCGACATTTTTTGTTAAATATACACAAAATCGTCACATTGTCGACAAACACCTTCACAAAGCACTCCACCTCCCTTTATCACACCTTGAAACCGAGACAAATATTGTTTTTACAACAAGAGGGAAAGAACCTCTTGACAATGCAAGAAAAAAGTGGTATAATCTACCCGTACAGGCAGATGTCACGTCTGCAAGATTTACAAATCAGGAGAGCGTTATGGAACAGAAAATAATTGAGATCATAGCAGAATATCAGGACAGAAACGTATCCGAGTACAACGCGGATCAGACCTTCGTTGAAATGGGACTTGACTCCCTTGATCTTGCAGAGCTTATTCTTCAGCTCGAGGATTCAATGGGTATCACGGTTGACATTTCTCCCAAGTACAACACCCCCGCAAAGCTCGCAAAGCTTATTGAAGCTTCGCAGAAATAATTATACTGAAAATGAACAGCCTTCGGTGATCACCGAAGGCTGTTCATTTATTTGTATATTTCCCCGTCACGTATGTAAAAAACAATCTTTTCTCCAAGCTCATACCCGCGGGCAGTATATGATATAGGTGTCACCACCAAGCAAAATCTTCCCTCCGGGGATAAGGGCAATTCTTTCTCAAAAAAAAACAGCTCCGTACCCTTTTCAATAAAGACTAAAGAAGATATCGTATAAGCCTGCGTCGTTTTGTTCAATACATTAACTATAAACAGCTTGAATCCAAGCGCAACACCGTCAAAACCCCGCGCCTGCGCGGATATAACAAACTCTCCTGTCCCGCCTGTGCTCTCTTTCAAAAACAGTTCACAGTTACCAAAGAAAAATTCTGTTTTTTTCTCGTCGATCACACGGACCTCACATTTCGCCTCTGCCACTTCTATATCAAGAGGCAGAAGTTCTCCGTTCTCTGCCCAGACATAGCCTTTAACGCCTTGCAACACAGTGAAGAAAAAAAAACCGCTCGATCCTTCTTTTCTTTGAAAAAAAAGGCTTACAAGGTCTAGGGACGAGGAGTTTTGTGTGCCGTCTAACAACAAAGTCACCCCTATAGGTGAGTCTTGCCAGGCAAGATTTAGATCCAAGCCCTCGCCAACGTCGCATTGTGAGAAATCAAAGGCTTCACCGTCGTATACAAGCGTCAGCAACAGCCCGCAAATCTCCCAATCCCCCGATTTTTTCAGATTTATTTTTACAATGTCTCCCTCGCCTACGAGCTCGTAATCCAAAAAGAGTGTTTTTCCCACTTCCTCTTTATTGCCAACAGACGATGCCCCCACACGCGACATCATCAACAGAGCCGACACCAATATTGCCGCCAACCGTAAAATCACAGGCCGTTTTTTGCGAAAGATCATTTTTAAAAGCATTCTCCACCGTATTAGTAAATATTATTTTCAAAAAAACCCGAATATTACAGAATATACCGAGCAAAAATGAGGTTTGTTACAAAAAAATCGGGCACAATATTTATGCGAAGCAAAACGGCTTGTGAGCTGATAAGCAAGTCGTCAAATTTCGCAAAATCTTGCAAAAACTGCCGCATATGCGGCATTGGAGTTTGTTATGATAAAAAAGAATATTATGGCGACTGCTCTTATTCTTACAATGTGTGCAAGTGCGGCATTCTTATCTTCTTGTACGGCAAACAGAGGCGATATGGACAATAACGCCGACGGCTCCTCGGCAACAGAGGATGCTACAGGCGCAGAGGCAACTAATACGCCCGGTGACATCATCGACGAGGTAGAATCCGACTTGACCGGAAACTCCGACAATGGGGATAAAAACGGTCAAATGATGCCCGGAACAAGAATGGGAGACGGAACGTACTCTCGCGGCAACCACAGAATAGTTGAACCGAGAGGCAAATAATAAGTAAAAACGCAGACGGGGCCGATGTTTTTGGATTGAACGGAACTTCCCTTGATGATTCACTGCCTGATGACTAAGATCTCAGGAATTCAACTTCACGGCCCGAGCGCAAAAAAGCACATACGCAGGCAATAGCCTGCGTATGTGCTTTTTTATTGAATCAAAGAACTCTTACTCTCATAACGCCGTCCATAGCCTTGAGCTTTGCTATGGAAGCCTCGTCGGGAGTACCTGTCACGTCAAGCAGAGTGAAGGCAACGTCTCCTCTCGACTTATTGGTCATATTCTCTATGTTGATTCCCTGCTCCGAGCAGAGCGTGGTAAAGCCTGCAAGCATAGCGGGAATGTTCTTGTGGAGTATGCAAAGTCTGCAATCTCCGCTGCGAGGCATGGATATCGCGGGGAAATTCACGCTGTTGCGTATGTTTCCGTTAGACATATAGTCAGCCAGTTGAAGTGCCGCCATAACCGCACAGTTGTCCTCGGACTCCTCGGTGGACGCGCCAAGGTGAGGTATCGCCACTACGCCGGGAACGCCAAGAATATCCTCGGTGGGAAAATCGGTAACGTATGCCGCAACCTTGCCGCTCTCAAGGGCTTCCTTGATATCCGCGGCAACCACGAGATCGGCTCTCGAGAAATTAAGTATGCGTACGCCGTCCTTCATCTTCGCGATTGTTTCTTTATTTATCATTCCCTTGGTCTGTGGAGTGGACGGAACGTGGAGAGTCAGATAATCCGCACTCTCATAAAGGTCCTCGTACTTAGCACCCTTTTGAACGTGATGATTGAGATTCCAAGCGCCCTCGACCGAAAGGTAAGGATCACAACCCACTACGTCCATGCCAAGATGCACGGCGGTGTTTGCTACCATTCCACCTATAGCGCCAAGTCCTATAACTCCGAGAGTTTTGCCTCTCACCTCAACGCCAGCAAACTTGGATTTTCCCTTCTCGACCTGCTTTGCGACGTCCTCGGTGAGTGTCTTTGCCCACTCCACTCCGCCAACTACGTTACGGGACGCGAGCATAAGTCCGCATATAACCAGCTCCTTGACCGCGTTTGCGTTCGCTCCGGGTGTGTTGAATACCACTATTCCCGCCTCGGTGCATCTGTCTATCGGGATATTATTTACTCCCGCGCCCGCTCTTGCGATAGCGCGAAGCTCGGGGTTAAATTCCATATCAAGCATATTTGCCGAGCGGACCATTATTCCGTAAGGATTCTCAACGTCCTCTCCGACGTTGAAAAGCTCTCTGTCGAGCTTGTCGGTTCCAACCTTTGCAATTTTATTTAAAAGCTTTATATTTTTAATCATAGCAGTGTTCCTCTCTTAAAGAGTTTTGTTACGCCTTGGGATTTTCTGAGGCAAATTTCTTCATAAACGCGACGAGTGCTTCTACACCCTCGTAAGGCATAGCGTTATATATAGATGCTCTCATTCCACCGACCGAGCGGTGTCCCTTAAGATTCTTAAGTCCTGCCTCGCCCGCCTGCTTTGCGAACTTCTTGTCAAGCTCGGCGTCGCCCGTAACGAAGGTGACGTTCATCATAGAACGGGAATCAGCCTTTACGGGAGCTATGTAATAATCCTGGGAATCAAGGTAATCGTAAAGAAGCTTTGCCTTTGCCTCGTTGAGCTGCTTCATCTTATCAAGACCGCCGAGCTCCTTTATCCACTGATAGACCAATCCCGCCATATATATAGCATAGCAAGGGGGCGTGTTATACATAGAATCGTTGTCCGCCATTGTCTTCCAGTCAAGCATTGTAGGAATGTTCTCGTCCGCAAGACCGAGAAGATCCTCGCGCACGATGACCAAGGTAAGTCCCGCGGGAGCCATATTCTTTTGCGCTCCTGCGTAGATGACTCCGAACTTTGTTACGTCGACGGGCTCGGAGATTATGCAGGAGGACATATCCGCCACGAGCGGAACGTCTCCCGTGTCGGGAATGTATCCGAATTTAGTGCCGTAAATGGTATTGTTGAAGCAGATGTGCAGATAGGATGCGTCCTGATCCACCATATCCTTTGTAATAGTGGGAACGTGATCGAAGTTGTCGTCCTTAGTGGTAGCTATGCACTTGGCGTTGATGCCCATCTTGACAGCTTCCTTGTAGGCCTTGCCAGAGAACTGTCCTGATACCGCATAGAGCGCCTTCTTTGAGGGCGCGCGGTTGATAAGGTTGAGCGCAACCGACGCAAACTGCGTTGACGCGCCTCCCTGTAAAAAGAGCACCTTGTAATTATCGGGTATATTCATAACATCGCGCAGATCTGCCTCTGCCTGTTTGATTATTGCCTCATAGTCAGGAGATCGGTGACTCATCTCCATTACTGACATTCCCGACGTACCGTAACTGACAAGCTCTCTCGACGCTTTTTCAAGTACAGATAAGGGAAGCATGGAAGGGCCTGCCGAAAAGTTGTAAACTCTGTTCATAATAATCTCCATTCCGCCGCTCACGTCGGCATAAATACAGTTGATGAATTTTGCCTCGTAGCAAAATTCGAGCGTGAAAAGATTTTGCCTATAAAAAACCTTGACACCAACCTTATGTTTGCCGCGCGCGGCTTGATTTATGATCTCCTGCCCGTTACTCAATCAAGAAAGATTGTCCGCAACGTAAAATAAGAGATACTACTATTATAATACCGCAAACCAAAATAGTCAATATGTTTTAGCCAATTAAAGCGCTAACGCGGTCAAGTTTGGTGATTTGAACACAATTTTTCTTTGGATGAAAGTTTTTTTAGCAAAAATACAGATAAAATTACTAAAAAGCGGCAGAGAAACCGCCTCTGCCGCTTTTTATCGATATCACAAGGTCAATCTTCTGCATCGTCTTTGATCACGATATCCTCCTCGACCTCTTTGTTGGCATTTTCGTCAAAGTGCAAAACCTCTGCCGCCTTTTTCTTTGCCTTTCTCCAAAGCACCACCGCGGTCGCGCCAACGGCGATAACTATACCGCTGATGGACGTGAGCAATATTGAGGTTGCTGTGGGGTCAATATACAAGGCTGTAACTGAGGGCCATATTCCCACCAAATTAAAAACAAACATATTTTTCTCCGTTCCGTCCTCCCTTTTGGGACGACAATATATCTACCTTGTAATTATACCACTCGTCCGCTCGGTTGTCAAGACTTGACCCTATTGCTTTTTCTGCTTTTCTGTGAGACGTTTCAAAATATACTTTGCACCCGACTTCGCACCCTCCCCCACGTTATATACAGCCGCGTGGAGTGCCTTTTCTATTCTGTCCTCGAATTCAGGACCTCTATCTAACATGTCCGCAACGTATCCGTCTATTTTCTGAACCTCGGATTTCTCAATAGACATACCTATATCGTCTCGCAGACTTACCTCTATAGGCGTACAGTCTATCTTGTCCCAGTTGGGATTGAGCACCTTTATCTTTGTATTGATAAAGAGCACGGGACGCTTGGTAGCAAAGCTGTATTCAAAGGATATTCCCGACCAGTCGGTTATCATAAGATCGGATGAGTATATCGACTTGTTGCTTGAAAAATCCAGCTCAAAGGTAAGCCCCTCGCCCACCTTGTGCGACCATCTGTCAACTATCTCCTGCATTCTCGCGCCGTATCTCTTTACGTACTCGGGGTGAGGTCTGACGGTGACGTGATAATCGTCACACAAAAGTCGCTCAAGTAGCACGTCTATGCAGGAATCGAGAATATTGTCCTCGTTCCACGTGGGAGCTATCAATATCTGCTTTCTGCCCGTATCAACATGCGTTTCTCTCTCAGCGCGTCCGAGCTCAAGCAAGTCGTCGACAAGCGGATATCCGAAATCAACCAGCGTTTTTTGAGGTAATCCGTAATATTTTTCTGTCGCTATGACCTCGCGTCTTATGTGCTCTCCCGCACAGAACACCGTGTCGAAAGCGTCAAGCGAGCCCTCCTTCATTCCCATATGCATGCTCATAAGCGCGTGGGGGATATAAACGTACTCGACGTCCTTTTGCATAATTGACTTTTTAAGATAATATTTGTCAAGATCGGGCGTGGTCATCACCACCATATCCGCTTCAAGTCTCATCATAAGCGGTATTGTTTTTTTAAGACCGATATAATAAGGCTTTATCTGCGGCTGGCTCTTTGCGACCTCGAATATAATATCGTTCGGGTCATTTGTAACGTAATGCACCGTCACACTTGATCGCTTTATCAGCTCATCAATAAGAGCCTTGAAATACTTATAAAATCCGCTCTTTTCGGAGTATATGACAAGATGCTTGTTTACTATCTTGAAGAAACGCTTATAATCCTGCTTTTCTCTCTTGCGATTTGCCTTCCATTCGGCGTCCCTTTTCTTTGTGGGCTCCAGAGCCTCAAGCTTGGCAAGTTCCTCTCGGCTGCGCTCAAGCGCATCGTAATCCACATTCTTTTTTGGATCTATGACAAAATTGAGAATATACATCTGAGCTATCGACAAAAGGTTGCCTGCTATCCAATAAATAGCCGTTCCCGCGGGCACAAAGCATCCAAGATACAGAGAAATTCCCACGGAAAGCGCCATAATGCCGTATTTGTTGAGCTTTCCCTGTTCGTGCTGGAGCACGTTGGACTTGTTCTGCGCAAAGCAAAGTGCGAATGACGAAAGTCCCGCCGCAACCGGCACCGCGAAATATATTCCTCCCACAACCGTGGGTACTGCCGTGAGCTCAAGTCCGAGCAATGACAACTCAAAGGCAGACACGTTTGCAATCAGTGCGGCAAGCTGCTCCGCCGCTACTCCCTCTATAACACTCGTGGCGGTGAGCGCTCCGCTCCTTATAGCCTCTACTATTTCAAGCTGAAATGCCGAGTTTTGAAGATTTGCCCCTACGTGCGAGGCAAGAGCTATAACAACACTCTCGGACGCGCCGAAAAGATACGTAAGAGGGCGATTGATTATATACACCACTCCAAGAAGCAGTATTATCTGAAGTGCCAGAGGCACCAAGGAGAGCATAGGACGGTACTTTGCCTTTTTGAAAAGCTTTGCCTGCTCGTCCGCTATCGTGTCCGCGTCTCCGTAATGCTTGACCTTAAGAAAGTTGATGTCAGGCTGTATCTTGACCATAAGTATGGAATTCTTGTGTATCCACACCGACACGGGCAAGAGCACTATCTTGGTCGCCAGGGTGAACAGAAGTATTGCCACTCCATAGTTTCCCACAAGCTGCCAGCACCATTTCATCAGCGCTCCGAGCGGTATGCAAATATAATATAAAATAGTATCCATAAATGCTCCGTTACTTTATTATATCCGTTTCCTTGACGATGATCCAATTATCACCGTCATTAGCTGTTCCTGCTATCTTGTACTCATAAAGTCGGTTATACTTGAGGTCATTGTTTTTTGAGTTCTTATACATTTCAAAGATGTAGCGTCTTTCTCTATCCACGCCCTCGGGAATGTCAAAGAATGATTCTCCGCTCTTTTCAGACTCAAGTCCCTCAGACTCGAAAATAGTGTTCCAGAGCTCGTCCTGAGATATCTGTGCCGACGAAGTCGCGAGTGCCGTGCCGCTATCTCCGCTCTTCTTAAAAAGCATAGCGGTCACTCTTGTTCCGTCGTCGTTTTTGCTTGCCGCTCCTATCATTTTACTATCGCTGAGCGCCGCCGCGTGATCTCCCGTTATAATTATCGTTGCGTCCTCGTAAACACCCATCTCCTTCATCTGCTCAATATAGTGGTAAATGAGCTCAAAGGTGATCTCTATATTTTCGTTTGAGGTCTTTGTGGTGTCGTGACAACCGTAAAGATGAATAAAGGTGAACTGCCCTTTACTGTCATTCTTGACGAAATCCTTCTGTTCAATCCTGCCCATAAGGTCGGCCGTCGAGCTTTCATTTACCATAAATTCTCCCTCGACCGTCTCATAGACCGCGTGGGAGTTAAATGTGGGGGTGCTCAGATATCCAACCGCATTCTTGGCACACAGAGGCAACATCTGACCTAATGAGAGTCTCAGCATATCCTTTGCGAGCGACCATTTGCTGTCAATATAATACTCATCAACGCCCGAGGTGTTGTCTACGTATTCGTCCATAACCGAAGCGTCGGTATATACGTAGCTCTTTTCAGTGTACACGTTGATATCGTATCCGTAGGACTTGAGTGTGCCGAGATGTCCGCCGCCGTCACCGTAAAAGTTGGCGAATTTATCTGCCTTGGATTCGTTTGTAAGATAATCGTGATCCTTGCCCGTGAGTATAGAGGCTACCGCAGGATACGTACGTGCATAAAGGCTTGTGTAGTCATCAAAATAGGTGAATCCGTCAAGTCCGTTGAAAAAATCGGGATCTGACGTGAGCATTCTTCTGTAATATTTGGCGTCAAATCTGTCTACAAGGAAGAAAACTATGTTCTTGCCCTCTGAAAGCTCACCTATGTTTTCATACGTGAGCACCATAGGCTCGCTCTGCTGTCCTCCCGCCTCCTTATCGGTCCTTTCCATAACGGGAACATACACATCGCTCGTTATGGATATAACTCCAAAGCTCACCAGCTGCATACCTATGAGCGCT
>CAJGCF010000029.1 GCA_904501865.1 uncultured Clostridia bacterium
ATATGAAAACTACCGTGATTATATGAATCGTTATAACGCATTCAGAAATGATATAAACGCGAAGCTGTATCTCGACATAACCCTCACTCGTTCATTCTCAGGCGTGTAAATTTCGGTGTAAATTGACGTTTTCGCCCTAGCTTGTCGTAGGTATCTACGACTTCGGGGCGAAGAACGGCAATTTCCCCGCGAAATTTAAGTTAAGATTTGAACGCATAGAGCGTAATTTGATACGAATAAATTCGTAAAAACCAAAATCAAGCCTAAAATGAAGGCGCAGCGGCAAAATGCCGTTGCGCCTTTTTCTTTCCGAAATCAAATTATAGAATTCGATTAGTTTATTTCCGGGAATTAAATTATAGAATTAAGATTGGTTCAAATTCATATATTAGAAAATATAATAAAAATTTAAATGTTAGAATGGAAGTTTATAATTGTATATGCAAAAGGGACGAGAAAATCTCGTCCCTTTTACACTTTATTACTGTTCTTTGGATTAAGAAAGTATCTTATCTCTGGATTCTTCCCGAGCCGTCTCCGCCTGCAAGCTTTTCAACCTCAGCAAGAGTAACCATATTGTAGTCGCCCTCGATGGAGTGCTTAAGCGCAGATGCGGCAACTGCGAATTCAACTGCGCCCTGAGCGGTCTTGCCGTTCATAAGAGCGTAGATAAGTCCGCCGCCGAAGCTATCACCGCCGCCAACGCGGTCAATGATGTGGAGGTCGTACTTCTTGGAGAAGCAATACTCGTCAGCCTTTACGTCGTAGAGCATAGCAGACCAACCGTTATCGAAAGCGGAACGGCTCTCACGGAGGGTTATAGCAACGTACTCAAAGCCGAACTTGTCTGCAAGCTGCTTTGCAACCGACTTATAGCCGTCGTGGTTGATAGTTCCGCCGTAAATATCGGTCGCCTCTGCCTCGATGCCGAATACGTCCTTTGCGTCCTCCTCGTTGGAGATGCAGACGTCAACGTACTGGCAGAGCTCCGTCATAGCCTCTCTTGCCTCGGCTCTTGTCCAGAGCTTTCCACGGTAGTTAAGGTCACAGGATATCTTAACGCCCTTAGCCTTTGCGGCTTTACAAGCTTCCTTGCATATCTCGACTACGTTTGCGCCGAGAGCGGGAGTAATGCCTGTGAAATGGAACCACTCTACACCCTCAAATATAGCATCCCAATCGAAATCGGCGGTGGTAGCCTTTGCGATAGCTGAGTTAGCGCGGTCGTAGATGCAGACAGATCCTCTCTGAGAAGCGCCCTTTTCGTTGAAGTAGATACCAACACGGTCACCGCCACGAACTATCTTGGTGGTGTCAACGCCGTAACGGCGGAGGCTGTTTATTGCTGCCTGACCGATAGCGTGTGCGGGAAGCTTTGTAACGTAAGCAACGTCCATTCCATAGTTTGCAAGGGATACCGCAACGTTAGCCTCGCCGCCGCCGAACGTGAATTCAACGTGGTCACACTGAACGAATCTTTCGTAGTTGTAGGGCTGAAGGCGGAGCATAAGCTCGCCGAATGTAATTACTTTTGCCATAGTCTATATTTCCTTTCCTAAATTACATACAAATATGGAATCCGAAGCCGCCGATGTCCTCTGCCAGATAGATAAAGGTGAGCTTACCGTTCTTGTCATATCTTGCAGTATCATAGTCGAATTTGATGCCGCGACGCTCAAGATGATATACCGCGCGCTCTACGGAATTTGTCTGGATACCAACGTGACCGTGTGTGCCGCGTCCGACAGAGTGCATTATCTCGATCTCGGTGCCTGCGAAGGTGGAGGAGTTACCCACCTTTGCGGGAATGGTGAATATGTTTTCGATCTTGGTCGCGTCCTCAACTGCCGCCTCCTTGCTATCCTTGTTTATAGCAAAATGCTTGAACTTGAAGCCGAGCATAGTGTCAACAGCCTGACGAACCAGCTTTGTGATTCCATCGAAGTCGCCTGCCGCTATCATTTCGGGCTTGACCATCCAAGAGCCGCCGCAGCAAACGATCTTGTTGAACGCAAGGTAGTCGTTTACGTTAGCGGGGCTTACGCCGCCTGTGGGCATAAAGGTAACGCCACCGTAGGGTGCAGACATAGCCTTTATCATAGCAAGACCGCCGGACTGCTCTGCGGGGAAGAACTTAACGGTCTTGAGACCCAGCTCGAGCGCTGCCTCGATTCCCGAGGGATTGTTGATGCCGGGAACTATGGGACAGCCCTTTTCCTGACAGTATTTTACTATCTCGGGGTTGAAGCCGGGGGAAACTATGAATTTTGCGCCCGCCTCAATAGCGTCATCTACCTGAGCCTTGGTAAGCACGGTGCCCGCGCCTACTATCATTTCGGGATATTCCTTTGAGATTATGGCAATAGCCTCTTTTGCGCAAGCGGTACGGAAGGTAACCTCTGCGCAGGGAAGTCCGCCGTCGATAAGCGCCTTTGCCAAGGGCTTTGCATCAGCGGCGTTGTCGATCTTGATGACCGGAACTATACCGATCAAGGAGAGTTGCTTTACAACGTCATTCATTTTTTATATGCCTCCGTGTTAATTAAATTCATTCAAAGATAATTATACACCTCTTTTGTCGATTTGTCAATTATATCGCAATAATAAAATATATTTTTTTATATATCAAGCGGTTTTTTTCGTATATAAAACGGGGATGAGTCATTTAGATTCAGAAGTCGTGGATTGGTTCTCGTAGGCGTACAAGGGTACGCCGGAGAGCCAAAACGCGACTAAAAAGCCACATAAAAATGTCGAAATCCGCCGATTTTTCGGCGGATTTCGACATTTGAAAGACAAAAACTATATTTTTAAGTTGTTTTTTGTTCTTGCTTGTAAAAGTGGCTTTTGTTCTGCTCTAAATGAAACAGCCCCATTGTTAAATCGTTAGTTTATGTATTTTCCGGATTTGAGCACCTTTTCAAAGTGAACGCCGTACCAGATGGGAGTCTCATCGTCAAGAGTGGCGTCAATGCAGTCGCAGACGAAATCCGCGGCAATTGCCGATGCCTCCGCTACGTTATTTCCGTTCATCAGCGACGCAAAGCACACAGAGGCGAAAATATCGCCCGTGCCGTGAAAGCTTTGCGGCTTTTTGTCGTTGAAATCGCACCAGAATTTGCCCGTCTCGGAATCATATCCGTAGCAGCCGAGCTTGTCGCTCTCAAAGCCCACGCCCGTAAGCACGGCTTTTTTACAGCCAAGATCAGTCAGTGAGACGAGAATGTCCTGAATGTACCTTTCATCGTAGCCGCTTGAAATATAAGGCTTGTCGAGCATAAAGCACGCCTCGGTCAGATTGGGTACTATAACGTCCGCCGCGGCGCAAAGCCTTGCCATTTCGTGAGCAAAATGCTCGTCAAATCCCTTGTAGAGCATACCGTTGTCACCCATAGCCGGGTCAACGAATTTGAACTTGCCCTCGCCAAAATCACGGAATATATCAAGCACGAGGTCTATCTGCTCCTTTGAGCCGAGATATCCTGTGTAAATGCCATCAAAGGCTATGTCTTCCTGCTTCCATACCTTGCAGATAGGCTCTACCTCGTCTGTGAGGTCCTTGAACGTGAATCCGCCGAACGCGGTATGTGTCGAGAGCACGGCAGTGGGCAGGATAGCCGCCTCGATTCCGAGCGCCGAGATTATGGGCAGTGCTACTGTCAGTGAGCACTTTCCTACGCAGGAGATATCCTGTATTGATAAAATGCGTTTCATTTGTGTTCCTTTCTCGCTCCTCATAGCCTTATAGCTTGCGGTATTCGTATAACTCATTATAATTTATTATAATGCTTTTTCGGTTTCAAGTCAAGATTTTTTTTGCGTCAATTGTTTCAAAAATCACTTTACAAATCTGTCAAAATATGTTATAATTGTAAAAATAAGAGTCAGATTTCATAAGGAGACGGTTACGTATGAGATGTCCTTTTTGCAATTATCCCGAGAGCAAGGTGCTCGACACGAGAACGCTCGGCGAGGGAAGCAGTATAAAGAGAAGAAGAGAATGTCTTGAGTGCCAGAAAAGGTTTACCACCTTTGAGGTGCTTGAGAACGTGCAGATAGTAGTTATCAAGAAGAACGGTGAGAAGGAGCTTTTTGACAGAACAAAGCTACTTGCGGGCGTGCTCAAGGCTACGCAAAAGCGCCCCGTTAATGCCGACGAGATAGTCACAGAGATAGAGTCGGAAATACAGAATTCTATGTCTAACGAGGTAGAGTCGGCACAGATAGGCGAGATGGTCATGGAAAAGCTTAAGGCAAAGGACCATATAGCATACGTAAGATTCGCATCCGTTTACCGTGAGTTTGCCGATGTTGAGAGCTTCTTGTCCGAGCTTATGGACCTCAAAAAAGGCAATAAAGAGGGATAAAAATAAACATTTGGTTGATTAGCAAACAAATTGTAGAATTTTGTCGATAAAAAGACAAGTGAATAGAGCTTGAAAAGCGGCGGAGCATATCTGCCGTTTTTTGATTTGCTTTTGTATTTTTATTTCTTTTGTGGATAATAATAGTAAAAGTCAGAGAGTGCGTGCAAAAACCTCGACAAGACGGGCGCGGCATTCTCGGAATGGAGATAAAATGCAGGAGAACAAGCGTCTGTGCTCAGATTATTATGAAAACATAAAAGTAATGGACGGGATACTTCGCCCCGACCGCAATTTTGACCTTATCAAAAAGACCTTGACGGTGGGGTGTGACGAGCTCACACTATATTATATTGATGGATTCGTCAAGGACACCGTTATGCAGAAGCTTATGATGCACCTGACCTCGCTTACGGGGCTTTGCGCGAGTAATGGGGGGGCGACGGAGAAAAAGGAGAGAGAAAAGCCCACGCCCGAGAGGGTGGCGGCGTTTGTAAATGCCCACGTACCCTACGTTGAGACGGACCCCGTGTGCGACGTGGAGACTATGGTGCATATGGTACTCTCGGGTGCGACGTTGGCACTTGGCAGTACGTTTGGAGAATACGGCGTGGTCATCGACGCGCGCACCTACCCCGCGCGTGAGACGGGAGAGCCTGAGGGGGACAAGGTCATGCGCGGCGCGCGCGACGGCTTCGTCGAGACGCTTATATTCAACACCGCGCTCATTCGTCGCCGCATACGAAATCCTGAGCTCACGATGAGCTACGTCTCGGTGGGAAAGAGCTCGCGCACGGATATCGTGGTCTGTTATATGAATGACAGAGCAGACCTTGGATACGTCGAGCAGATAAAGCAGAAGCTTTGTGAGATACAGACCGACTCCTTGACTATGGGGCACGAATCCTTAGCAGAGTGTCTGATAAAGCAAAAATGGTACAATCCATTCCCGAAGATAAGGTACACCGAGCGCCCCGACTCTGCGGCGGCACAGCTTCTTGAGGGAAGCGTGCTAATTCTGTGCGATAACTCGCCCGAAATAATGATATTGCCCACGACTATTTTTGACTTTATGCAGGAGACAAACGATTTTTATTTTCCGCCTCTCACGGGAAGCTATATCCGCATGGTGCGCCACGTTGTGTTTTTCCTTGCTCTGTATATGGTCCCCCTGTGGTACGTGCTGATACAAAATCCTCAATTCATACCGTCGTGGCTTAATTTTATAGTTCCTCGGGAGATGGGCAGATTGCCGCTGCTAGCGCAGATACTTTTAGTTGAGTTTATAATCGACGGGCTGAGAATGGCGTCGCTCAACACTCCGAATATGCTCTCTAATTCGCTCTCGGTGGTGGGTGGTCTTATACTCGGAGATTTTGCCGTGAGCATAGGGTGGCTGATACCCGAGGTCATACTCTATATGGCGTTCGTTGCCATAGCTAATTTTACCCAGAGAAGCTACGAGCTTGGATACGCGTTTAAATTTATGAGGATAATAATTCTCATACTGACGGGACTGTTCAATATCTGGGGCTTTATCGGGGGCTCGTTGCTGGTGCTTATCCTGATAGTGTCAAATAAGACCATAAACGGAAAGCACAGCTATCTGTATCCCTTGATACCCTTTAACTATAAGGCATTCAAGTCTCTGTTCGTGAGAGTGAAAAAACGGGATTGAGAAGGGAATCGCAACTTGAGGTGCGTGTTTTTTTTAGTGCGGATACGTCCGTGTTGCGAAAGATAACAATGCTGCTTTTGGGGCGGTCGGAGAGTACTCCGACCGCCTGTCTTTACTTTAAGAGAGCAACGGATTAATTGGAAATAAATGTAATAAATTGAAATTAATTGTAAATGGTTAAAAATGGGTGTGGAAAATGGTTTGAAATGGGTGGAGATTGGTTGGAAAAATAAAAAAACAATAAAAAAACTGAACGATTTTTTTCTGAATTTCAAAAAACCTCTTGATTAATGGGGGTGGTTATATTATAATATTATCATCGAAGTGGTGAATTGTGGAGCAGTTGTGCATCAAGGTGTTGAAAAATTGTTCCGCGATACATCACGGTCGCTGGATTTGCGAAAAAGACTATGAAAGGAGCTCTCTGATGTTTACAGGCGAATATGAGCATAACGTAGACCCTAAAAACCGAATATTTGTCCCTGCGAAGTTCAGAGAGGAGCTTGGAGAGACCTTTATAGTCGCAAGAGACATAAGGGGCCCGAGACTCAAGATGTTCTCACTTGAGGGCTGGCAGGAATACATAGCGCCCATACTCCAGCAGGAGAGAAAGATATCCGAGCGTGCTATGAGATATCTTCACAGAAACGCGTCCCAGGTAAGCCCCGACTCGCAGGGAAGGATACTCCTCTCCCGTGAGCTTCTGGATTATGCCGAGATAAGCCGCGAAGCAGTCGTGGTAGGATGCTCGTCCTACGCTGAAATATGGTCTGTGAACAACTGGCGTGCCGAGATTCAGGGCGAGGACGCTGAGGAGATATGCGACGAGCTTGAAAGATTCGGGCTTTGAGGTGCTCTATGGGTGAAAAAATAAATTTTTCACACCGCTCGGTGTTGCTTGACGAGTGCATAGAGGCGCTGGACATCAAGCCCGACGGCATATACGTTGACGGTACGGCGGGCGGCGGAGGCCATTCGCTTGAAATAGTCAAGAGGCTCAATGGCGGCAGACTTATCGCTATAGACCGAGACGACGCGGCGATTGCCGCGGCGGGTGAGAGGCTTCGTGACTATGCCGACAAGGTGACATTCGTAAGAAATAACTTTTCGTCTGTTGCCGACGTGTGTCAAATGCTCGGAATAGACAAAATAGACGGAATACTTCTCGACCTTGGCGTGTCGTCCTATCAGCTCGACACCGTGGAGAGAGGATTCACTCATAACGCGGACGCTCCGCTTGATATGAGAATGGACCGTCGCGCAGAGCTTGACGCCTATACGGTGGTCAATACTTACAGTGCAGACGAGCTTAAAAGAGTAATATGGAATTGGGGCGAGGAGAGATTCGCGCCCAAGATAGCCGCGGCAATAGCTCGCAGACGTGAGCAAAAGCCTATTGAGACCACGGGAGAGTTGGTTGATATAATCAAAAGTGCCATTCCCGCGGCGGCAAGAGAGGGCGGTCATCACCCTGCCAAAAGAACCTTTCAGGCTATAAGGATAGAGGTCAACGGAGAGCTTGATGCTATTGAGCCGACTATTCGTTCTGCGACGGATATGCTCGCGCCTGGCGGAAGGATAGCAATAATAACCTTCCACTCGCTTGAGGACAGGATCGTCAAGCAGACCTACGCAGATCTTGCGAGCGGCTGTAATTGTCCCCGTAGCTTGCCCGTGTGCGTTTGCGGACGCAAGCCGCAGGTGAGTGTTCTGACAAGAAAGCCTATTATCCCAAGTGAGCGTGAGCTGGAGGAAAATCCTCGCTCGAGAAGCGCAAAACTGAGAGTGGCACAAAAGATATAAAGATGTTAAAAATAAATTATCGTCGCTGTGCGGCGGAATTGGAGATAAAATGAAGAAAAGAGAGCCTTTGCGAGCCGCCGCTGAAACGGCGCTCGGCAGTCCCTCGGTGCGAGGCGTTGACGTAAGCGTCTTGTACATTGATATGCTCTGTGAGAAATTTAAGGACAGAGGTATCAGGACGGGCATGACGTCAGGCAACGGACGAGAAAGCCGAGAGAATACTCTAAGCCGTGAGCTCGGAGCCAGACTTAAGGGAAAGGCCGTGTCTGCGACAGACGCAAAATACAGAAGCTTGAACATCGACGGTAAAGCTTATATGAGTAGCGACGATTTCGCGGCTTATTATAAGGACCTTAGAAACTATAAATTGCCCACCTTCTACTCTCGCGCGGAGAATGAGTATGAGGAGGCAGAAAAAGCGGCTTTGGCGGAAAGGAATGTGCAGGAATCGGGTAGATCGCCAAAAAAAGCCGAGTGGCTTGCCATAGCAAAGCACGTTAAGAACAAGATGCGCGAGATCCCCTCTCATATCAACAAGGAGGAGCTTGGGGAGCTGGCGGACGAATGGTTCTTGTCCGAGAGGACTGACGAGGTGGTAGAGGGCAAGAGGAGCAGGTTACCTGCGGGGGTAATCTCAACCTTTTTGGTAATAACCCTGTCACTTCTGATGATCGTGTGCAGTTCGGTTATGGTAAGCCGCGCTTCAAGAGAGGTAAGCTCGATGGAGGACGAGATAGACTCCCTTTCGTATCAGATAAGAGACCTTGAGGGAAAGCTTGAGGTCAAGAACGACATGCTGGATATCCAAAGGATAGCTGTCGAGGAGTACGGAATGATAAGCGGAGACTACGCGTCATCGAGATATATCGACCTTAAGGAAGATGAAAAGCTTGAGATACAAGAGGGCTCGGGCAGAGGAGAGTCGTGGCTCTCGCAACTCTTGCGCGCGATAGCCGGAAAGAGTTGAACTCATACGCCCTGCGGTGAGCAATTTTAGCATCTTCCGCCGCACCTCGTTTTGCAAGGTCATACCTTGCTGCAACTTTTTTGGCTATAGGACTCAGGCAGGACTGATAAAAAATCAAACACAGCGCCGTCAGGGTAATCCGGGGCGCTGTTTTTGTCCCCCAATGCCTGAAAATTGCGTTTTTTAGGGCTTTTTTGAGGCTTTTTCGGAGCTTTTTGAGAATTTTTTGAGGCTTTTTGGGGGGTGTACCAAGCCTGTCGCCACGGCTTCTTGAAAGAGTGAAAAAATGCAATATTTTTTAAAAATCCCCTTTAAAAAATGTATATAATATGTTATAATATTATTATAATGCCGAGAGTGTGAAAAGAGAGATATTCCCGTGCTTTTAAAGCATACTTTTTACGGGACAGGCATATATTTGTAAAGCCCTCGGACGAGGCATAAAAAGATAGGAGGATAAGGTATGGTAGGCGGAACACCAAGCACTAAGGTGCGCAGACGCGGAATGATAATGTGTATAGTGCTCAGCACCCTCTTTGTACTCCTTTCTATGAGGATACTGTTTATCCAACTCTTTAAATTTGACGAGTACGGTCAGAAGGTGCTCGACCAGATGACGCAGGAGACCTCGGTCAGTGCGGACAGAGGAAACATATACGACACAAACGGTGTGGTAATAGCCACAAATATAACCACCTACCGTCTCTTTATTGACCCCGCTATCATAAGCAGGCAGAGCAAGGAGGATGGTGTGGATTATGCCGACCTTATAGCCCGCGGTGTCTCGGCAATAGATACGCTTGGACTCAGCTATGACGAGATAATCAAGCAGGCGGGATATGTGAAGTATCGCGACAGAACACTTATGAGACATTTGAGTGAGGAGCAAGCGGACGCGGTACGTATATTTATGGAGGAGAGCGGCATAGACGACAAGGCTCTGCTTTTCCTTCAGGCGACCAGCAAGAGATATTACCCCTACGACACGCTCGCAAGCCACGTCATAGGCTTTACTGGCAGTGACGGAGCGGGACTTTACGGGCTTGAATATCAGTACGACAAGATACTCAAGGGAACTGATGGAAAATACATAGGAGCCAAGGATTCCTACGGTAACGAGATGGTCTATGATTACGAGAGCTATATTCCCGCTATCGACGGATATAATATCACGACGACAATAGACGTTTACATTCAGGCGGAGCTTGAGGCTCAGCTTGAGCAGTCATATAAGGAATCGGGCGGCAAGAACCGTGCCTGCGGTATAGTTACAGACGTTGATACGGGCGCGATACTCGCGATGGCGGTCTATCCCGCCTTTGACCTCAACGACCCTTGGGCGCTCAATTATGAGTGCCTTGAGAGACTTGAGAAGAGCGGATACGAGGAGGGAAGCGAGGAGTATCTTGCGCTCAAGCAGGAGCTTCTGCTCGGCACGTGGACCAACAAGGCGATAACAGAGCTTTATATGCCCGGCTCTACGTTCAAGGTCATCACGGCGGCTATGGCGTATGAGGAGGACCTTGTCAACGACACGGAGACCTTCTCTTGTCCCGGTTATTACGTGGTAAACGGACAGAAGATAAAGTGTCACTACCACAAGGGACACGGTATGCTCACCTTCGCGCGCGGACTTCAGCAGTCCTGCAATCCCGTGCTTATGCAGATGGGTCTGCGTACGGGAGCAGAGAGATTTTATAAATATTTCTCCGCATTTGGATATTTTCACAAGACGGGAATAGACGCGGTGGGCGAGAGTTACACCAAGGAGGGCGTGACTTTCTGGGATAGCGAGACCTTCAATGGCTCGGATATCTATCTCGCGACGGCGTCCTTCGGTCAGAACTTCAAGATATCACCTTTGGCGCACATTATGGCTATCACTGCCGTGGCAAACGGTGGAAATCTGATAACGCCTCATTTTATAAAGGAAATAACGGATAACGACGGAAACGTGATATATTCTCACGAGACCGAGATAAAGCGCCAAATATTGAGTCAGGAGACCTGTAATACAGTTTCGCAGATACTTGAGGAGGGCGTTTCGGGAGACGGAGGAGCAAAGAATGCCTACGTCGCGGGATACCGTATAGCCGCAAAAACGGGAACGAGTGAGAAAAAGGACGTCAAGGACACACCCTACATCCCTTACGTATGCTCGACCGTGGCATACGCGCCTGCCGAGGACCCCGAGGTAGCAGTGCTCTTTATGGTAGATGAGCCGACGGAGGGAATACTTTACGCGAGTGTTATAGCCGCGCCCTACGTGGGAAGTCTGCTTGAGGAGGTATTGCCGTACTATGGTGTTGAGGCGGAGTATTCCGAGGAGGAGCTCGCAAATCAAGCCATAAGCGCGCCTATGCTGGTGCAGGCGAGAGTGCAGACGGCGAAAGACCTTGCAGAGCTGCTCGGATTTGAGGTCGAGGTCGTGGGTGACGGAGAGTACGTCAAATCACAGTCGCCAAAGACTGGAACTCTGGTTGAGCCCGGCTCGGCAAAGATAATACTTTATACCACGGACGAGGCGGTAGATGAGAAAAAGACCGTCACCGTGCCAAAGCTTGACGGTATGACGGCAGTTGCCGCCAACGGAACGCTTACAAATCTCGGTCTTAACATAAAGATATCGGGAACAAAGAACTATATGTCGGGCAAGGGAGCTGTGGTCGTGGAGCAATATCCCGCGGCGGGCACTGTTGTAGACGAGGGAAGCGTTGTCGAGGTCACCTTCAGATACCTTGACGACACGGACGGATAATACGCAAGAAAAAAGGACAAAGAACAGGACGTTTAAAGCTTAAGAAAATATAAATTCAAAAATATTTTTCGGAGGCTTATAAAATGTTACTTTCAGACCTTTTGTCCTTGTCAGATATAGAGCTCAAAAGCGAGGACTTCGGCTCTCTGTTTTTGAGAAACGCGGCGGCAAACCTTGACGTCGTGGAGATATTTTGCGACTCACGCAAGGTCGTCACGCGCGGACTTTTTATTGCGATAGAGGGACTTCACACAGATTCACACGCCTATATTTCCGAGGCGGTCTCGCACGGGGCTGTGGCTGCTGTGGTGTGCCGCGCGGCTCTGTCGGACGGCAGAGTTGACGTAGGTGAATGTGACGTGCCGCTCATTGCGGTAGAGGATAGCCGAGAGGCGTTTGCTCGGATATGGGCGGCGTGGTACGGCAATCCGCAGAAGAAAATGAAATTTATCGGTGTCACGGGGACTAACGGAAAGACCTCGGTCTGCGGTATGATTTACGAGATACTCACCCGTGTGGGACACAAATGCGGACTTATCGGCACGACGGGGAGTCTGTCGCTCTCAGAAAGGCTTGACATAAGGCCCGAGTCGGCGCTCGCAAATATGACCACCCCCGACCCACCCGAGCTTTACAGAACGCTTGACCTTATGCAAAAGGACGGCGTGGAGTACGTTATAGCCGAGATAACCTCGCACGCGCTTGCTCTCGGCAAGGTCTGTCCCATAGATTTTGAGATGGGGATATTTACAAATCTCACCGAGGACCACCTTGACTTCCATTTGGATATGGAGAGCTATTTCGAGGCGAAAAAGCGCCTTTTCTCGCGCTCGGCGCGGGCTATAATAAATATCGACGATAAGTACGGACGCCGGCTTGCCGGTGAGATAGATATTCCAAAATATACCTGCTCGGCAGAGGGCAGAGCGGCGGATTTTTGCGCCTGTGAGGTAAAAAGCCTTATGCCGTCGGGAGTGGAATATAAGCTCTCGTCCAATAAAATGAGATTGCGTCTGCGCTCAAGGATACCCGGAAAGGTCACTGTGATGAACAGTATGCAGGCAACGGTGGCGGCGTACTGTCTCGGAGTGCCGCCAAGGGACGTAAAGGATTCTCTGGCTTTGTTCGAGGGAGTTCGCGGCAGACTTGAAAAACTGAAGATTGACTCGCGTGTGGACTTTTCGGTTTACGTGGACTACGCGCACACCCCCGACGCGCTTGAAAATCTGTTGAGTGCGGCGCGCTCGTTTTCCCGCCGCGGACAAAGGCTTGTGCTCGTGTTCGGGTGTGGAGGAGACAGAGAGGTTCAGAAAAGGTCGGCTATGGGCAGGATCGCCTCGCTCATGTCGGATTTTTTCGTGGTCACCTCGGACAACTCCAGAAGCGAGAAGCCCTCTGACATTATAGAGGACATACTGTCGGGAGTCACGTCGGAGGCGGCTTATACTGTCATTGAGGACAGACGCTCCGCGATAGAATACGTTATAAAAAACGCCCGCAGAGGAGATGTCATTCTGCTTGCGGGCAAGGGACACGAGGAATACGAGATAGATATGAGGGGAAAGCGACCTTTCTCGGAGCGCCTTCTCGTAAAGGAATTTTGTGAAAAATATTATTCTTGAGACAAGGTCTTTTTGTGAGGATAGAAGATGAAGATAAAGCTCGGACACGGAAAAATCAATATGGAGCAGATAGCCGAGTGGTGTATGGGTGAGCTGTACAATTTCTGCGGTGAGAGCATATGTGAGTTTGAATACGTCTGTACCGACAGCAGAGAGGCGGATAATAACACTCTCTTTGTTGCCACGAGAGGCGAGAGAGTGGACGGACACGATTACATAGTCAGTGCGCTGGACTTAGGCTGCAGGTGCGTGCTCTGCGAGTACGTTCCCGTCAACATTTCGGGACGTTGTGCCTCATTCGTCACGGTAGAGAACTCTATCGAGGCGTTCGCTAACGCGGCAAATGGATACAGACAAGACAGTCCAATAGCTACGGTCGCGGTGACGGGAAGCGTTGGCAAGACCACCACAAAGGAGCTTGTCGCATCAATATTCAAAAGGTTTTTAAAGGTATATTCCACGGTGGGAAACTTCAACAGTGTCATAGGAATGCCTATGTCGCTCATGGAGGTCGGCGAGGAGTGTGACGCCGCGGTCTTTGAGATGGGAATGAGCGGCTTTGGCGAGATACGCAGTATGTCGCGCACCGCGCGCCCGAGGATAGCTATGGTCACCAACGTTGGCTCGTCGCATCTTGAACATCTCGGAACGAGAGAAAATATAGCACGTGCCAAGCTTGAGATAGCCGAAGGGCTGTGCGACGGTGGGTATCTCCTACTTAACGGAGACGAGCCGCTTTTGAGAGAGATACACCCCAAAACCGCCAAAAACAGATATAAAACGCTTTACGTAGGTCTTGAGGAGGCGAAAAACTGCGATATAATCGCTAAAAATATACACGTGAGCTCTGAGGGAACGGTATTTGATCTTGAATTTCTCGGACGGCTTTACAAGGACGTCAGGATAAATCTCATAGGCAGACATTTTGCTTATAACGCAAGCTTTGCGGCGTCCGCGGCGTTTTTGATGGGAGCCGATGAGGCGAGTGTGCGTGAGGGATTGCTTGATTACGTAAGCGAGGGTATGAGGCAAAATATCCGCGAGTGCGACGGTGTGACCGTTGTGGCGGATTGCTACAATGCCGCACCCGAATCAATGCGTGGCGCGATAGATACGCTGTGCGCGCTCTCGGTCGAGGGTAAGCGAGTGGCGGTGCTTGGAGATATGCGTGAGCTTGGAGAGGACTCCGAGGATATGCACCGAGAGATAGGCAGATATCTGGTCTCACGTGGGATAGATATGCTCATAACCGTGGGCAAGCTCGGCGCGTGTATAGCCGAGAGCGCTATTATGTCGGGAATGTCTCCGTCCTGCGTTTTCGCGCAGATAGACGAGGGTGAGATAGACTCGGTGTGCGCAGAGCTTAAGGGCATACTTAAGAGTGGCGATGCCGTGCTTTTCAAGGCGAGCAGAACTATCTCGCTTGAAAGAGTAATAGACAAGGTATTTTACAAGGATTGACTTACAAATGAGGTCGGGTGAGCCCGCCCTTGAAGTCTACAATGAAGGGATAAAGAAAAAATGCTTTACGATAAATTGGTCGGAATGATAGGATACGTGCGCGCGTCGGGCGTTGAGGCTCTGGCGGTATGCCTTTTGGTGTTTGCGCTTACCGTGGTGGCGGGCAGACTTATAATCCCCGTTCTCCGCGCGAAAAAGCTCAATCAGCCTATAAACTCTTACGTCGCGGAGCACGCGGGCAAGGCGGGCACTCCCACTATGGGAGGCATCTGCTTTATAATAGCGTCGCTTGTCGTGATACTTGCTTGGATATTGCTTGAGAGCTTCGGCGTAATTGGGCAAAAGAACTCGGGCGCACTTTTGACGTTGGCGCTCACGCTTATGCTGGGGGTTGCGAACGGACTTATCGGCTTTATTGACGACTACAAAAAGCTTGTCAAAAAAGAGAACGAGGGACTGAGCGAGGCGCAGAAGATGGCGCTTCAGATAATAGTCGGTGCGGCATATCTCGCAATGATGGGAATGACCGACAATCTCGTCACGGCTCTGCATATCCCATTTACAGATATCAGCTTTGAGCTTGGCTTCTTTGCGTATCCGCTCTACCTTCTCGTGATAGTCGGATTTGTCAACAGTACCAATATAACCGACGGTCTTGACGGACTTGCGTCAAGCGTTGGCGCGGCGGTAGCGGTGGGACTTATCGTGACGTCTGTTTTGTCGGGCGCAAGATACGAGGGAGTCATCTCGGCAAGCCTGCTTGGAGCTCTGCTCGGATTTTTGGTGTTCAATCACTATCCCGCAAAGGTGTTTATGGGAGACACGGGCTCGCTCTACATCGGCGGAATAATAATGGGCTGCGCAATATCGCAGGGCGAGCTTTTGTGCGTTATAATTATGTCATTTGTGTTTATTTTCGAGATGCTCTCAAGCCTTATGCAAAGATATTATTTCAAGCTCACGGGCGGCAAGAGAATATTCAAAAAAGCTCCCGTTCATCATCATTTTCAGTTGCTTGGATGGTCGGAGATAAAGATAGTTACAGTGTTTTTTGTAATAAGCGTTCTGCTTTCGGCGCTGGGAGCGCTCGGAGCGCTGCTTTGAGTCGATAGCGTCTGATACGGTTTTTTATATAAAGATTTTTAAGTAATTTTTCAAGGGTGGTCTTATGAGCGACAAGCAAAAAAAGAACGGCGAAAAAAGAAGAGGATTTTTCCTCCGCAGTGCCGAAAAATTGAATAATGCTTATGAGAAGAGCCTTGAGAGGAGAGACCCTGCTTATCTTGAGCCTATTCATAAGCCGCTTGAGGAGCAGGAGAGAAGAGTAGAGGTCAGAGGCGGAATTGACGTGTATTTTCTGCTCATAGTTTTGGCAATATCTCTCATTGGAGCCGTTATGGCGTATAGCGCAAGCTCATTTGATGCCGACAAATTTATGGGCGACAGTCTGTATTATTTCAAGCGTCACCTGATATTTTACGCGGTGGCAACGGTCTTTACCGCTATATTCGTCATATACGCGCGGCCGTGGTTCTGGAGATTTTTCGCTATCGGCGCGTATGCTGTGTCTATAGTGCTTTTGCTCGCGGTGCTCGTCGTGGGAACAACGGGAGGCGGTGCGCAGAGATGGATAGAGATAGGTCCGCTTACTATTCAGCCCTCCGAGATAGCCAAAATGGCAGTAGTTATGTTTTTGGCGCTCATAATGTCAAAATATGAGAAAAAAATAGAGCTTTCCCAACGCTTTGGCGGTCATTTCCGCTACGGAGTGCTTTACCCGGGGCTTGTCGTGGCATCTATATGTGTGCTCGTTATGCTTGAAAAGCATTTGTCGGGACTTATAATCATAGGAATTTTGGGACTTACCATAATGTTTATCGGCGGCACGGACAAAAAGTGGATGGCGCTGATAATCGGCGCGGGACTCGTTGCGGTCGTGGCGGTGCTTTTCGTGTCGGATTACGCTATGGAGAGAGTTACCACGTGGCTGTTTCTTGAAAAGGCAGACCCGCGTGGCTCTGCTTGGCAGACCTGGCAGGGACTTTACGCTATCGGCTCAGGCGGATTTTTCGGAGTGGGACTTGGAAACAGCCGACAAAAATACGGCTACGTCTCAGAGCCGCAGAACGACTTTATATTTACTATCGTTTGCGAGGAGCTCGGATTTGTAGGAGCCGCGATAGTCATAATACTTTTCGGACTTCTTTTGTGGAGAGGATACAAGATAGCCTCAAAGGCACCCGATAAGTTCTGCGCGCTCGTCGTGTATGGACTTACCACCAAAATAGCTCTCCAGACCATACTCAATATCGCCGTTGTAACCAACTCAATGCCCAACACGGGAATAGCGTTGCCGTTCTTTTCGTCGGGCGGCACGGCGCTTATGCTACAGATATTCGAGATGGGAATAATACTTTCAATATCAAGATTTTCATACGTAAAAAAATAGACTTGAGGGGAGAACGGCATGCGAGTTTTAATGACGGGCGGCGGTACCGCGGGACACGTAAATCCCGCTATCGCTATCGCGAATACTATAAAAAAACACAACCCCGAGGCAGAGATAGCCTTTGTCTGCTCGTCGCAAAAGAGCGACAAGGCGCAGGACCTGGTCACGCGCGCAGGCTATGAGCTTTATAGGGTCAATATCTGCGGAAGCTATCAGATATGGAATCTTAAAAACATAAAGACTCTTATTTTGATGGCGGTATCTGCAGGGCAGGCGAGAAGGCTCATAGGCGAGTTCAAGCCCGACGTCATTATAGGAACGGGCGGATTTGCCTGCTATCCCGTGCTCAACGAGGGAGCGAAAATGGGTATTCCGACTCTTGTGCACGAGTCAAACGCAATACCCGGCAGAGCCGTGCGCAAGCTATCACCTAAAATAGACTGCGTTATGACGAATTTTCAGTCCACAACCGACCTCATAAAGAACGCGAAACGCTTGGTGCGAGTAGGCAATCCCTCGCTTTTTGAGGCAAAGCCCGTCTCTCTGTCAGACAAGTCCGAGGGTGATTTTGACAAGCGCGTCATATCCTTTGGCGGCTCGGGAGGCGCTGAGAATCTCAACAGTGAGATGTGTCGCTCAATTGAAACCCTTGCGGACGAGTTCCCGCGCACGCAGTTCTATCACGCGGCTGGCAAGCGTGATTACGCGCGAATAAAGGCAGAATTTGAGGCGCACGGACTTGACAAAAAGCCAAACGTGGTATTGGTAGATTATATATACGATATGGACAAAAGAATGACCGAGGCAGACCTTGTGGTATGTCGCGCGGGCGCTATGACCATATCCGAAACGGCTCTGCTTGGCAAGGCGGCAATATTCGTGCCGTCTCCGTTCGTAGCGGCAAATCATCAGTACAAGAACGCCAAGGCTCTTTACGATGCGGGAGCGGGAGAGCTTGTTGAGGAGCGTGAGTTTTCAGACGGAAGGCTCACCGATGCCATAAGAAGCCTTTTGCGCGACGATAGGCGCAGGGAAGAGCTTGGTAAAAACATTCGCGCCTTTGCCGAGGCAGACGCGAACGAGCAAATATACGGTGAGATAAAGCGCCTGCTTTGAGTGGCGCACAAAAGAAGCTTAAAGGGAAGGAAGTGAGCGTATGAAGGGCGACAAGAGACCTGAGGACAAGGTAAGGCAGAGACTTGAGAGCGTGAGAGCCGGATTGCTTATCCGTTTTGGCGAAAAGGGACTCAGACGAATTCTGCGTGGAGCGCTTGTCGCGCTGGTGGTCGTCATAGCTCTGGTTGCGGCACTTCTTTTCATCAGGATAGACGAGATAGAGGTCACGGGAGACGTGACTATGTTCAATGAGAGCGAGGTTATAAAGGCTGCGGATATTTCGGTAGGCGACGGCCTTTTCTGGCGCTCGTCGAGCAGGATAAAGCGCAATATTTCAAAAAATATGCCAATAGCCACGGATATTACAGTCCGAAAATCACTTTTTGGCAAGGTGACTATCAAAATTGAGCTTTCGGGTGTGGACTACTACTGCAAGGTGGGCGATTATTACTACGCTCTTGACGAGGAGCTTCGGGTGCTTGATAAGAACGTGTCGCGTACCAAATACTCGGCGTACGGAGCGGTCTATATCCTGCTACCCGAGGTCAGAGAGCCCGTGCTTGGCGAGACCTTGGTCTTTTTCGACACTGTAGAGGAGACGGATACGGAGGGCGAGACGTTTTACGAGGTCAGGGAACCGTCGTTTTACGAATATACGGTGGATTTTCTGAAGACGCTCAAGCGTAGCGGCTATCATTCCGAAGCGGACGGCGTTATATTGCTTGAAAAGTTCGAGATAACGCTTATCTACGCGCAAAAATTCAAGGTCATATTCGGAGACAGTCGAGACCTTGACGTAAAATTCAGGATATTGTACGAGATATTGGCAGAGGGCTCTATGCAGTA
>CAJGCF010000030.1 GCA_904501865.1 uncultured Clostridia bacterium
ATGCGATCTATCTGTTCGACGATTACTTGGTCATTACATTCAACTACAAGGAAGGCACAAAAACAATCACCTTTGCCGAAATTGAAGAGGCATTTGGTTCGGATTTATCATCACTCACTGCACCAAAATAAAAGGGGGCTTTATGCCTCCTTTTGTTTTGGTTTGGTTAATTGGTTAACTTAGGTTCTGCCGCCTCGCCGCAGGGCGTATGAGTTCAACTCTTTTCGGCTATATTGTGAGTTATTTTATCCATACTCCCGATAGACTTACGCTTGTATGCTAGTCAATATAATTAATTTGGGGTATTTTGTTGACTTATGGATGGATCTGTGGTAAAATAGCCTTGAATTCAACAAATTTTAAGCACAATCTTTGGGAGAACTTATGGATTACACGCCGACATCTGCTCATTATAAAGCAGATAAAAACCTTACTTTCAACGAACGATTGATACGCGCATACGCTTTGTCAATCAGCCTGTTCTTTTTGATATCCACTCCTATTGCAGTTATTTACACACAAGAATGGGATTTCTTTAAGAATCTTTGGCACATCCTTTCTTCTCCAAGCAAGTTGGTAACCGATTACTTTGCCCTTGGCGGACTGGGAAGCACCTTGTTTAATACGGCGATATGCGGTCTTTTTGCAAATCTTGTCATATATATTAGCAAAGTACGGTGCAATGCTACGACCTTGGCGGGATATATGCTCATTGTTGCACACGGTTTCTACGGTCTCAACTTCTTGAATATGTGGCCGCCGTTTATCGGGGTCCTGCTATACTGCGTTATTATGAAGAAGAAGGTATCGGAAAATATACATATAGCCTTTTTCGCTACGGCGCTGGCGCCCTTTGTCAGTGAAGTGCTGTTTAGATATTCTGTGGGTAATTTCGACCCCACCGTCACACAGGTCAACTGGTTGGGGATTACCATTGCCATTGTCTGCGGTATAGCTGTCGGTTTTATCGTTTTACCTCTTTTACCGGGTACGACGGCTATGCACCGAGGCTATAATCTTTATAAGGCAGGACTTGCCATCGGTATACTGGGCATATTCATTTATTCGTTTATGTACAACACTCTTGGTATAGCTGCACCCTCAGGCATCCCGATCAGTAATCCCACATACTATGCTTTGCCTTACGCCTATCGCGGATTTATGAATATCTTTTTCCTTGTTCTATTTGGCCTTACGTTTATCGTCGGATTTTTTTTGAACCATCGTAGAATACGGGATTATGGTAAGCTTTTGAAATGCACAGGATACGGCACTGACTTCGCAGATAAATTCGGCATGCCGCTCTGTATGATCAATATTGCCGTATACGGTATGCTCATCATTGCTTATCTCAATCTTGTGTTTATTCTCCCTGATCTTTTTCCACAGCTTCCCGCAGGTGTAGGGTTTACCGGTCCGACAGTTGGTGTGGTATTTGCCGCCTTGACATTTGCATCTGACGGTCAACACCCCAGAAACGTGTTCCCTATAGTGATGGGATATGTGCTTCTTTTTGCGGTGGTTGTGTTCATATGTCTGGTTGCAGGGCTCGATATACCGTGGACACTTTCTACACAAGCCTATATCAACGGTTTGGCTTTTGCTACGGGATTATGCCCCATTGCGGGAAAATACGGTCTTCGTTATGGGATTATCGCCGGATTATTGAGTGCCACTATATGTACGGTAACTGCCGAGATGCACGGTGGATTTGTTCTTTACAACGGTGGATTTACCGCCGGACTCTCTGCTCTTATTTTGATTTCTCTGCTGGATTTTTATAATGTAAAGCCCAGATATGAGGACGACCTTTGACATTTTTGATAGATTTCGTCAAAGCGAGTTACGGCAAGGTAATACCTTGCAAACAAGGTGATGTGCAAAAGGGGCGAGAAATTTCTCGTCCCCTTTGATATTAATAAGAAACTGCTTTACGGTAGGTGTCCGTATGACTCCTTTTGTGTTGGTATTGCTAATTGGCTAACTTGAGCTCTGCCTACTTGATATCGCTATCCTTTAGAGTGCTTGCAAATATACACGCCGCGAAAACGTATATCCCGAGCCCCGACGACATACGGAGCATAAGATAGAGCGAGACGGTCCAGAGGACAAAGGCTGACGCGGCAGAAAGCGCCGCGGTGGCTCTGCTCGCCGCCCTCTCGCTAAAAAACGAGGCTATGACACAATAGGTTATCCTGCCTCCGTCAAAACTGCTCACGGGCAAAAGGTTGACCCCTCCCTGCAAAGCCGCGGACAATCCAAAAAATCCTATCGCTCCGTATATATGCGCTTCCCTTTGCGCCAAAAAGGATTCTATATACTCCGCCGCCTCTGCCAAGGATACACCTTGCGCTTTAAAAAATGACAAAACCGCTCCCATAACAATAAAATTTACAAGCGGTCCTGCCGCCGCGAGTGCAATCTCGCTTTTATACTGTGTGAGTCTTTCATCTGTACATATGCGCACACCCGAAAAATCAAATTTTATCTCTTTGATTTTTATCTTGAGCAATTTTGCGGCACTCAAGTGCCCTATCTCGTGCAAAAACGCTGAAAACGCGTATATAAGTATCACGTCTGCCCTATCCGATATTATCATAGCGGACAGCATAAGCAGCGCTCCCATACCAAGTCTTATTTTCTTCATTTTTCCCACTCGTTCTCTTTTTTTCAATCTTATGCTCGGGACATAAATAATATTTATAAATTTTATGAATTCCCTTGACAATCAGATGACCGTAAGATATAATAAATATATAATATTTGTTATTCAAAAGAAAAACGGAGGCGTGAATATGAATCTTCAGATAAAGGACGATTTTATACCAGGCACCAGACTTTTACGCTCGGATTATGCAGGAAACGTGACGGGAATTGAATTCCTCGAAAAAATATTTTTTATCTCGGACGGCGTTATGCTCAATCAGATTCGCGAGATATCGGGCATTGACGGCTCTACCCTTCAAAACTGGACCAAGAGAGGTTGGGTGGAAAACTCAAAATGCAAAAAATACAATATCAACCAGTTGGCGCACATTCTTATCATAAATATGCTCCGCTCCTGTATGCAGCTTGATAAAATTGCAGGGCTTATCCAGTATATCAACGGTCGTGTAGACGATAGGAGTGATGATATAATCGCGGACTCAATACTCTACGACTACATCTGCAAGATCCTCGATCACCTTATGACGTACGAGGTGTGCTCTCTCGGCTCTCTCAAGCAAGCGATAGTCACGGTCACGGAGGGCTACGAGGAAAAGATTCCCGGAGCAAAGCTCCGTCTTACAAATGCGCTTGAGATAATTGTCATAGCATATTATGCGTCGCTTATTAAAAAGCACGCGGACTCAATGATAGACAATCTCTTTGGAAGAAGTATTTGAGTGGAGGTCAAATTATGAAAAAAGCCGATGTTTTTATAAATTCGCTTATATACGCGGCCTATATGCTCCTGTCCTGCGTGGTGGTGATGTTCGCCGAAATGCTGGCGGTAAAGGTTATAAATCTTTTCGTGGAAATAGACTATCTCTCGCTCTGCGTTATCCGTGCCGTCATATACACGCTTGGCGTAAACACTATACTGGCTATCGCCGCGTTTCGCGAGGGATATAAGTCCGCGACAGCGTCGCCCATACCTACTCTTATCTCAGGACTCCTCGGCGCTCTTTTGCACCTGATATTCAGTCTGCTCTTTAACTTCGCAGCATTCGTGTCGGGAGGAGTGAGATCTATCACCGCGATCGTCAAGTTCGGATCGGCGCTCAACAGCCCTGCTTTCTCGGGTGAGATAGTTAGGCTTGATTTTGTTCCCTTCTTTCTTATCAACGCTCTTATCTACGTTGGCGTTATGATACTTTTCAACAAGATTGGCGCATCACGCAGATTCTCAGACAGAGACGAGCTTCTAAACAAGTAATTTCTAAAATTTGACTGCACCTCCAAGAAAGGTAATTTATAAATGATACTCGAAAACAACGGAAGAAAAATAATTATCGGAGGCAATATTTCCGAGGAGATAGAAGCTCCCGAAAAGGAGACCGAGGATCCCAAGGAGATACTTTATAATATTTGTCAGACTATAAGCGAGGGAGGATATAATCCTATCTCACAGCTCGTAGGATACATCATCTCCGAAGATCCAACTCATATCTCAAACTACAAAAACGCGCGTACTCTTATCGGCAGGATAGACAGAGACGATCTGCTTGAGGATATGGTGCAGACCTATATCGAATCGCTTGAAAATCAATTTGGAAAGAAAGAAACTCAAGAAAATGACGACTGATAGCCTCGATATAGAAATCATTACACCCAACGGTGCTCCGCTCTCCCTTGACGGCAAGACAACGGTCATGGCCCTTGGAACGTTTGACGGGGTTCACTCGGCTCACACGAGATTGCTTACCGAGACCGTGGCTCTGGCGTCTCGAATCGGTGCTGATCTCTGCGGTGCCTGGTGCTTTTCCGAAAGCCCCGCCGCGTATTTTAAAAATCAAAGGATTCCCCTGCTCTGCACGCTTGAGGACAGAACAGCTCTTATGCTCTCGTGCGGCCTTGACTTTGTGGCGGTTGGCAGAATCGAGGAGCTACATATGGTAAGTGCCGAGGATTTCGTTGACGAGATACTTAAATCACGTTTTGGCTGTATAGGTACGGTGTGTGGCTTCAATCACAGATTCGGACACAAGGGAAAGGGCTCGCCACAGCTGCTCAAGGAAAAATTCGGCAACGGAGCCGTCAGCTACCCCGAGGTAAAGCTTGCGGGAGAGACGGTGAGCTCAACTGCCATTCGTGAGCATCTTGCGGGAGGGGATATAAAAACGGCAAATCTTATGCTCGGGCGCAATTTTTATATAAATACAAATGTGCTTTCAGGCAAACGCCTTGGACGCACAATAGGCTTTCCCACAGTCAATCAGACGTTCCCAGATAACACAGTGATTCCTCATCACGGAATATATGCGACGCTCTGTACTACTGAGGACGGTAGACAGTATATCGGCGTTTCTAACGTTGGCGTGCGTCCCACTATAACCGACGGCTCGGATTCCCACGCCGTGAACTGCGAAACTTATCTTATTGATTTTGAGGGAGACCTTTACGGGCAGACGCTCAAGGTGGAGTTTTGCTCATACCTCCGCGAGGAGAAAAAATTCAGCTCCATAGAGGAGCTTTCCTCGGCCATAGAAAATGACAGGGCTTGTGCCACAAGATATTTCGGCAGAAAGAATCTTTAATCTTAAAATACACATAAAAGGAGGACGCAATTTGAACAGTTTACGCAAAATAAAAAGAGTCTGCGTGAGTATCTTATCCTGCGCTCTCTTCTTTTTATTGGCTCTGCCACCATTGACCATCCGTGTGGCGGCAAGCAGTGAGCCGGAGCCACCGTCAGAGCTTGACGGCGCGGCGGTCTGTCTTTACGACGTTACACACTCAAGGTTTTTGGTGTGCGAGAACAAGGACGAGGTACTCAACACCTCGACAAGCGCAAAGGTAATGATGGGACTTATTGCCTGTGAGATGCTTTCGGAGAGACTCAACGAGACCGTTCTGATAACCGAGGAAATGCTCTCGGGCGTGAGCGGATACTCAATGAATCTCACCGCTGGTGATAAAATAAAGGTCGAGGACCTGCTCTACGGAGCAATATGCGCATCCTATAACGACGCAGCGTATGCTCTCGCGCATCTGTGTGCAGAGAGCACCGAGGGCTTTGTTTCCCTTATGAATAAAAGAGCCTTGGAGCTGGGTGCTACGTCTACCAATTACACCAATCCCATAGGATTCCCCGACAACTCTGCTATGGTGACTACGCTTTCCGATACTCTCAAAATCGCACTTGTTGCCGCGGAAAATGAGCTTTATATGACTATCTCCTCGGCTCTCAAGCACGACATCAGCGCTAACAGCACAAGTGAGCGTCGCACGGTATATAACAGAAATTATCTCATCTCATCCAGAAGCAACGCAAGCTATTTTAACTCAGGCTGTCAGGGCATGAACGCCGGAAATTCAGGCGAGGACGGGGGCTGGAGCATAATCACCAAGGCCTCGGACGACGGTGCGGACTACATCTGCATAGTGCTTGGCGGTACGGAGAGCGAGAACGGAAGCTCAATATATGCTTATGAGACGGTAAACACTTTGCTGGATTGGGCGTTTGCAAGCTACAACAATTACTTAATATTCAACAAGGGCGAGGAGATAGGACAAGCTAAGATAAAGCTGACCACCTTCGGCTCCTCAAGTGTTCCCTATTCGGTGGGTGAGGACTTTGCGGTCTATATTCCAAACAACTCCTCCCCCAACATCTCATATACGATACATCTTGACGAAAAATTACTAAAAGCACCGATAGATGCAGGAGATGAGATAGGCATTGTAAAGGTCTATTGCAACGGAAAGCTTGTGGGACAGAGCCCACTCGTTATAAGCGAGAGCTGTGAGGCAAGTCCTATTATGCTGGCTATAAACGGGGTGGGAGAATACACCCGCAGCCGAGCCTTTATAGCAACTGTGATATGCTTTGTCATACTGCTTACCGTGTCCTTCATTACTATCCGACGTAAGCAATATTTGAATTCGGGATATACAAGAAAATATTAAAACCATTCACACAAAAATCCCCCGACGGACTTTTTAGGTCTGTGGGGGGATATTGTTTTGCAATAATTTTTGTCAGCTTTCTCTTCTGTCCGCTTTTTTGAGCAGCTTTTCGGGGTCCTTGACGTAGCTTCTGACCACGCTGCCGCAACGGCGACAGATTATAAACTCAAGGTCTGCGCTATGCCAAAAGCTCTCTCTGCTCTGCAAGGTTGCGTGTCCGGATTGATATGCCCTTACAAATTCTGTACCATTGCAAAAGGGGCAAAAATCTATTTTGATATCGGTACCTTTCATTTCTTATCCCCTCTGCTCGTCCTCTGCAACGCCCTTGATAGACGCTACGAGTCCCGCAATATTCTGTATTTCTGAAGGAATAATGATCTTTGTAGCCTTTCCGTCAGCAACCTTTTCAAAGGTCTCAAGACTCTTGATGGCAATCATTCCTTCACCGGGATTTGCCTCGTTGATCATTCTGATACCCTCTGCCGTCGCCTTTTGAACCGCAAGTATTGCCTCAGCTTCACCCTCTGCCTTAAGGACCTGAGATTGCTTTTCTGCCTCAGCTCTGAGTATCTGTGACTGCTTTTCTGCCTCAGCATCAAGTATCTGCGACTGCTTACGTCCCTCTGCTACAAGTATTGCCGAATTCTTTTCACCCTCTGCGCGAAGGATAGACTCACGGCGCTCACGCTCTGCCTTCATCTGCTTTTCCATCGCGTCCTGTATTTCCTTAGGAGGAATTATATTCTTGAGCTCGACACGGCTTACCTTGATTCCCCAAGGGTCAGTAGCCTCGTCAAGAATAGTACGCATCTTCGCGTTGATGATGTCACGCGACGTGAGAGTTTCATCAAGCTCCATATCACCTATAATGTTACGGAGAGTGGTGGAGGTGAGGTTCTCTATTGCCGTCATAGGAGTTGCGTGTCCGTAGGAATAGAGCTTAGGGTCTGTTATCTGATAGAAAACGACTGTGTCTATCTGCATTCTTACGTTATCCTTTGTGATAACGGGCTGGGGCGGGAAATCCGCTACCTGCTCCATCTTGTTGATCTTTTTCGCGATCCTGTCAATGAAGGGAATCTTAAAGTGAAGTCCAGTGCCCCAAGTAGCGTGATAACCGCCCAGACGCTCGATAACGTACGCCCTCGCCTGAGGAACTACGTGAATGTTGGAAATGATGGTGATAAGCACGATTACTGCAAGTGTTACCAGTATGATGATAGGTCCCATAAAATTAATTCCTTTCTGTGTTGTTGTTTTTTGTTATGAACTCAGGATCTTCTGCAAATAAGCTTTACTCCCGATATCCTCTCGATTATGACGGTCTCTCCTGCCACGGCTGTCTCCGTCTCGTCCGACATTTTGGCGCTCCATATCTGTCCGCCTACCTTCACGGCTCCCTTTTCCTCCGAATTGACGATATCCTCCTCAACCCTTGCCGCCTTGCCAATAAGCAGATCCGTATCCGTCTTTTCCTGCCCCACGTTTTTGAGGAGCTTCTTGCGGAATATCGTTTTCGCAAGCACCAGAAGAATGGCAGATACCGCCACGAATACCACGAGCTGTATCCACAGCTCTACATTGAATATGGACAGCACAAGAGAGATAAGCGCGCCCGGCATAAACCACACCGCGATCATCTCGGCGGTCTCGGCCTCTAAAAATATCGCGCCTACGAATATTGCCGCCCAGATTATTGTCATTATATACTCTTCCATGTCCTACTCCTTCCCGTCGCCGTGCGCGACATTTGAACATATTGGATTTTGGGATCTTATCCCTTGATATAATTATATCACGCGTTCAAGTGATTGTCAAGAACAATCTTGTGAAATATTGCACAAATTTTAAGTGTAAAAATAGTACACCTTGCACAAAAAGCCTTTTATTTGCTTGCTATAGCCGAAAAGAATTGAACTGACACGGTTTTGTGTGGCAAATATCCGCATCTGCTACAGATAAAATTCTCGCAACATCTTATGTTACTTTGTATTTTCTCTTTGCATCTGCATAATATTTGCTAACTCAAAACTGCGTAGCACCCTTCGGCGTTGCAATTTTTGATAGATTTCGTCGAAGCGAGTTGCAGCAAGGTATGACCTTGCAAAACGAGGTGCGGCGGAAGATGCTAAAATTGCTCGCCGCAGGGCGTATGAGCTCAACTCTTTTCGGCTATACCCTGCTCTATGATGTCCCACACGAGATATTCTCCCGTGCTGTTGTTTATAACGAAATATTGCGGTCTTGACGCGTCACTGAGGATATTATTACGATACGTTCCGTTATTTTCGTGTATCTTATATTCCACCTTGAAAACGTATTCAGTGTATCCCTTATCCGTGCTCTGACTGTGCTGAGACACCTTTATATCGTAGATCTGCTGCTGGGTGAAGCTCTCCTTCTCAAGCTCGGAGTCTCCCATAAAGCTATTGTACGCATTGGCATATCCCTGATTGATATAGGTCAGGACAAGGTACATAACCTCAAATCCGTCACCGTAATTTTGATACGTGCTCTCGTCTATGCTCAGAATAACTCCGTTATTTGTGTTTATCAGATATATATTTCGGTCGTATTTGAGATATTCGTCATACTCCATTATATCGAAATCCTCCTCCTTGGTGTCCTCAAGAAGATCGGGATTTACAGGACCCGCCGTGTAATACTCGCCGTCTGACGCGCCTGTGATCCCTTCCAGGATAGATACAAGTCCCGCGATGAGTGCCAAGGCTCCAAGCAAGGATATCAATATTATAATTACCGTTCTTTTCTGTTTCTTGCGGTCGAGACCGCTATTGTTCTGTTCTTGCATAGATTTTTCCTTTTTTGTTTTTTATTCTTCTTCAATTATAGCACACAAACCCCGAATTTGCAAGAAAAACATAGTCAAATTGTTTAATAAAGTGATAACTTCCCATAAATATTTCGTCATTTGATGAAAATGTTGCAAAAAATATCAAAATAATTGAAAAACTGTTGTCGTGGGGATAAAATTGTGATATAATTATTATATATGCTTTTTAGTCTTATTAACATACGAAGACATAAAAGCAACATCCTACATTTTTACGGAGACAAAAGCAAAGATATGAAATACCTCGTACTTATCCCTGACGGCATGGCCGATGAAAAGCTTCCACAGCTTCAAAACAAAACACCTATGCAATATGCCGACAAAAAGACTATGGACGCGCTCGCGGCGCGCTCGCTCGTCGGCACTGTGTCAAACGTTCCCGAGGGAATGGTCCCCGAGAGCGACACCGCTAATATGGCTATCCTCTCCTTTGATCCCAAGGTCTACTCAAAGGGGCGCTCGCCTCTTGAAGCGGTCAGCATGGGGCTTACTATGCAGGACGATGACGTGGCCTACCGTTGCAATATAGTTACGCTTTCCGACGAGGGCGAGTACGATGAGAAAATAATGATCGACCACAGTGCCGACGAGATAACAACCGCGGAGGCAGACCAGCTTATACGCGCACTTGACAAGGAGCTCGGCAACGAGATAAGGCGCCTTTACACGGGTGTAAGCTACAGACACTGCATACTCTGGAAGGGTGGCTGCGACACGTATAATTTTATGCGTCCCCACGACATTCTCGGCAAATGCATAAAGGACTATCTCCCCTCCGGCAAGGACGGACAGGTATTCTACGAGCTTATGCGCGCAAGCTGGGATATCCTCAACTCCCACCCTGTAAATCAGGCAAGGAGAGAGAGGGGTCTGCGCCCAGCCAACTCTATATGGCTCTGGAGCCCCGGTAAAAAGCCCGCTCTTCCCTCCTTCAAGGAAAAATGGGGGCTCGACGCGGCGGTCATCTCCGCAGTAGACCTTATCAAAGGAATAGGTCTGTGCGCCGATATGAAATCAATCGACGTCGAGGGCGCTACGGGCAACGTGCACACAAATTACGACGGAAAAGCAGCGGCGGCTATAGATGCCTTCAAGAATGGCGCGGATTACGTATATATTCACGTTGAAGCACCCGACGAGTGCGGTCACAGAGCCGAGATTCAGAACAAGGTGCTTTCCATTGAGCTTATCGATAAAAAAATACTCGCGCCCGTCTACGAATATCTCAAAGGCTCGGGCGAGGATTTCAAAATAATGATACTCCCCGATCACCCCACTCCCGTACGCCTGCGCACTCACACGTACGACCCCGTTCCATTTATGATATATTCTTCGGTTGAGGACAAGAGTGGTGTCGATATGTTCTGCGAGGAGTCGGCACAAGGCACGGGACTTTACCTTACAAGCGGTCCCGAGCTTATGAAATATCTTATCTAAAAGTATAATTACGCGACCCATCGCGTAACGGAGGATATATGGATAACAACCAAGACAATATCGTCGAGGTCGAGAGCGTAGAGTCTTTCGACGGCGGTGCTCCCGCGCCTGAAAAAAGCTTGGGATTTAGAATACTGGCATTTTTATTTGATTACTTGGAGCTGTTTGCCGTATCCGTAATAACTGTGCTTATTATATTTACCTTCTGCTTCAGGCTCTGTAGAGTTGACGGAAATTCTATGAACAACACTCTTTTGAACGGTGAGCTTCTTGTCACCTCCGATCTCTTTTACGAGCCCGAGCAGAACGACATAATAGTTTTTCACCTATCCAACAATTTTTATAAGGAGCCTATAGTAAAACGCGTTATCGCGCTTGAGGGGCAGACGGTAGAAATAAATTTCACCAAAGGTGAAGTCAAGGTCAACGGAGCACTTATGGACGATAGCTTCGTGTATCTTGACGACGGAGGATACGACGTGCGGTATGACTTCAATCAGAATTTCATTAGCACCGTGGGAGATGAAGTCATCTTCCGCGCCACCGTGCCCGAGGGCAAAATATTCGTTATGGGAGATAACAGAAATGGATCCTCTGATTCGCGTTCGTCGCGCATAGGATTCGTGGACAAGGACTGCGTGATTGGAAAGGCTCTTTTCAGAATATCTCCCTTCACCACCTTTGATTGACTTGATTCATCTGACAAATTTTCGTTACAAGGAGGGATAGATAATGCCGTCGGAAAATATACAGTGGTTTCCCGGTCATATGGCGAAAACACGCCGTATGATATCCGAAAACCTGAAAAACGTTGACGTAGTCATCGAGATACTTGACGCGCGCATACCCGCCTCGTCGAGAAATCCCGAAATAACCAAGCTTATTGAAAATAAGCCTTCTCTTATAATACTCAACAAGGCATCTCTCGCCGACCCCACACAGAATAAGCTCTGGCAGGAGTATTACAGCTCTGAGTCCTCTGAGTGTATCCTCGTTGACTGCTTGAGCGGCGAGGGGCTTTCAAAAATACTGCCCGCTATCAAGACCTTGCTCAAGGATAAGCTTGAGAAATACGAGAGCAAGGGTATGTCGGGACGTCGCTTGTTCGCTATGGTGTTGGGCATCCCAAACGTTGGAAAATCCACTCTCATAAACAAGCTCTCGGGTACGAAAAAGGCAAAGGCGGAAAACCGCCCGGGTGTCACCCGAGACAAACAGTGGGTGTCCACGGGCATAGGCGTTGACCTGCTTGATATGCCGGGTATGCTGTGGCCAAAGTTTGAGGACAGGACTGTAGGAGAAAATCTTGCGCTCACAGGTGCGGTCAAGGACGACATTCTTGACATAGAATATCTTGCTATGGTCTACTGCAACAGAATGAAAAATCTTTATCCCCGTATGTTTGCTGAAAGATACAAGCTCGGCGACGCTGAGGCTCTTGCCGACATCGAGGACTACGAGCTTCTCTGTCTTATAGGTAAGAAGAGAGGATTTCTTATCTCCGGTGGCGAGATAAACACAGAGCGCACCGCGGATATGCTCCTTGACGAGTTCCGCGCGGCAAAGCTCGGTCGAGTCACGCTTGACAGAGCCAATTAACACAAAAAAACAAACACAGAAACAAAATTCATAACAGTATTTGTGCCGCCGCGAGCGGCGGAACGGAGTCTGATATGCCCGATTATTCAATAGAGAAAGAGCTTCACGAGCAGGGCTACGCATACGTATGCGGTGTCGACGAGGCGGGCAGAGGTCCGCTTTGCGGTCCTGTATTCGCGGCGGCATGCATACTCCCCGACGGACTTGTAATCGAGGGACTCAATGACTCTAAAAAGCTCACAGAGAAAAAGCGCGAAAAGCTTTTCGATATAATAAAACGCGAGGCAGTGGCATACTGTATCGCAAGTGCCAGCGTACAGGAAATAGATGAGCTCAATATCCTTGAGGCTGACCTTCTTGCTATGCGACGCGCTATCGACGGCCTTGCCGTCAAGGCGGACTTTGCTCTCATCGACGGCAACATAGCACGGGATTTTCAAATACCCGCAAAAGCTATCGTCAAGGGAGATTCCCTGAGTATGAATATCGCCGCGGCATCCGTGCTCGCAAAGGTAGCACGTGACCGTATATGCGCCGACCTTGACCGAGAATACCCCGAATACAACATAGCAAAGCACAAGGGCTACGGTACAAAAGAGCATATGGACGCCCTGCGCAAGTACGGCCCTTCCCCGATACACAGAAAAAAATTCATAAGATTTCTTGACGAGGAGTAAGCCTTATGTCACTCACAGACAAGCAGATAACGGGTAGACTCGGAGAGGACGCCGCTGTTAAATATCTCAAGAAAAACGGCTATCGCATAAAAGACAGAAATATCCACGTCTCAAGAAATGAGATAGATATAATCGCTGAGGACCAGGAATACATAGTATTCGTCGAGGTCAAAACGCGCTCTTTGGCAGGATACGGTTCTTTTGGTAAGTTTGGCTCGGCGGGGCGTGCCGTGGACTCTCAAAAGCGGAAAAATACAGTTGAAGCCGCAACCTCGTATCTCAGGGAGCATTTTTCCGAGAAAACACCGCGTATAGACGTTATAGAGGTATACGTTGGGCGCGAGGGCTCGGCAGACCACGTCATAGATATCAATCACATAAGAAACGCTTTCGACGCAAGAGGCAGAAAGCATTAAGACTTGAATAAAACACAAAAGAGAGGTATGTATGAGACGGCTTTCAATAATCGACTCACACTGCGATACTGCTTTTGAGATATATCACAAAAAAGAAGGTCTTGACAGAAATTCCTGTCATATAAGCCTCCAAAAAGCACAAAAATATGAGAATTATGCTCAGTTTTTCGCAATTTGGGCAAATAAGCGCCACACCGATGACGAATGCTTTGAGGATTTTCTCAAAATAAGCGACAATCTGCTTTCACAGACAAAAAGTCTGTCTGACAAGATGACTATCTGCCGTACATACGGAGATATGGCGTCGGCGTGGTCTCAGGGAAAGCGCGCCGCTTTTCTGGCGGTCGAGGACGCAAGGATTCTTGGCGGTAATATCCACCGTTTTTACGAGCTCAAGGATCGCGGTGTCAAGTATATCACTCTGCTCTGGGGCGGCAAGACCTGCATAGGCTCGTCGCACGACGAGGACGGTGGGCTTACCGATTTTGGACGTCAGGTAGTACATCTGTGCTTTGAAAACGACATAATTCCCGACGTTTCCCACGCAAACGCGAGGGTGACCGATGAGGTCGCGGAGCTCGCCTTCAAATACCAAAAGCCGTTTATGGCCTCGCACTCAAATTGCTATAATAGATTTGGGCACACGAGAAATCTGCGAAGCCCTCACCTGCGTGCAATTATAACACTCGGCGGTGCCGTGGGGCTCAATCTCTGCCCTTATCACATAAAGGATATGAGGGAGTCGGCTGTATGCACTCTTGACGACGTCATCTCACACGTGGATAAATATATGGAGCTTGGCGCGGAGAACGTTCTCGGGCTTGGCTGCGATCTTGACGGAACTGATCTCCCCGATGGCTTCTCCGGAGTAAACGACCTTGAAAAACTTGTCGACGGGCTTGCAAGGATAGGCTACTCCGACGAGCTTATAGACAAAATATTTTATAAAAACCACCTTGAATTTATAAAAAGAAATTTTACATAAAGACCATTAAAACAAAGGAAAACAGCTATGAACTACCAAAGCACACGCGGCAGATCGGGAGAGGTGCTCTCATCTGCTCAGATCATCAAGCAGGGTCTCGCTCTTGACGGCGGACTCTTTATTCCCGACAGTATCCCTTCTCTCTCCTCGGACGAGATACAGAAGCTCTGCTCTCTCTCCTATCCCGAAAGAGCTGCACACATACTGTCCAAATTTCTCACGGATTACACCTACGACGAGCTTTTGTCCGACTGCCGTCAGGCTTATTGCGAGGAGTCTTTCCCGGGCGGAGCCGCTCCCGTAGTCAAGGCTAGGGACGGAATATATTCACTTGAGCTCTGGCACGGTCCTACCGCCGCATTCAAGGATATGGCTCTCCAGATAATGCCGAGGCTTCTCTCCCGCGCGCTTGTAAAAACGGGCGAGACTCGCACCGCGCTCATTCTCGTTGCCACGTCGGGTGACACGGGAAAGGCCGCTCTTGAGGGATACAAGGACGTTGACGGCATTAAAATAATGGTGTTCTACCCCGTTGACGGAGTAAGCCGCGTTCAGAAAATGCAGATGGCTACTCAAACAGGCTCCAACGTGAACGTCACTGCAATATACGGCAATTTTGACGACGCGCAGACGGGTGTCAAAAAAATATTCTCGGACAGCGACGCGGTTGCATTCCTTGACGATAAGGGATATTTCTTCTCAAGCGCGAACTCTATAAACTGGGGACGTCTTGCTCCGCAGATAGTTTACTACGTATCGGCATACTGCGACCTGCTCACCTCGGGCGACATCAAGATGGGCGACAAGATAAACGTATGCGTGCCTACGGGCAACTTTGGAAACATATTCGCGGCTTATCTTGCAAAGCTTATGGGATTGCCGCTCGGCAAGCTCATCTGCGCCTCCAATCAGAACAATATCCTCACTGACTTTCTCAACACGGGCAGATACGACCGAAACCGTGATTTCCACTGCACTATGTCGCCCTCTATGGATATTCTTATATCCTCGAATCTTGAGCGTCTGCTGGCAGTGACCGCAGGACGTGAGCTGACCGCCAAATATATGGATTCCCTCGCATCTGAGGGCTGCTATGAGGTCGACGCTTCCGTCAAGGCAAAGATAGACGAGAGCTTCTGCGGATATTTCGCGGACGAGGCATCTACCGCCAAGACCATAAACGAATACTTCACCAAGCACGGATATCTCCCCGACACGCATACCGCCGTTGCGCTCTCTGCCGCCGAGCAGTATATCCAAAGCTCAGGCGACAAAACACCTATGGTGGTCGCGAGCACGGCGAGCCCCTATAAATTTGCGGCGGACGTGTGCGTCTCTCTAGGACTTAAGAAACCTGAGGACGACCTTGACGCGCTTGATATCCTCGCAAATCACACGGGCACTGAGATTCCCTATCCGCTCAAGAATATAGCGGCACGGGAGATAAGATTTACCGAGACCGTAAATGCTGCCGATATGCTTTGCGCGGTCAAGAAATATATTCAAAAATAAATTATGAAAAGACCCCCTGCTCTTGCAGGGGGAAGAACTCAGTGCGAGCTTGCTCGCGCTTGTGAAAATACAGTTCTTTGCGGTAATCGAATCAGCAGCAGCCCTCGGGCTTGAACGTTGCGCAGACCGTCTCAGACGAGCTGTTCGCGCTTGAAGGACCTACGTTGATGTGCTCTGCAGTGCAGTAACACTCACCGTCGTGATATACGCAGTTCTTTACCGAGCAGTTGATGCCCTTGATGTGCTTACCGTCACATCCCATTTTTCTGGAATCGTTCATTTCGATAACCTTCCTTTCGATTTTTCGGAAAGATATTCAAGCTCTCCCCGACTCTGTCTTCGGCACATCGCCGATACCCTTATTATTCCCTGCGACAAGTCAGTTTATTTAATTTTTTTGAGGTGAAAAATGGCAATTTTCGTAATATCCGATCTTCACCTGTCGACTCGCGCGGAGACGAACAAATCTATGGAGGTCTTCGGCGCGCACTGGCAGGACTATATCTCCAAGATACAAAGAAACTGGAACGCGGTGGTGGGTGTGTCCGATACCGTGGTCGTGCCCGGCGACATATCGTGGGCGACAAGGCTTGAGGAATCTCTCGACGACCTGACCTTTCTCAATTCCCTGAACGGAAAAAAGCTCATCGGTAAGGGTAATCACGATTTTTGGTGGTCTACCGCCAAGAAAATGAAGGTTTTTTTTGAGCAGAACGGGCTTGATTCCCTCGATATACTCTACAATAACGCGTACGTAGTCGAGGACAGGATAATATGCGGCACGAGAGGCTGGTTTCCGGACGAGAGCCGTCAGAACACTACCGACGAGGTCGACTGTCAGAAGATAATAAATCGAGAGATAGTAAGACTCAAATTGAGCCTTGACAGCGCAAAAGCGCTCTATGGGCTCGAGCGCGAGCAAAACGGACGCGAGCTTGCCATCGAGGTGTTCCTGCATTTCCCTCCCGTGTGGAAGGATTTTGTTATGAAGGAGCTCGTCGATATCCTTTTAGAATATGGAATAAAGCAGGTATATTTCGGCCACATACACAACGCGTACTCCTCTGCCCCCTTTTTTTTGTATGAAGATATCAGATTCACGCTGACATCGTCGGATTTTTTGAGTTTTTATCCTTTAAAAATATAAAAAAGTATTGACAAATGAGTCAAAAAAGGCTAAAATATATAGTGTGTGTAAAATTTTGGCAACACCGTGGCGATTTTATCGCCCATTGCCACTAAATCATATAAAAAATATTATTTAAGATAAAATTTCCGGAGGAATTTTAAAATGACACTTTTGAAATGTGAAAAAGCCGAGAAGAGCACGTTTAAGCTCGAATTCTCGGTAGACAAGGCTACCTTTGACGCGGCTGTTGAAAAGGTTTATCGCAAGCAGGTAAAGAAGATCAACGTGCCCGGCTTCAGAGCAGGTAAGGCACCCCGCGCCATCATCGAAAAGATGTACGGCAAGGGAGTTTTCTATGAGGACGCTATAAATGACCTCATTCCCGAAAACTATTCCGCAGCTCTCACAGAGGCAGGCATCGACGCTGTAGGTCAGCCCGAGATAGATATCGTTTCCATCGATGAGAACGGTCTTGTTCTCTCTGCTGTCGTCCCCGTTAAGCCCGAGTGCAAGATCGACGGCTACAAGGGTCTTGAGGTCATCAAGAGCACAACGAGAGTAAAGGCTGAGGAGATCGAGAACGAGCTCCATACCATCAGAGAGAGAAATTCCCGTGAGATCGAAGTTACCGACAAGCCCTGCGAGATGGGTGACGTTGCAAAGATAGACTTTGAAGGCTTTGTTGACGGTGTTGCTTTTGAGGGCGGTAAGGGCGAGAACTACTCCTTGAAGCTCGGTTCGGGCTCTTTCATTCCCGGATTTGAGGAGCAGGTAGCAGGCCACTCTGTTGGCGAGGAGTTCGACGTTAACGTAACCTTCCCCACTGAGTATCACGCAGAGGACCTCGCAGGCAAGCCCGCTTGCTTCAAGTGTAAGGTAAACGCTATCACAAAGACAGAGCTTCCCGAGCTCGACGACGATTTTGCAAAGGACGTATCCGAATTTGATACCCTTGATGAATACAAGGCAGATCTTAAGGCAAAAATTCAGAAGAGACACGAAAGCGCGGCTGAGGCAGAGTTCGAGGAAAAGCTTATAGATGCTCTCATTGAAAAGCTCGAGGCTGATATCCCCGAGGCTATGTTCATAAACGAGACCGAGAACTTCGTGCGCGACTACGACAACAGACTCCGTCA
>CAJGCF010000031.1 GCA_904501865.1 uncultured Clostridia bacterium
ACGGCAGTAGAGCTTTTTGGAGATATTATTCTTGAGAATGACGGCGGAGCGTATACCATAATACAAGACTATCTTTTCTTGTTTGATTAAAATTAAAGGACAAAAAATTATGGAACAGATAAATAACACGAACACTATCCCACAGGTGCCGAGAAGAATACTCTCTTCTCTCTTGTCAAGCATATCAGCGGGCGTTGTTCCGAGAGCGGGAGCCCCATATATCGCAATAGGCAGAAAAGACGAAATATCGGCATTTCTCTCTGACCTTGAGGAAATAAACGAGGGCGGAGGCGCTATGCGCTTTCTGATAGGAAGATATGGAAGCGGAAAAAGCTTTCTCATTCAGCTTATCAGAGGTTATGCTCTTGAACGTGATTTTTTGACCGCGGACTGCGACCTTTCTCCCGAAAGGCGTCTTTGCGGAAGCGGAAACGGCGGTATTTCCACTTATCGCGAGCTTATGAAAAATCTCGCCTCCAAATCATCTCCCGACGGTGGCGCCCTTTCAAAAATAATTCTCCGTTGGATCGGTAGTATGCGCTCACAGCTCGTTGAATCGGGCATATCTCCCGACGACGAGGCTTTGTATCAAAAGCTTAGCCGCAAGATACACGCGGAGCTCGACGAGCTTGAGTTTATGGTTGGGGGATTTGATTTTGCAAGAGCTCTCTTTGAATACTACGTTGCAAGCGTATCAGACAGCGAGGACGCAAATACAAAAATGAGCTCGTGCTTGCGTTGGCTCAGAGGTGAATTCTCCACCAAAACAGAGGCGAAAAACGCTCTTGGCTTCCCTGTCTCCGTCATCATAGATGACGATAATTGGTACGACTTCTTAAAGCTCTGGGCTATACTGTCAAAGAAAATTGGTTACCGAGGTCTTGTCGTATTCATAGACGAATGTGTAAATCTTTACAAAATACCTCACCGTATCAGTCGTGAAAATAACTACGAGAAAATACTGTCAATGTTCAACGACACGCTTCAGGGACGCGCACCGGGCCTTGATATTGTCTTCGGAGGCACTCCTCAATTTTTGGAGGATACTCGAAGAGGTCTTTTCAGCTACGAGGCGTTGCGCTCACGTTTGTGCGACAGCAGATTTGCGCTTGACGGCTTTAAAAATCTCATAGGTCCCGTTATTCGTCTGCGCAGGCTAACTGATGATGAGCTTTTCGCTCTCATTCAGCGTGTGACTGTTCTGTATTCTCAATACTATAATTGGGAATGCCGTGTGACAAATGAGGACAGACTTAAATTTCTCAATATATGTCTCTCACGCGCGGGAGCTGACACTATGATAACTCCCCGTGAAATGCTCCGCGATTATATGACGGTGCTTAATATCCTTATGCAGAATCCTGAGGCAAAATTTGACGACGTTGTCGGTACTCACGTGACGCTTAAGACCGAGAAAAAAAGTGAAGATATCTCAACCGATAACCCCGAAAAGCCACTTGAAAACAAAAAATTCTCTGCCAACGATATTGAATTTTGATTGATATATACCTCCAAAGATAAAGCTTAACAAATATACAAAGGAGAGAAAAATGACCGAGGCAGATATTATATTTGAACGTTTTCCAGATTTTATCAGAGAATATATATACTCTCACGAGTGGGAATCTCTGCGAGACGTGCAGATAGCCGCGGCGAAGAGTATATTTGAAACAGATAACAACCTCCTGCTTACCTCCTCAACGGCAAGCGGAAAGACAGAGGCGGCATTTTTTCCTATTCTCTCGCTTTTACACGAGGATGCTCCGTCATCTGTCGGAGTTTTGTATATCGCTCCTCTGAAAAGCCTTATAAACGACCAATTTGAACGCCTTGAGGAGCTGCTTGATATGACAGGCGTTAAGGTGACTCACTGGCACGGTGACGTTGCTATGTCGCACAAGAAGAAGCTTCTCGAGAAGCCCTCAGGCATTCTGCAAATAACTCCCGAATCTCTTGAGGCTATGCTTATAAACCGTTCCAACGATATTCCCCGACTTTTCGGAGATCTTCGCTTTGTAGTCATAGACGAGATACACACGCTCACTGGTACTGACAGAGGTAATCAAATAATCTGCCTTTTGTCGAGGATTGCCCATCTTATAGGCTTTCACCCAAGACGTATCGGTCTCTCAGCAACTATAGGCGATCCATCTCTTGCGGCAGGATGGCTCTGCGCTGACACGGGACGAGATATAGACGTCCCTGTGCTCAACTGTGAAAAAATACGCTGGCGGCTCGGACTTGAGCATTTCTACATTCAAAATCCCTCATCTCCCGAGTCTGTGAATATTCACGAGGATTCAAGTGAGGATGACAAAAAAATCAAATATGCAATGGACGCAGGGTATGAGTATGCCTACGACTGCGTAAAGAACAAAAAATCTCTTGTCTTCTCAAATTCAAGGGAAGAGACCGAATATATATGCGCAACCCTTCGTCAGATAGCGGGACTGCGCCATGACGACGACCGCCACATACTTATACATCACGGAAATCTTTCGGCATCATTAAGAGAGGAAGCCGAAATGAAGATGCGCGACGACGACAAGCTTGCGGTCACCTGTGCCACGGTCACTATGGAGCTTGGAATTGATATCGGCAAGCTTGAGCGCGTCGTACAGATAGAGGCTCCAAATACCGTATCAAGCTTTTTGCAAAGGCTGGGTCGCTCGGGACGGCGTGGAGATCCGCCTGAGATGATGATGGTATTTCGCGAGGAGGACCCGCTTCCAAACACTCCCCTGCCACAACTCATACCGTGGGAGCTTTTGCGCGGAATCGCTATTATTCAGCTATATATAGAAGAGCGATTTATTGAGCCTCCGTCAAGAAAAAAACTACCCTTCAGCTTGCTTTTTCATCAGACTCTGTCTATGCTTGCATCCTGCGGTGAGCTCACTGCGGCACGACTTGCCGAGAGAGTTCTCTCCCTACCACCGTTCACTACTGTGAGCAAGGAGGACTACAAGGCTCTGCTTGTCTCAATGCTCAACAACGGTTTTATCGAAATGACCGAGGAAAAGGGCTTGATAGTCGGACTTGTAGGTGAGAAACTCCTCAAGAGCTTTAAATTCTACGCGGTCTTTAAGGATAGCGAAGATTTTACAGTACGGTGCGGCTCGGACGAAATAGGTACTATAACTACTCCCCCGCCCGTTGGCGACAGATTCGCTCTTGCGGGACGTGTGTGGGAGGTCGAGGAGCTTGATATAACCAGAAAGCTCCTTTACGTAAAAAAGGTGGAGGGCAAAATGGAAATATCCTGGCCCGGAGATTTTGGCGAAATACACACCAGAATTTTGCGCCGTATGAAGCAAATACTCCTTGAGAACACCGTATATCCTTATCTAAAGGAAAATGCCGCCAGCCGTCTTGAGCAGGCTCGCAGGACGGCAAGAAACACAGGCATGCTTGAGCATTCACTCGTACATCTTGGAGGCTACTCCTGGTGTCTATTTCCTTGGCTCGGCACTCGATCCTTCCGAACTCTCCGCAAGTATATACGGAAGAATGCAAAGGAATATAATATAAGCGGTATCGAATTTGAGGGCTGTTACTATATTACCTTCAAGATGGAAAAAACCACGGATATAAGCTTTATCTCCTCGCTGGTGGCAAGTGTGGAGCGTAGCGGTATAGACCGCTATTCCCTTGTAGAGAATGGTGAGATCCCCGTATTCGAGAAATACGACAACTACATTCCTCACGAGCTTCTCCGCAAAGCCTACGCAGAGGACAAGCTTCGCGCGGACGAGGCAGAAGAACAGATACGAAAAATATTTGAGGAATTTTCCTGACACACGACAAAAGCGGTGTTGCACCTTGGTGCAACACCGCTTTTTATCAAATATATTTTATCCGACCTTCGTCGTGCTTATTCTCATCTGTGTTCTATGTTAAATATATATAAATCCTTAACTGTAACTAAGGAACAAAGATTACAGAGACTTCTGCATATTTGATTATTTCGCGTAGTCGACTGCGCGGCTCTCGCGAATAAGATTGATCTTGATCTGTCCGGGATACTTGACCTCGGCCTGTATCTTCGCCGCCATCTCGCGTGCGATGACCTTCATGCCTGCGTCATTGACCTCCTCGGGCTTGACCATAACTCTTATCTCACGTCCTGCCTGAATTGCAAATGCCTTATCAATACCCCTAAAGCTCTTTGCGATCTCCTCAAGCTTTTCAAGACGCTTGATGTAATTTTCCATATCCTCGCGTCTCGCTCCGGGTCTTGCGGCACTTATTGCGTCCGCTGCCTGAACAAGAACTGCGATAATGGTCTTGGGCTCTACGTCGTTGTGGTGCGCCTCGATAGCGTGTACGACCTCGCGGCTTTCCTTATACTTCTTGGCTGCGTTTACACCTATCTCAACGTGTGAGCCTTCTACGTCGTGCGGGAATGCTTTACCTATGTCGTGAAGCAAACCTGCTCTCTTTGCAAGATTTGAGTCTACTCCGAGCTCATCTGCCATAATTCCCGCCAAGAAAGCAACTTCTATGGAATGTTTAAGGACGTTCTGACCATAGCTCGTTCTGTACTTAAGTCTACCGAGCAAGCGTACAAGCTCGGGATTGATTCCATGGATTCCGACCTCAAAGGTTGCACGCTCTCCTGCCTGCTTGACGGAAGCGTCGACCTCCTTCTGTGCCTTCTCTACCATTTCCTCGATTCTCGCCGGATGGATTCGTCCGTCCGAGATAAGTCTTTCAAGGGCAAGTCTTGCCACCTCACGTCTTACGGGATCAAAGCCCGACAGTGTGATGGTCTCGGGGGTATCGTCAATAATAAGCTCAACTCCCGTAAGAGTTTCTATCTTCTGAATGTTTCTACCCTCGCGTCCTATGATCCTACCCTTCATTTCTTCGCTGGGCAACGCTACGCTTGATACTGTAGCCTCGGATACGTGATCCGATGCGTATCTCTGAATAGCCAAGGACAAAATGTTCTTTGCTTTTTCATCTGCTTCTTCCTTGAACTGTGTTTCAAGCTCGTCAAGCCTTTGCGCAAGCTCATGCTTGGTTTCGGATTCTACCTGTTCAAATAACTGCTCTTTAGCTCTTTCCGAAGAAATACCGGATATTTCTTCAAGCCTCTGACGCTGCTGTTTAAGTATTTCCTTGTTCTGCTCTTGAAGATCCTCGTTTTCCTTAATCTTCTTATCGAGCACTTCGTTCTTTTTCTCAAGAGTTTCGGTTTTTTTGTCTAGAGCCTCTTCCTTCTTGGTCAATCTGTTCTCAAGACGGGATACCTCGTTACGACGTTCCTTGATCTCACGCTCAAGCTCATTTCTCTGAGACATAATAGTTTCTTTTGCCTCGATCAATGCCTCTTTTTTAGCGGATTCGGCTTCTTTGTTAGCTTCAAAGCGAATCTTTTGCGCTTCGGCCTCAGCGGAGCCTATCTTAGCTTCACCAATCTTTTTTCTGATGAGAAATCCTACGAAAAACCCAACAAAAATACCGACAACAGCTCCTATTGCGGCTGTTACCAGTGGATGCATCCTTGTTTTACACCTCCTTTAGTTTTTTGTCGGGACTTATGCTTCAGGCATCCTGCACCGCAAGCGCGCCCGACGCAAACGCTCCGTACAGATTTATTGAAAACGGTTTAGTTCAACTATACAAACATATATCCGACTCAATCAATAATAGAATTGTCAGATGTTCATATTTTTGAAAAAAACACCCACATTCTAACAATTTATTATATACCTTATTATATTATACATAAAAAAAGGCGCCTTGTCAATAGGTTTTTATCCGCTCTTTGACAAAACGCCTTGGTGTTCATAAAAAATTTAAAAAATATATGCTTTTTAGCAATTACTTGCCTGCTACGCTCATATCCTTAACGAATACGTCAGGAGATCCAAACACGGTAAATCCGCCGGGTATTCCCCACTTCACCTCATTTGAAAGCGAGTCTATATTCTTCAGAAGCTCGAAGAAATTACCCGCAACCGTAAAGGACTTAACGGGACCTGCCTTCTTACCGTTCTGAATGAGAAAACCTTCACTTTCAACCGAGAAATCTCCCGTTATAGCGTTCGCACCAGCATGCAAGCCCTTAATTCCCGTAACGTACACGCCATCCTTGGCTTTTTCAAAGAGGTCTTCAAGAGTGTCCTCTCCTGCACAGATACCAAAGTTATAGGGGGCTATATTTCCTCCGCGACGACCGTTACCCGTGCTCTGATTGCCTGTTTTTATAGCAGTGGTAAGGTCGTAGAGCAAGGTTTTGAGAACTCCGCCCTCAACTACGTTTTTCTTATACGTAGCAACTCCTTCATCATCGAAGTGAGTCTGTACAGGACAACCGTCTCTCATAGCGTCATCTGTGATGGTGACGATATCTGCGGCGATCTTCTCTCCCTCCTTACCCGCAAGCAAAGACATGCCGAGAAGCGCGTTTTTAGCCGAGAACGAGGGGGAGAAAGCCGATAGTAATGAGCGCATCTGAGTTCCATCGATAACCACGTTATACTTGCCCGTAGGTATTTCCTCAGCGCCTATCTTCTCAAGTGCTCCGCCTACTGCCTTTGCGGGAAGCTCGTCGAACTTTTCACCGCTGAGATTTTCAGCAAACTCAAAATTGTCACGCGATTCCCCGTCCTTATTTACTACTGCGGAGACATAGCAACCTGTCATTCCCACACGGTTTGAAAGCTCAAGGCCATGAGAGTTATAGAGATATATCTCATCTCTGAAGGAGATAGCTACAGACTGAGTTCCGTCTACTACTGAGCTGTCGGTCTCATACGTTTTTCTCTGAAGCTCAAGAGCCTTATTCTTAAGCTCAGAGGCATCAACTATCTCGGGCTCGGGGGCAGTTGTCTTGCCGTATTGCTCGGATCCCTTGAAAATTACTACAACGTCGTCGTTCTCGATTACTCTTGCGTTCTCGGATGCTCTTATTACAAGATCCTCGATCTCATCTGCATCGAAAAAGCTTGTTGATGCATATCCCATATGTCCGTCAACGAGGCAACGGAAATATACCTTTGCGCTCTCGCCGCTGCTAAATGCGCTTATCTCGTCCTTAAGTGTTTCAGCGCTTATATTTTCGCCGACTGTGTAAGAGACCTCGTATTCCTCAACACCGTATTTTTTACAAGCCGAGGAGATTATTTCTTTTATCTGCTTAAATTCCATATCAACGACCTCCTACAGTAATTTTGGACACGCGGATAAGGGGCTGTCCCACGTCCGTTGGAACACTTCCGCTGGATGATCCGCACATTCCCTGTCCGGTTGCCATATTCTGTCCGACCATGTCTATATCCATCAGTATCTGAGAGCCCGTGCCTACGAGAGAAGCACCTCTGACAGGCTCGCAAATAACTCCGTTTCTTACGATATATCCCTCGCTGACACCAAAGTTAAACTCACCTGTGAGGGGATTTACAGACCCGCCTCCCATTTTCTTTGCATAAAGTCCATACTCGATAGAGGCTATGATATCCTCGTTCTTATCGGGTCCGTTTGCTATATAAGTGTTGGTCATTCTTGACGTAGGCTCGTACATAAAGCTCTCACGTCTGCCGTTACCCGTCATATCCATACCCATTCTTCTCGAGCCAAGACGGTCTATCATATAGCTCTTAAGAATACCGTTCTCAATAAGGATATTCTTCTGAGTGGGATGTCCCTCATCGTCTATATTGACAGAGCCCCATGCTCCCGGAATAGTTCCGTCGTCAATAGCGGTTACCTTGGTGTTTGCTATCTGTTGACCAAGCTTGCCTGCCATCTGCGAGGTTCCCGTGCCCACTGAGGTAGCTTCAAGTGAATGACCGCACGCCTCGTGGAATATAACTCCGCCAAAACCGCTTTCAATAGCAACGGTCATTTGTCCTGCGGGACAGTAATCGGCTCTGAGGTTTACGAGTGCCTCATCTGCCGCAGTTTTACCGACCTCCTTGGGATCAATGAACTCGAACATTTCAAGTCCCATTCCGCGTCCGGGAGCGTAAAATCCCGACTGATTCTCATGTCCATCGGATGCTACCGCATGAACGGCTATTCTGGTACGGACATGTCTGTCACTGGTATAAAGCCCCTCGGAGTTGGCCACAAGTATAGTATGATCTGTAGAAGCGAGATTTCCCATTACCTGCTTTATCTTCTCGTCATAATTAGTAGCCGCAAAGCAAGCATCCTTCAAAATATCAGTTCTGATATTCATCGGAGTGCTTCCGGGCAATATCTTGACGGGATGGATATTGGGGAATATTCTCTCTGTAAGATGTATCTGCACCTGCTCACGACTCTCACCGAGTGCATCTGCCACAGCCTTTGCGCAACGGATAAGTCCTGAGCGGGAAAGATCCGTAGTGGTAGCATAAACAGTTCTCGTGCCTATAAATGCTCTGATTCCTACTCCCGACGTAACCGAGTCGTTTGCGGTATCTATCTTACCGTTGAGAAAACGAATACCGTTATCTCTTGTTCTCTCGGCGTAGACCTCGGCGAAATCCGCACCCGTCGACATTGCCGCCGCAAGAACGTCTTCAAGCAAAATCTTTGAAATTATCATAAAATCATCCTCTTGTTGCTCTTTTTATTCCTCTATTGCCGCCACTTCTTCCTCTGCCTCAGAGGTTTCCTTCTTGAAGAATATCTGCATAGTGATCTCTTCCTCGCCAAAGGATACGGAGCATACCTTCTTGACACTACCCTCTCCTATGAGGATATCAATATTGTTGTCGTCGAGCCAATCAAAAGAGATCTTGCAATCCTTCTTGCTTACCAAAAAGCTAAAGGAGCAATCATCCTTTTCATTTTCAGCTTTGACCTTTACAAGAGTGAGCCCTCTTGCGAACGCAGACGATCCGCATGTGATAGTAACGCAGTTCTCTCCGTTGGGAGATACGATGCTTGTATCGTTGCTGTCATTTTTGATCTCCTTGATGACCTGGCATGCCGCAAGACAGCTTGCCGCAACCGCCGTGATTCCCGCAGATATTCCTATTACCAATCCTGCTATTCCGCTTTTCTGATTCTGATTTTTCATAGTGTTTGATCCTCCATTAAATTATATAATTTTATTTTCTTTTTTAATAAGTTCAATTACGTCAAGCAAACTGTCGACCATAGCGTACGATATCTGCTTTATCTCGCTCGTAGGCTGAAGCATATCAGGTATCATAACAGGCTTCATACCTGCGGCGTATGCCGCTCTGATACCGTTGTACGAATCCTCACACACGAGACACTCATGTGCCTTAGCTCCTATTCGTATACCTGCTTCGATGAAGATATCGGGAGCAGGTTTTCCGTTTTCTACCATATCTGCGGTAACAACGGCGTCAAGATACTCTCCTATACCTGTTTTTGCGAGGTTATTCTCGGTCATATACAGAGGCGTTGAGGTCGCGAGAGCCATAGGTATATTATGCTCTTTCAAAAACTTCAAAAGCTCCGTACAACCTTTTTTTATTGGAATCTCCTTGCTAATAAGTTCCTTAAAGTTCTCTGTTCTTGCACGAAAAAATCCGTAACAATCTGTTTTGGGACCGTATTTTTCCTCAAGCATTTGGATTATCGTATCAACACTTCGACCTATAATGCTCTGGTACATATCTTCGATGCCCTCAAGCCCCCATTTAACACCAACGTCATTCCAAGACTTCTGAAACAGCTTCTCCGTGTCAAGCAGAGTGCCGTCCATATCAAAAATAACGTAATTTATCATACCGTATTCCTTATCAATCGGGATTTCTCTCTCCGAGTGCTATATGGTACTTTTGATAAAAGCTTTCAAAGTATCCACCGTCAAGAGCCTCTCTTATCTTTTTTGTGAGGTTATTGTAAAAATAGAGATTATGGACTACCGCAAGTCTCATACCGAGCGACTCCTTTGCCTTTATGAGATGGCGTATATAGGAGCGACTGTAATGTCTGCAAGCAGGACAGTCACACGACTCAGATATCGGACGGGGGTCTTTGGCATACTTCTCATTACAGATGTTCATCTTGCCTTCCCACGTAAAGAGATTTCCGTGTCTTGCGTTTCTCGAGGGCATCACACAGTCAAAGAAGTCGACTCCAAGATGCACCGCCTCCAAAATATTACAAGGTGTTCCAACACCCATAAGGTATCTCGGCTTATCCTTCGGCATAAAGGGCTCTACCGCGTTGATGATCCTGTACATTTCCTCAGTCTCTTCGCCAACGGCAAGTCCTCCTATCGCATAGCCCTCACAGTTTATCTCGGATATTCTCTGCATGTGCTCGATACGTAGATCCTCGTACGTTCCGCCCTGATTGATACCGAAAAGCATTTGGTTATTGTTAATGGTATCCGGCAAGGAATTTAGTCTATCCATCTCAACCCGACAACGTTCAAGCCACCGTGTCGTCCTGTCTATAGAATTCCTTACGTATTTGTATGGCGCGGGATTTTCGATGCACTCGTCAAACGCCATAGCAATGGTCGACGCGAGATTGGATTGTATCTGCATACTCTCCTCGGGTCCCATAAAGATCCTCTTTCCGTCCACGTGAGACTGGAATCTTACTCCCTCCTCCGTGATCTTACGGAGCTGTGCGAGAGAAAACACCTGAAATCCGCCCGAATCCGTAAGAATGGGCTTTTTCCAATTCATAAACTTATGAAGTCCGCCCATTTCATATATAAGCCTGTCACCCGGACGAATATGAAGGTGATACGTATTTGAAAGCTCCACTTGACAGTCGATCTCCTCGAGCTCGACCGTAGATACTCCCCCTTTGATAGCGGCACAAGTGCCAACATTCATAAATACCGGAGTTTGTATATCTCCGTGAACGGTATGCAATACGCCTCGGCGCGCTCTACCGTCCTGTGCTAAAAGTTCAAACATAACTTTGCTCCTCTTTCCACCCGCCTGCGCTAAAACAAAGCGCCGCGGTCAATTTTCAATATAAGTATTAAGTTCTTTCAAACTGTCTGTCTATATTTTTCTTGGATATCTCCATAGCAACGGGGCGCCCGTGAGGACAGAAGGTAATATCGGGAAGCTCCATAAGCTTATCGACTATCCATTTCTGATGCCCCTCTGGATATTCTCTGCCCGCCTTTATCGCCGCCTTGCAGGACGCCTGATATAGAGCCTTCTCAAAAATAATATTTTTGGTAACGTGGATATTTCCCGTGCCGTCCTTTATCCTATCGGCAAATATAGCAAACATATCAAAGACAGTTTCCTGCTCTATGCCTACGGGAAGAGCACTTACGGAAATGATGTTTTTCGAGCTTGTAAAAACAAATCCAACCGATTCTATCTCCGCTCTGTATTCCTCAATCGCTGCGACCTCATCAGTCATAAGCATGACCTCGATGGGAAGCATCAAAAGCTGTGAGGCTACCTCCTCGGAATACATATTCTTTTTAAGCTGCTCAAATATTATCCTTTCGTGCGCCGCGTGCTTATCAATAATAAGCATTTTTTCATCAAGCTCAACGATGATATAGGAGTTAAAGACCTCTCCAACTATTTTATAGCTTCTCTTTGGGGTGGGCTCGGGCTGTGGTATCTCTACGGTCCTTGGAGTACTTGCAGGCACGACCTTATCCTCTATCACTGTGTCGGGAGTAATCGTCACTACAGCCTCGGTTACTGTATTTTCAATAGGCTTGTTGTCAACTTTGCCTGTGTCAATACCCTTTTCTCTATCCATTTTGGCAAAGAACTCCTGTGCCTCAGGCGAGGTGCAGAGATGTTGCCTTATGTACTGCTCTGCGGTTATTTTCTGAAAAGCTTGGCTTTTTTTCTCCTGATCGGGCGCCTGACGTATCTCGATCTCGGGCGAGGTCGGCTCCGTGGGCAAGCGTACGCTTTGAGGACCCTGACGAGGCGTATCAATGGATATCTGCCTTGCCTTCAAGGATTGCTCTCTTTCAATGGGTATAAACGCGTCGCTCATTCTCAGCCCACTCGTCGACGGAACATTCATCTCGGGGCGTGTGGTGTTCTTTTCAAGAGCCTGCTTAACGGCATAATACACCGCCTCAAATACGGGCTTTTCATTTGAAAACTTCACCTCTAATTTTGCGGGGTGAACGTTGACGTCTACACGCGCGGGATTAAGAGATATGAAAAGCACACACACGGGAAATTTTTCAGACGGCATATATGAGGTAAATGCCTGCTCTATGGCGGCGCTTGCCGTTCTACTCTTTATAAATCGCTTATTAATATAAAAGTTCTCGTAATTTCTGTTGCTCTTGACGTTGTCTGAGCGGCCCACGTAGCCCTTGACGGATATTCCATCGTATTCTCCGTCCACCTCTATAAGCTTGTTGGCAAAATCACGTCCAAATACCGCATATATGGCGCTCATAAGCTTTCCGTCGCCCGCGGTCTCAAGCTTAATCTGTCCGTCCGTTATAAGCCTGAAGGCTATCTCGGGATGTGAAAGCGCTATCTTTTCAACGTTCGCACAGACTGCCGTAGTCTCTGTAACGTCACGCTTCAAGAATTTTCTTCTTGCGGGAACATTTGCAAACAGATCCTCAACTATGATAGTAGTTCCGTTTGAGCATCCTCTCTCAGAGAGATCGACCACCTCTCCGCAGCTTACCACAAGCTCCGCTCCCACAGACTCGTCGTGGGGCTTGGATATTATCCTTACGTTTGATACCGCGGATATTGCCGCCAATGCCTCTCCTCTGAAACCGAGGGTGCATATTCCGTCAAGATCCTCCGCGTTTTTTATCTTACTCGTGGCGTGACGCTTTATAGCAAGAGGAAGATCCTGGGCATCCATTCCGCATCCGTCATCAGATATGCGCATAAACGTAATCCCGCCGTTCTGTATCTCAACGGTGATATGCTTGGCTCCCGCGTCTATTGAATTTTCGATCATTTCCTTTATCGCAGAAGCCGGTCTGTCGACTACCTCACCCGCGGCGATAAGATTCGCCACCTCAAATGACAAAATATTTATCTTTGACATAGATCTCCTCCTCTCCTGTTTTATCCGAGTCTCTTTTTCCAATCAAACACCAACGTCATACATTCGTATGGCGAGAGTGTGTTTATATCGGTGTTTTTTATCTCGTTTATCACCTGCTCGGAAAGACAGTCCTCGAAACTTATCAAGGTGCCGTCCTTCTGAGATGTCTTTTCCTCTCTGTCGGTAAGCTTTATATTCTTGGCACTCTCCTCGACGGTTGCCAAGACCTCTTTAGCTCTCTTTATCACCTCGTTTGGCAATCCTGCGAGCTTTGCGACCTCTATTCCGTAGCTATCATCGGTCGAGCCCTTAACTATCTTACGCAAAAAGGTTATACTGTCGCCCCTCTTTTTTGCAGCGATGTTATAGTTGACTATTCCATCGAACTCGTTTTCCATACTTGTAAGCTCGTGATAATGCGTTGCAAAAAGTGTCTTGGCACCAATCTTCTTGCTTGCCGTATATTCAACTATGGCACGCGCTATGCTCATTCCGTCAAAGGTAGACGTTCCGCGTCCGACCTCATCGTATATAATAAGGCTCTTTTTGGTCGCATTTCTCAATATATACGCCACCTCGTTCATCTCAAGCATAAACGTGGACTGACCCGAAGCAAGATCGTCAGACGCTCCCACACGGGTAAAGATTTTATCAACAATGCCCACGGTAGCCTGAGCAGCAGGAACAAAGGAACCCATCTGCGCCATCAGAACGATAAGGGCAACCTGTCTCATATAGGTAGACTTACCTGCCATATTTGGTCCCGTTATCAACAACAATCTGTCGGTTTTGAGATTGAGGTCAGTATCGTTGGGAACAAAATAGCTATCCTTTACAAATTGCTCTACTACGGGGTGTCTACCGTCCTTTATAACTATCTCGTCAGACGAAACTATTTCGGGACGGATGTATCTGTTCTTTGCGGCAACCGTCGCCAAGCTATAATACGCATCGGTTTGCGCTATAAGCGAGGCTACCTTCTGTATTCTGGTGCTGTTATCCGCTACGGTAGAGCGTATCTCACAAAACAGATCGTATTCAAGTGAGCAAAGCTTATCGGAGGCGCCAAGCACCTTTGACTCCATCTCCTTTAGCTCCTCAGTGATATATCTTTCGCAGTTTGAAAGCGTCTGCTTTCTGATATATCTTTCGGGAACGAGAGATATCTGGGATTTTGTAACCTCTATGTAGAATCCGAAAACGCGGTTATAGCCTACCTTGAGATTTTTAATGCCAGTGGCCTCTCTTTCTCTTTCGGCTATCTGCTCCTTCCACTCATCACCGTGATCCACAACCGTCCTGCATTCATCTACTCTTACATCGTAACCATCCTCAATCATTCCACCCTCTCTTACAGTAAGAGGAGGATCCTTTTTGATGGCTCTGTCAACAAGAGCAAAAATGTCCTCAAGCGTATCAAGCTCATCATAAATTCTCTGCATCTCGTTTGAAGTACAGGACGCGAGCAGAGATTTAAGCTCAGGCAGGACTCGGACACTGTTTGCAACCGCGCGCAGATCTCTCGCGTTAGCCGATCCGTAGACTATTTTAGTCATAAGTCTCTCAAGGTCAAGCACGTGATCAAGCAGCTCGGATATCTGCTCTCTGAGCATAAAGTTGTTGTAAAGCTCCTCGACAGCGTTCTGCCTGCGGACTATCATAGAGGCGTTTATAAGCGGATGCTCCACCCATTTACGCAGCAATCTTGCTCCAAGCGAGGAACGCGTCTTATCAAGCACCCAAAGGAGTGTGCCTTTCTTATCTTTGGCGCGCATAGATTCGGTAAGCTCAAGATTTCTTCTCGTATTTACGTCAAGCTCAAGATACTGTCCGTTTGAATACAGATTGAGCTTGTTTATGTAGGATATGTCCTTTTTCTGTGTGTCCTTGATGTAATCAAGCATAGCGCCTACGGCACATACTACGGCTCTATCCGAGGTATCGTCCTCGCGCAAGGTCTCACAGAATTGCGACTTTATTCGCTCAAGGCAAGTGTCGTGCTCGAATCGGCCAAACTGACCGTCGTTAAGCATAGCCTGAAGTCTGCCCTTTATAAATTCCGCTGTATCGGAGAACTTGGACTGATTGAGATTTGCTATGACTTCTACGGGCATATACGTTCCTAGCTCATTGAGGAGCTTGGCATCCATATTGTCGCCCGAGAATGACGTGGCGTATATCTCTGCCGTGGATATATCACAGAAGCATATTCCATACTCAAACTCGCCGAGATACAGTGAGCAGAGATAGTTGTTCTTCTTATCCGACAACAGCTCAGACTCAATAAGCGTTCCGGGAGTAATAACTCTTATAACGTCACGCTTTACTATTCCCTTTGCAAGCGCAGGATTCTCCATTTGCTCGCAGATAGCTATCTTATAGCCCTGCTCTATCAGTCTGCCTATGTACACGTCGACCGCGTGGAAAGGAACACCGCACATAGGTGCTCTCTCCTCCTCGCCGCAATCTCTGCCCGTCAATGTCAGATCAAGCGCGCGGGACGCGACTATCGCATCGTCAAAGAACATCTCGTAAAAGTCTCCGAGCCTATAAAAAAGCAGATAGTCCTTATATTGATTTTTTATCTCAAAATATTGCTCCATCATCGGAGTCATATCGTTAAGACCTCTCTTCTATGGTTTTGAATTATCTCTCTATTAGTGACAGCCGCCGCAGGTGGAGCAATCGTGTGTGCAAGAGGGTGTTGCTCCCGTAGCGTTGAACATTATCGTGTTGTTGACTGTCTCCATAAGCTCGTTAACTTCCTTCTGTGCCTCGTCAAGCTCAATGAAAAGCGGGTCCTTGGTTATCTCCTCGTATATCTCGTCGATTCTGTCCTGTATTCTTGTAAGCGCCTCGGTATCTATCTCCGTGCTGTCTCCCATAGTGGTGAGCGCCTGCTGCTGTATGCCGTACTCCATTATGAGATTGCCTATCTTCTCGTTGGACTCATAGGCCTCCTTAGCCTTCTCCATGCGGATCATTCTTTCGTCTTCCTTGATAGCCTTTCCAAGCTCTGCCGCAAGTGAATAAATACTCATTTCTATATCCTCTTTCCTTTAATTTCAATATATTTTTTCGCCGTACAGAGCAAACGTCTCGGCACGTGTTATCTTCAAGCTGACAAACTTGCCTACGTCACTCTCGTCACCGTCAAACAATACTATTTTATTTCCCTCACTACGTCCCGAATATACGTCGCCATTGTTTTTACTCGGTCCGTCACAAAGGACTCTTATCACCTTATTTTCCATCGGCTTGTTCTTTTCGAGCGCGATTTCATTCTGCACCTCGAGAAGTCGGTTGAAGCGCTCTCCCTTTACTTCGTCGGATATCTGACATTCCATAGCCGCCGCGGGAGTATCCTTCCTTGGCGAATAGATAAAGGAATACGTCATATCAAAGCGCACCCTGCGAAGCATTTGAAGCGTTGCCTCAAAATCTCCCTCCGTCTCCCCGGGAAATCCCACTATTATATCCGATGAAATAGTAACATCGGGAATTTTTTGACGAAGATACTCGACCGTTCGCATATATTTCTCGGTATCATAGTGTCGGTTCATATCCTTGAGAATCTTATCACTCCCCGACTGCATAGGCAGATGGAACTGATGAGCCACGTGCTTTGAGCTTGCGATAACGTCAACAAGCTTGTCCGACGCATCCTTGGGGTGACTGGTCATAAACCGTATGTAGTAGTCGCCCTCTATTTTGTCAATATCTGATAACAGGTCGGCAAAATCGTAGACCTCTCCGTCAGGGCTTTTTGCGTCCTTACCGTAGGAGTTGACGTTCTGACCGAGAAGCGTGATATCCTTGTATCCGCTTGCGACAAGCTCACGCACCTCGGATATTATGTCCTCGGGACGACGGCTACGCTCGCGTCCGCGCACGTATGGAACGATGCAGTATGTGCAGAAATTGTTGCAGCCGTACATTATCGACACCCACGCGCGATAGCTTGATTCGCGGTGGATAGGAAGGCCCTCTGCGACGAGATATTCCGTCTCCTCGGGGCAATAAAGTCTTTTGCCCTTTTGTATCTTGGTGTATATAAGCTCGGGCAGACGGTGGAGCGAGGACGTACCAAGCACAAAATCAACGTAAGGATAACTGTGCTTAATGCTCTCTTTTCTATGCTCCTGCGTCACCATGCAGCCGCAAACGCCTATCAGCATATCAGGCTTGACAGCCTTTAAGTGCTTATACTGACCTATTATGGAAAGTGCCCTCTTTTCCGCGTGCTCGCGAACGGCACAGGTGTTGACCATTATCAAGTCGGCTTCGGCGGGCTCGTGGCATATTTCGTAACCCATAGATACGCACATTCCCGCTATCTTTTCACTGTCTGCTTCATTCTGCTGACAGCCAAAGGTCTGCACGTATGCGCGAAGGGGCTCTCCACGTTTATCACGGGCAGTATTGCTCAAATCCCTAACCTTGTCTCTATATTCGTTTTGCCTCTGCATTTCCGAGTCCGGCAAAATTCTGTATTCTCTCATAAAAATTCTCTCAAGTTAAACATAATTATAGATAATATATTATACTATATCTCGCTCGAAATGTCAAGACGTCTGAGGGATTTTATTATAAAAGCGAGCCTCGTTCGAAGCTCGCTAAAGTTCACTGTTTTTCCATCATCTGTAAAAAACAACGAAAAATTTCAGATCA
>CAJGCF010000032.1 GCA_904501865.1 uncultured Clostridia bacterium
GACTGCGACTACTACCGTTTCCTTGAGGGAGACGTTAAGGCAATAAATTCCTTCACGGGACAGTATATGAGCGCGTACTCGTGGGCGGAGTTTACCGTCGGATACCTTGAGAATCAGCTACAGAAAATAAGATGAATATTTTTGCGTCCGAGCTATGTTTTTGGCTCGGACGAAATTTTTTGGCAAAAAATTTTTCCGTTTGTAGTCACAATGTAGTCATCAGGTGTTACAATACGCACATAAAGCTGTAAAAAGGCAGTTTTTTACATTGGATACGACAAGATCTAATAGGGAGGATCTTGTTGACAAATAAATCTTTTTTAAGGAGATAACAAAAATGAAAAAAAGAAGAACACTAATAATCGCGCTTTTGCTCATCTCGGCATTGGCACTTGGAATCGGTTATGCGACCGTTTCGGGAGATCTGTTTATTCACGGTAAGGTAACCACTGCTCCCCAGACCTTTGACGTTGTTATTACAGAATACACTATGGGAAATGCCAATAGAGCAGGCATCGCCGGTACTACCGACGCTCTTGACGGCGGTGTGAAGAGTGTTGTGTACAACGTAACGGGCATGAGCTATGCGGACGATTATCTTGAGGGCACGTTCACTGTCAAGAACAGAAACGATATTACTATGTATCTTCAGAATCCTGTTATAACCTACGGAGATGAAGACGGCATGTTCAAGGTTGAGTGGAAATGGGTAAACGAGGCAGAAGTTGCTGACGGTCTTGAAGAGAACGAAGAGGCAGAATTGAAGATAACGGTTACGATGCTTAAGGGTGCGAGTGATACTCTTGACAAGACCTTTACGATCAAGGTACACGCAACCTCTGACGAGCCCTGATTTTAACGACGTTATTTATAAGATAATTTGAAGGAAAGGAGAACAGCAGATGAACAAGGATAAGAGAGTTCTCTATATAACGTCTTTAATAATATTTGCTGTTCTCCTTGGCTCTCTTTTCGTGGACCTCGGAAGCAGTAAGATAGTTACGGCTTGCATTCTGCTTCCTGCGGCAGTCGCGGTATGGCTTTTTATAAGAAAACGCACCTCGGTGTCGATAAACAAAAGAGAAGTGCTTTTACTGACGTCGGTCATGGCAGCCATTTACGTTATGCTCAAGGAAATGTCGGGAATATATTTCGGATTTTACAAAAATCCCTATTTTGTAAACGCGGAATTGCTGATAAAGCACGTCCTTCCTCTTGCGGTAATTATCGCCTCTGTTGAGGTGATAAGATACGTCGTTTTAGCTCAAAAGAGCAAGCTTGCCGACTTTATTACTTATCTTTCCTGCGTTTTGGCGGAGATCCTGACGGTCTCGAGCCTGTCGGGCATTACAAGCTTCAATGGCTTTATGGATCTGGTCGGTATGGCATTGTTTCCTGCGCTCAGCGCAAACATCTATTATCATTACGTATCCAAAAATTACGGAATGTGGCCCAACATCACGTTTCGTATGATCACGACGCTGTATATTTATTTCATTAAGTCTGCCGCAGCTATGACAGATGCTCTCAGCGCGTGTATAAAGATGATCCTGCCGATGATAATGCTTACATTCATATCGGCAATGTTTGGGAAAACAAAGAAAAACGCCGTCCAAAAGGGCAGAAAGCTTGGAGGAGTCGGCGTGGCACTTACAGTGATCGTCACCGTCTCGGCGGCAATGCTTATCTCCTGTCAGTTCAGGTTTGGCGCTCTCGTCATAGCAACGGACAGTATGACGGGCGAGGTCAATAAGGGAGATATGATCATATACGAGAGATATGACGGACAACCGATTGAGGAGGGGCAGATAATAGTCTTTCTTCAAGATGAATCAAAAATCGTACACAGAGTAGTTCAGATCCAAAACATCAATGGCGAGACAAGGTATTACACCAAGGGAGACGCCAACGAGGACATGGATATGGGATACAGGACGGAGGCTGATATCGTCGGACTGACCGACGTTAAGGTCGCATACGTCGGATACCCGACTCTGTGGCTCAGAGAATTAATACCAAATTAAAAGAAAGGAGGTTACATAAATGTCGGAATCCGAAAAGAAGAAACGCGCGGGCTACCAAAAAAACCGAGACAAATGGATATTCACACAATCTGTTATAATAATCGCGGTAACTCTTGCTGTGCTGATATCGGGAATAGTATCGTATCAGCTAAATAAGACCTATTATATCGGATACAGCGAGGGCGGAAGCATTGACTACAATGTGTTCCTTAAGGAAAACGAGTTTTACGATTCGCCGTATCTCGAGAAGGATCAATCCTACGTAGCGTCACTGATAGACAAGATCATAGCCGACTTCAATTATGAGATAGATATGGATACGGATGACGTTAATTACCGTTATTCATACACCATAAAGTCAAGGCTTGAGATCATTGACAATACGTCGGACGTTCCCATCTTCAATCCCGAGTACGAGCTGGTCAGTGTAAGCAACAAATCGCAAAGCAGCTCAAACAGACTTGTGATAAACGAGATCGTAGTGCTCAATTATGACGAGTACAACGACCTTGCCAACAAGTTCCTTGAGACTTATTCCTTGAGCGATACCACGAGCAACATTATCGTTACGCTTGAGGTCGACGTGCTCAGCGACTGTAATGCGTTTTCGGGTAGTAGCGTTGACACCTACACGTCCGAATTGCGTATACCTCTTACGACCAAAACGGTCAATATTAAAATGACGTCTACGGTTCCCGACGAGGAAGCCAAAATGATAGCCTGCACAAGAGGCATAGGAAGTGAAGCATTCAAGACTGCCGCGATAGTTTTCGGCGTAGTGGACGTTTTGCTTATAGCGTTCCTTGTAGTATTCATCTGTCTTACCAGGACCGCTGACATCACCTATACGGCGCGTGTTAAGAAGATCATTTCTCAATATAAATCTTATATACAGAAGATCAACAATCTGTTTAACACGCACGGATATCAGGTCATTATGGTCAACACATTTGACGAGATGCTTGAGATCAGAGACACCATACAGGCACCTATTCTTATGTTTGAAAACCATGATAAGACCTGCACCAAGTTTATTATCCCCACGGATAGCAAGCTTTTGTATTTGTATGAGATCAAGGTGGAGGGTTATACAGAGCCCGAGACCGAACCTTTAGCGGAGTCGGCGACCGCGACTGTTGTGAAGCCGAATATTACCAACGTGGTACGTCCCGTAGTAAAGGTAGTCGTAAATCAAGCAACACCAACTCCCGAGCCCGAGATCCAGACTCTTATTGAGGAGCCCGAAATCGAGGTTCAGGCAAACGAGGAGGACACGCCCGAGGTCACTGTTACCGTAGACGATGATCTCACAGAGGATATCGCCGGAGAAACGGACAGCGAGGTTGAGGAAATTCTCGCCGCGATTCCCGAAATAGACGCTGAGGATCAAAACACGGTCGAGGTGATAGATATTTTTTGGGAAGAAAGAGAACACAAGACGTACCGCTACGATCCGGACGGAAACCAAGTCGAAGCGGGAGACGTAGTTCTTGTTCCTACAAGAGACGAGGAAGGCGACAAGGACGTAGTCCGTGAAGCAGAGGTCGCAAAGGGAAATTACAATATTGATCCCGCGACGCTCAGCCATCCCCTTAAAAAAATAATCGGAGTAGTCAGACGCAGAGCTGAAAAGATGCTCACCGCGATGATAACTCCCGAGGATGAAAACCAGGAAATTTAATTCTTTACAGAAAGGAGAGTGTATATCGTGAAAATGTGGGCAAAAGCATTATTGGGACTTACACTCTCCATTATGTCTTTGTTTACCTGTGTGGGATATGCAACGATAAGCTCGGACCTTACGGTCGAGGCAGAGGTTCATATAATCCCGCCCAACGCTATGTTTATCTCCGAGATAATCAACGTGCAGACCTCGGGCGCGACTATTACCACCTCACCCGTAAACATAGGACACCCGTCCACCAAGGTTATGAGCGAGATCACGTTCAGCGGAAGGAACTCCTACGTATCCTTTGACGTCAGGGTAGTCAACGGCACGCAGTTCAGTCAGTTCTTTGACGTGCTTGAGGAATATCCCGAAATAGAGGGACTTGCGGATTCTTTTTCCTACGCCAACATTGATTGGAGCGTGTCTCCCGGACAGGGAACAGAGGTGAAGCCCGGCGAGAAGATTCTTTTCACTGTAACTCTGACGTACACGGGAAGAAGCACGAATCAGACCAGAAAAATGCTTCACGAGCTTGATTTCGTTCTTGATTCCAACGATCTTACGCAGGCTGTATCCAAGGGCGTGACCGATAAGTTCGCCGACATCATCAACAACAGACTTGAGGACGAGGTAACCTATACCTACAATAATCGAGAGATAACGGTCGATCCTTCAAACACGTATCAGACGGTTATTGATAATATGGAGTCCGATACATCGGGTAACTATATAGGCAACCTTTCGGGTGCAGACGGCGACGACCAAGCGTTGCTTACGGCACTGTTTGAGGGAGCGTTGACGTTCAACGTCGGCAACGAGGAGGTTCCGATCACCGTTATGATAAAGGAAAAGAACGTTTACGGTTCAAGCGAAAAGGATCTGGTGCTTTATATTACCGCGGACGATCTTGGCGCGACCTGGTCCTACGTTCCTGTTTACGCTGTGGTATATTCCAAGAGCGCAGACGGAGAATGGGCGCAGACGGGCGACATATTTGCGGGAGAAGCAAGGACTAACAACTATTCGGGTTGGTACGGAAGCGGATCCTTTAACACGGAGACGTGGAGATCCACGGAGACCTACTATGGCGTTGCCACTGGTAGCGGAATCAGCGCCGTGATGAACGGATACACAGAACAGAATCAATAACAAAATTTATATGATTTCGACTTTCCGTTTGTAAAACACGGCGGAAGTTGAAAAACACTGAGATTGAAATTTACCAAAAAGACGAGGCGCGGGGTAAACGCGCCTCGTCTTTTTTGAAAAAAATCAAGGCTTTGCAGTTAATTTTGCCGATAAGGCTTGAAAAATATGCCAAAATGTACTATAATGTATTTGTAATTGATAATAATGAGTATTTTTACGGAAAGCAGGTAGTTATATATGAAGCTCGGTATCGTGGGACTTCCAAACGTAGGCAAATCAACTCTTTTTAATGCATTGACGAACGCGGGAGCGGAATCGGCGAACTATCCATTCTGCACCATAGAGCCCAACGTGGGCGTCGTGACTGTGCCCGACAAGAGACTTGACGTTCTTGCGGATATGTATTCCCCTAAAAAATATACCCCTGCGGTCATTCAATTCGTGGATATCGCGGGACTTGTCAAGGGCGCGTCGCACGGAGAGGGACTTGGAAACAAGTTCTTGTCCAATATACGCGAGTGTGATGCTATACTTCACGTAGTGCGTTGCTTTGAGAATGAAAATATTATACACGTCGACGGCTCTGTTGATCCTATGCGAGACCTTGAGACTATCAATATGGAGCTCATTTTCTCGGACATGGAAATGGTTGAGAGAAGAATAGACCGCACCAAAAAGGCTATGAAGGGTGACAAAACGCTTGCGGGCGAACTGGAGCTTTTCGAGCGCATCTACTCTGTGCTTGAATCTGGCAAGTGCGCGAGAACTATGACACTTACCGATGACGAGCTTGCGTGTCTGTACGACACACCCCTGCTTACTATGAAGCCCGTAATATACGTGGCAAACGTGAGTGAGGATGAGGCGGGAGAGGAGCCCGTGGGCAATCCCGCGTACATGCAGCTGAAGAGCTTTGCAGAGTCCGAGAACTCCGCGGTTATCGCCGTTTGCGCGGGAATCGAGGCTGAGATAGCCGAGCTTGAGGGTGAGGAAAAGCAGATGTTCCTCGCGGATATGGGAATCGAGGAGAGTGGTCTTGATAAGCTTATCAAGGCAAGCTACGCCTTGCTCGGTCTTGTAAGCTACCTCACGGCAGGACCCGAGGAGGTCAGGGCGTGGACCATTACAAAGGGAACAAAGGCGCCTCAGGCGGCAGGAAAGATACACAGTGACTTTGAGCGCGGATTCATCAGAGCAGAGGTAATCGCTTTTGACGACCTTGTGGCTTGTGGCAATATGGTAGCCGCGAAGGAGCAGGGACTTGTTCGCTCCGAGGGCAAGGAATACGTTATGAAGGATGGAGACATAGTTCTGTTCAGATTTAACGTGTAAGAGATAGAAGAAGAGAGGGGAGAAGCCCCTTTTTGAAAAAGTGTCTTCTTCCCATCTTCACTTTTCCAAATTTCCCAAAAACTTTTAACAAATGGTACAAAAATATGAGAATGAGAAAAAAGAAGCACGGGGAGGAGAGGATCCGCGCCTGTGCCGATATACTGATAGACGATCCTACCATACTCAAAGTCGATCCGACATTGCCTTTTTCCCACAAAGAAAAGGGACTTTGCCTTGAGATAGGGTGCGGAAAGGGAAACTTTGCGGTAGGAACTGCGGCGGCTCGCCCCGAGGAAAATCTTATTGCCATGGAAAAAGTACCAGACGTGTGCTGTGTCGCTCTTGAGAAGGCCGTGGCGTGCAAGGATACAAGGCCTGACAATCTGAGGTTTATAATCGGAAACGCCGATAATCTCGAGGAGTGGTTCCCCGAGAAGAGCCTTGACAGAATATATCTGAATTTCAGCGACCCGTGGCCCAAGGCGGGGCACGCAAAGCGTCGCCTGACGCACAGAAACTATCTTGCAAAATATAAAAAGCTGCTCAAGGATAGTGGAGAACTGGTATTCAAGACTGACAACGCCGGACTTTTCGATTTTTCGCTTGAAGAGTTTGGGGAGTTCGGCTGCAAGGTCGATTGGATGACACGAGACCTGCATAACAGCGAGCGTGCCGAGGGCAACGTGATGACCGAGTATGAAAAGAATTTTTCGGAAAAGGGATTTTCGATCTGCTCGGCTGTAGTTAAATTCAACTGATAAGGATAGTATAATGAAGCATACACCTGAAGATAATCTTCCCGGAGGAATTCTGGCGGTCAATAAACCGTCGGGCGTGACCTCGCACGACGTTGTGAATAAGGTGCGAAGGCTCTACGGCACCAAACGCGTGGGGCACGCGGGAACGCTTGACCCTATGGCGACGGGCGTGCTTGTGGTTCTCGTGGGTAGGGCGGCAAAGGCGTGTGAATATATATCCAGCCACTCCAAAAAATACGAGGCGACCTTGCGGCTGGGACTTACCACTGACACCGAGGATATCACGGGAGAGGTGTTAGGAGAGAGTGAGCAAATACCCACGAGCACCGAGGTCACAGACGCGTGTGAGAGCTTTGTGGGCAAAATAATGCAGACACCCCCGATGTATTCCGCGCTAAAGGTGAACGGACAGAAGCTATACGAGCTTGCCCGCCGTGGCGTTGACGTCGAGAGAAAGCCTAGAGAGATCACTGTTTTTTCGCTTGAATGTGAGCCCACGGAAAGCAAGATCGACTATGTTTTGTCGGTGAATTGCAGCGGAGGCACGTATATCCGCACGCTTTGTGCCGATATTGGAAAAGCGCTCGGCTGCGGCGGAGCTATGGCTAAGCTTAACAGAACAGAAGCTTGCGGAATATCTATAAACGAGACTTACACACTCGACGAGCTTGATGAGATGAGCCAAGAGGAAAGAGAGTCGATATTGCTCCCAACGGAAAGACTTTTTAGTGAGCTTTGCGTTGTGAGATTGCCTGAGTTTTTTGAAAAGCTCTTCCGCGATGGTTGCCCTATCTATCAGAAAAAAATAAAGACCTCTTTTGAGGTCGGAACGCGAGTGCGCGTGTGTAGCGAGGACGGTAGCTTTTTTGCTCTCGGCGAGGTGGTCGAGAGGCATGAGGGAAGTGCTATAAAGTCGGTCAAGATATTTGAGCTGTAAGAGCTTGATCAGAAAACAAGGATAAATCGGCCGTCTCATTTAATGCAGAACAAAAGTCCATATCAAATAAAGAAATCCGCCGAAACGGCGGATTTCTTTATTTAAAAAGACAAACTCTTGTTGGTGGGATTATTTCACAAATTCATTATAGATTGCGTTAAGAGCTTTCTCGAAATCCTGCTCGTCAACGCCGACTATGATGTTGAGCTCACAAGAGCCCTGGTCTATCATTCTGATGTTTACTCCCGCACCCGAGATAGCCGAGAATACGCGAGCCGCGGTTCCGCGAGCCTTTACCATTCCGCGTCCAACCACCGCAACCAGCGCCAGGCCGTCCTCAAGAGTAACGCTGTCGGGCTTTGTACGTCTTGTGACGGACTGAAGCACCTTTTCTCTGTGCTCGTCTATCTGTGAGGTGGAGACGATAACGCTCATCGTGTCTATTCCCGAGGGAAGATGCTCGAACGCCACGCCGAAGTCCTCAAGAGACTCAAGAACTTTTCTGCCAAATCCGACCTCGGAGTTCATCATGTCCTTCTCTATGGTGAGGACAGAGAAGCCCTTTTTGCCCGCGATACCCGTGATAATGTGCTCGGTATCGTATCCCGAAGCTTGAGAAACTATCATAGTGCCTCTGTCCTCGGGCTTGTTGGTGTTCTTGATGTTTATCGGAATGCCCGCGTTGCGCACGGGGAATATTGCGTCCTCGTGAAGAACCGTAGCTCCCATATATGAAAGCTCGCGGAGCTCGCGGTATGTGATGGTATCAATAATGCTGGGATTTTTGATTATTCTGGGGTCTGCCATCATAAAGCCCGATACGTCGGTCCAGTTCTCGTAGAGGTCTGCCTCTGCCGCGCGCGCTACGATAGAGCCCGTTATATCAGAGCCACCGCGCGAGAACGTGACTACCGTTCCGTTTGGACTCGTGCCGTAGAATCCGGGAATGACGGCATTCTTGTGCTCCTTGAGCTCAAGAGAGAGTATATCGTTGGTCTTTTCCTCGTCAAAGCTTCCGTTTTCCTTGAAGAAAATGACGTTCTCGGCGTCTATGAAATCAAAGCCCAAGTATTTTGCCAGAATAATACCGTTGAGGTATTCTCCGCGGCTTGCGGCAAAATCGCGTCCTGAATTGTGAAGAACGGCGTTTTTGATGTATTCATATTCTCCTGAAAGGTCAAAATCAAGACCGAGCTCGGAAATTATGTCGTTGTATCTTGCTTTTATGCTTGCGAAATGCGCATCGATGACCTCTGATGCCGCGCGGGAGCGTACTAGCTCATAGAGAGAGTAGAGCATGTCCGTAACCTTGGTGTCCTCGGAGAATCTTTTGCCGGGGGCGGAGGGAACAACGTAACGGCGGGAGGGGTCTGCCTTTATTATCTCGGCTACCTGACGGAAATGCTCCGCATCAGCCAGAGAGGAGCCGCCGAATTTTACAACCTTAAGACTCATAATATATATCCTTTCCGCAGTAAAAACTGCAACCTGTGTCGAATAGAAATCTGCGGTCCTATGTCCGCAACACAAATATATAATATATTATATGAAAAAGCGGACTTTTTGTCAATAGTAATTATTCATAAAAAGACAGTTTTTGTCGGCTTGGGTCTCAAAAAACACACAAAAACCCGAGTCCGATGTCTGATTTTTGCACCGAACGACAAAAATATCCCTCGTGGCACTTGAAGAAACGCGGTTTTTGTGGTAAAATAAAAAAAGAAACACCGAGACAAGGAGAGAAATATGAAGACCTACTTTTTTCCTGCAGATATATGCCTTCCCGACTTTTCAAGGGTTGACGGGCTCAAATGGGCTACGGTAGCCTGCGACCAATATACCAGCGAGCCTGAATACTGGGAGGAGGCAGGGCGGCTGGTGGGCGACGCGCCATCTACGCTCAGGCTTATGCTCCCCGAGGCATATCTTGATAAAAGTGAGAGTGAGATACCTAAAATAAACGACAAAATGAGAAAATATCTATCCGAGGGCGTGCTCCAGGCGCACCCTGACAGTATGATATATCTCGAACGCACTCAGTCGGACGGAAAAATACGTCGCGGACTTGTGGGAGCTGTTGACCTTGAGGATTACGATTTTCATAAGGGTTCGACCTCTCTTACACGCGCGACAGAGGGAACTGTGCTTGAGCGCATACCTCCGCGAGTAGAGATACGCCGCGATGCTTGCCTTGAGCTGCCGCATATTATGGTGCTTATTGACGACCCTTGTGACACAGTCATAGGAAATATTGCAAAAAGCAAGGATAAGTACGAGGTCGCGTATGACTTCGAACTTATGGGCGGCGGTGGACACGTAAAGGCTTATTTTGTTGATAAAGATAGCTTTGACGGTGTAAATTCCGCGCTCGGAGAGCTCGCGAGTGACGGAATATCCAAGGAGAGATACGGAGTTGACGCGCCTTCGCTGCTGTTTGCCATCGGGGACGGGAATCACTCCTTGGCAACCGCAAAGACTCTTTATGAGGAGATAAAGCGAGAGATAGGAGAAGATGCGGCAAGGGAGCACCCCGCAAGATATGCGCTTTGTGAGCTTGTTAATCTTCACGACTCGGCGCTTGAGTTTGAGCCTATATACAGAGTAGTGTTTGGCGTAGAGCCCGAGAGCTTTTACGAGGATCTTGCAAGATATACCTCAAGCCTTAAGGGGACTGCAGCAAGGCAGGAAATAGACGTAGTCTGGGCAGACGGCGAGAGGAGCATCACCGTTGAGTCGCCCTGTGAGCAGCTTGCGGTTGGAACGGTGCAGAGCTTTCTTGACGGATACGTGAAGCTTCACCCCGAGGCAGAGGTGGATTATATACACGGCGTTGACAGCACAAAGACTTTGGCGCAAAGGGAAAACGCTGTGGGAATCCTCTTTGACGGAATGGGCAAGGATATGCTCTATAAGACCGTTATATGCGATGGCGCGCTCCCGAGAAAGACCTTCTCGATGGGACACGCGGCGGACAAGAGATTTTACATCGAGTGCAGAAAAATAAAATAACAAAAAGATAGCGGTGTTGCCAACCTCTCATAAGGAGGTCGGCAACACCGCTACCTTTGCTTTTACTTCATTTCCGCCAGTATCTCCTCGATAACGGGCTGGATGGTATTAGCCATACACATAAAGCCGAAATCGTTGGGGTGAACTGTGTCCACCAAGCACATATATGCATCCTCTTTCTTAAAGTAAGTCTCACCGTCGACAAAGTAAACGTTCTTATCTCCTTCCGCGACCGCGTTGTCATATGTGCGCTTGATGATAGCCTTGCGCGCGTCGCCGGGCTTGTATTCCGCAGACGGACGGGTGAGTATAACTACGGGCACCTCAGGGTGCTTTTCTCTTATGCGCTTGAAGAAGGGTTCGTGAGTCTTCTCAAGATGCTCGGCAGTGGGTGCGTTGTAGTCGTAATCATAAATACCTCAAAGAGCCCCGTCTAGTTGTCGCAAGTGGAAGCTTTTTTGGGAAACAAAAAAAGCGGCAGCAAAAAGAGCGAAAAGTTGAGATATTGATTGACAAACGGGCTATAATTTGATATAATAAAATGAAATATCGGTTTTTTGAAGGAAGGGAGGCAGATGGATGAAAAAAATAGTCTTTTGCGCTCCGTCGCGTATATACGACGAGCACACGGGCGGCCACTTTTCCTATTCCTCAATGGTTGACTATTTCAGTGAGGTCGGGATACCCGCTATTGATATGTCTTTTGACAGTATGGCGGCGTTTGACGATGCCAAACGGGGAATTTTGTACGCCGCAGCGCAACGTGCACGCGCGCGCGGATTGACGTTCCCGTCCTGCCACCTTCCCCTATATATGCCAAATCCGTATAACAGGGAGCTTATGGAGAACTTTGCCGCAGAGGTAAAACGAGGCATAGACGCAGCGGCGTTTATGGGTATTGGAATAGCCGTTATGCACCCCATAGCACTGCATTCCACAAGAGTGTCATATGAGGAGTGGCTTGACAGAAATATAGCCTTTCTAACTCCTATATGCCGATACGCGACGTCAAAGCGTGTAACTATATGTATAGAGAATATGGCTAGCCCCAAGGAGAGCTCCGCTGACCACCTTTTCGGCTCTTGTGCTAAGGAGATAGGCGCTTTGGCCAAAAAGTTGGGAGTACAGAATTGCTGGGATACGGGACACGCAAGCATTAGCGGACTTAAAAACTCCGCCGAGATGGTAAAGCTGTGCGGCAGGATAGCCATACTTCACGTTCACGATAACGAGGGGCAGGGGGAGCGAGACTCGCATATGGTTCCCTTTGAGGGAGTCGCGGATTTCGATGACGTTGCCGAAGGAATAAAGCTTTCAGGATTTTGCGGGGTGCTCAATCTTGAGGTGAAGGCCTCGCACCTGCCGCCTGACAGAGAGCAGAGAAAAAGCTTTGGAAAGAGAATAGTTTTTGCGGCCAACCGACTTAAGAGAATGGCCGACCTTATATAAATAAAACCACACGTGCCACAAGGCAGATTGGAGAAAAATATGTTACTTTACAATTCACTGACAAGAAAGAGAGAGGAGTTCGTGCCAAGAGAGGCTGGAAAGGTAAGCATGTACACCTGCGGACCTACCGTATATCACTTTGCGCACATAGGAAATCTCCGTACATACATTATGGAGGACGTGCTTGAAAAGTATCTTTCTTACTCTGGCTACGAGGTCAACAGAGTTATGAATATAACCGACGTAGGACACCTTTCGAGCGACGGGGACACGGGCGAGGACAAGATGCTCAAGGGTGCTAAAAGAGAGCACAAGACCGTGCTTGAGATAGCGAAATACTATACCGACGCGTTCTTTTCCGACTGTGACAAGCTCAACATAAAGGTGCCCGGCACCGTACAGCCCGCTACGGGTTGTATTGCGGAGTTTATAGAGCTTGTTGAGGGACTGCTTAATAAAGGCTACGCATATATTGCGGGCGGCAACGTGTATTTCGATACCTCCAAGCTTGAGGAGTACTACGTTTTCAATGATTTCACGGAGGAGGACCTTGAAGTCGGCGTCCGTGAGGGAGTTGAGGGAGACGAGAACAAGAAGAATAAGGCGGATTTCGTGCTCTGGTTTACCAAGTCCAAGTTTGATGACCAGGAGCTCAAGTGGGATTCTCCCTGGGGCGTTGGATATCCCGGCTGGCATATCGAGTGCTCGGGCATCAGTATGAAGTATCTCGGTGAATATCTTGATATACACTGCGGCGGAATCGACAATCAATTTCCGCACCACACCAACGAGATAGCGCAGTCTGAGGCTTATATAGGTCACAAGTGGTGTAACTATTGGTTCCACGTATATCATCTCAATACCAATTCGGGCAAGATGAGCAAATCAAGCGGAGAATTTCTGACAGTCTCTCTCCTTGAGAGCAAGGGATACAACCCTCTGGCTTACAGATATTTTTGCTTGCAGTCGCACTATCGCAAGTCGCTCGTGTTCTCTTATGAGAACCTTGATAACGCTACCACCGCGTACAACAAGCTGGTGGTAAGACTTGCTCAGCTTGACGAGAACGACGGAGAGCTTGACGAGGCGGCGTTCTCGGAGGGCAAGAAGAAGTTTACGGACGCGCTTGACAACGACCTCAACACGTCTTTGGCGGTAACCGCACTTTACGACGTGCTCAAGCTCAAGACCAACGGCAAGACCAAGCTCGCGCTGATAGCAGACTTTGACAGAGTTCTTTCCATAGGACTTGTTGAGGCGGCAGCAAAGGTAAGAGCAGAGAAGCGCGCTGAGGAGGAGAAGAAGAACGCCGAGAACGCGTATGATATGAGTGACCCCTTCGTTGCCGAGATAGTAGGTCTTATTGAGCAGAGAAAGCAGGCAAAGAAGGACAAGAATTACGCGGAGGCTGACAGAATAAGAGAATATCTTGCAAGCAAGAACGTTACTCTTATAGACACTCCGCAGGGAACTACCTTCAAGATAGGCTGATAAAAGGGGATATTGCCCCGAGACAAGAGATGTTTAATGAAAAGGTTATTTGAAAAATACAGAGAGATAATTATGTATCTTCTGTTCGGCGTCTTGACGACGGCGGTGGGCTGGATAGTATATTTCGCGCTCTTGTGGGCGTGGAAGGCTGCGTTCGGGCTTGAGGTCGACGATACCTCAAGCGGCACGTACGTGGCAGGATACACCGTGGCGCAGATAATTCAGTGGATGGCGGCGGTGTTGTTTGCCTTTTTCACAAACCGCAAATGGGTGTTTACCGACGCCGACCGTGATGTGTCTCTGCCGCTTCAGCTCGTGAAATTCGCGGGTGGGCGCGTGGTTACGTTCTTTATAGATTACCTCGTCACGCTTTTTGCGGCTATGGGCGCAGCGGCGCTTATTCCCGCGCTTACAAGCGTTTCAAGCTTTGGCAGAGAGTGGAATCTCTGTGAGATAGGCGCAAAGATTTTGGCGGCGGCCATAGTTATAATCTGCAATTACGTTATAAGCAAGATATTTGTGTTCAAAAATAAGGGACAAGACATATCGCACTCTAAGGAATGATATGCTTGTTGTAAAGAATGGCGCCATTATAGACGAAGAGTGCTACGCCGTTTTGAGTGAGAAAATATTATGCAGATGCAAAGAGAAAATAGGAAGCAACATAAGATGTTGTGAGAATTTTATCTGTGGCGGGTGCGGATATTTGCCACACAAAACCATGTGAGTTCAAATCTCTTCGGCTATAGGGAAACATTCGTGTTTATAAAAAATAAATCATCCTCCGTGTGAGCTCACACGGAGGATGATTTTTAATATTTCTATTTCTTAGGATTCATTGATCATCTTGTTAATTGAGCTTATCATCATTCTATTGATCCGGGATTGGCAATATCCTTGATCTCAATAGCATAATCAATGAGTTGTTTGGATATATCATCAAAATTATCACAATCCTGTGAAAGCACAATGCGCATGAACATTTTGCTATTTATCAAACAAACATATGCTATTTTTCCATTGTTTATCTTTTTTACGTAGATATCATTTGAGGAATCGATTTCCGTGTATCCGAATGTTGCCGCCGCTACATCCACACCTTTTGCACAATAAAACACATGATGTCTTATTTCATGATCCGATTTAGGCTGATTCCAATATACATTAAACTCCCAATCCGAATCGTCAAATTCAACATAGCTAACTGACGTTGTTTGATATCCGATAATTTCAATACGGTGAGTTATTATATTATTTCTTGTAGTATCGGTAGAACTCGTAAGAATATCACTGTCATTTATACTTTCGATGAAGGCCTGCCAATCTTTTTCTTCGGAATAAAACTTGGTATTATCTGTTTCTATTTCGAGATTTGACGTAGCTATTTCTCCGTCGGTCGTGTTATCCTTAGTTTGATCATTAGATGAAATCTCTTCGTTTGTTTTTAAATTGTTACACCCTACAAAAGCAAGTAAAAAAACCAATACAAATGTAAATATTGTTCGTTTCATATACAGTTCTCCTCCCTTGAATACTCGTTCAGTGTTTGTCCGCATTTTCTTTGATTTTATTTATGCAATTCTGGCACCAGTAAGTGCTGTAATCATCGGGGTCATTATATGTGTACCTTTCCTCATCTATAATGCAAATTGTTCCTGAGATTTTTTGATGATGAGTAACTCCATATAAATGTGTTAATTCGTGCGCTAATACTAATATATTATTTTGTTTGCTTTGATCTTTGATTATAGCAATTATGGGATATCTATAATCGGACAAACCTATTGTATTGGTTTCAGGATCACAACCCGAACCATCATTATAGTCCAAATTTAAGGATTTTTTATTTTTTACAAAACAGTCTTAATAACCAACTACTTAATTATAAACTTTGTTACAAATTGTATAACCACATCATATGTCTCGTTGTTACTTGTGTTTGTAACTGTCACTATGACGTCGGAAACAATATTGGTAATTCCATTTCGCAAAAACATAGTTTGTTCTGCTATTGTGAAGTCATTTACCATCAATCCATCTTTGATATGTGCGTTAAGGCTTTCGCCGATAGATGCCTCCAACTTGTCAATGTGTTTAAGGCTATCCTCAAACATATCAGATGTGTATCCCAAGTCGTATACTTCAATTACAAATGAATCGTCCATAAAGACCGCACGAATATACTCTGTTGTGGCTATATCACAAATGTCTCTTGTGTAGCTGATGGAATAGTCAACCCATTCTTCATTGTCACTACAATTATAAAAATAATCCTTGCTTGTACGTTCCGAATAATTTTCCTCAACTATCCAATAGCATGTGGAAAAAGAGTATTCATATTGAGATAAATTGTAGTCTTCTCCGATAATGGACATTAGCAAATTAATACATTCTTGCTCGGTAGCTGGCACAACATCATACTTAAGGCAGTACTTAACTATTTTGTCTGTTTCCGCGTCAAAGGAAATTGATGAGTAAAACTCCTCCTCTCCCTCTACAGTATATCCGTGAATTATTTTGTCAAGATTAGGATGTTCAACTGTTTTGAGATAAATCAAATTATAATCTTTGCCCAGTATTGTAACAGTACGCGTCAAAAGAACCGCGGGATCAATATATATGATGGGTTCGAGCTCGTTTGAGGATGGGCAATCAACCACCCCGGATCCGTAGGTAATATTAGATACAACTATATCTGTCTCACTAGGAACTTTTTGTTCTGTTATTGATTCGCTTTCTATTTGAGTGCTTTCAGCAGATCCCGTGTGTTCTGCCTTTATTTCGCCATCGAGCTCTGAGGTATTGTTAGAATCATCGTATGCTCGACACCCAAATAACAACATCACAACGCTCAACACTGTAAAAACACATATAAATTTTCTTTTCATAAAACTCTCCTCAACGCAACAACTCTATTGAAAATATTCGTTTCCAACTATTACACTATTTTTCAAGTTGTCTCTATCCGAATATGTCAAATCGTTTAATACCCTACTGTATGCATAATCGCAGGCTTCGCGATATGTTTTGCCTTCTACATCATAATTTTGAGTATAGTATCCAAAAAAGCATAAGCACCAGTGATTGCAGGCACAAGCACCTACGCTTGTTTCAAAACCAATAACCGTTTTTGCTCCAGCCGAAAGAGTGGCATTGACTAGATTTGTGGTATCAAATTGCCCTCCTTGTGCAGTTAAACAAGCGCCATAAATGATCAAGTCAGAATACAATAAATAGTTTGAAGGCAATGCCCCAAAATCTGTAACAGTCAAGTAACCATCCGATACCGCCACTGATGTTTTTGAGCCATGTGTACGAAGCAAAGTGATTTTTGAATATCGCATGTAGTCCAAGAGATCATCTTCCATTACGCCACTGGATATAGTAGAATCATTGTTGAAGCAATCTGTGTACCCAATACTTTCTAATTCGGATTGAATAGTACCAAAATAACTTGAACGATCATAGGTTTCCTCAACCGCAAGCAACACCGCACCTCTTGCTATATGTGTGCTCCACTCATCCTTATAATTCGTATCATCGGTATATGGGATCATAGTAAGATTGGTCCCATTGCTGTTTGCATTAAGCGGAACTGAAAGAACCAAACCGCTTGACTCAAGTGCTTTGCATACAAGCTTATAATTGCCTGATGTAGTTTGGATTATTTTCCATAACGTATAATCACTTTGAGTGCTATATTGCCGTATCACTGTAGTATCGGTTGAATCAACACC